>JAYVTU010000001.1:0-28214 GCA_043788485.1 Planctomycetota bacterium
TTGACCGAGCGCAGGCCGGGCAGCAGCGGCCGGAGGGCGGCGCGGCAGTACATCGCGGCGATCCGACCGGTGCTGGCGGCGCTGCGGTTGCGCGGAGCCGACGAGACGCTGCGGAAGGATTTCGCGGTGCGAGCGGCGGATTGCATGGTGTGGGGCGGGATGGACTATGCACGCCGCTACGGCCGGCGGGTGATGAGCGTGCTGGAGAAGGAGACGGCGTCGCAGAAGCTGGCGCTGACGCGCACGGTGATCTGGAATCTGGCGAAGGTGATGCTCATCAAGGACGAGATCTATGTCGCGGCTCTGTTGCGGAGCCCTGCGAAACGGAAGCGGGACGAGAAGCGATTCGGTGTCGATGTCCGCCTCGGTGATCGGCTGACCTACCGGCGTGTGCACAAGCCGGAGATCCGCATGTTCGGGCGGCGATGGAGCATGACGTGGCGGAGCCGGGAGTGGCAGCTGCATCTGCTGTCGGGCTGCCGCTTCATCCGGACGCTGGCTCCGTTCTGGCACAAGCGCGAGATGATCTACCGGGAGTGGTACGAACAACTGGTCGAGCGATGCGACGTGAGCACGCCGACGAAATACGCGAAGTGGCTCGCGGTGCTCGGCACGCCGGAGATGGTTACCGGCTTCCGCGACGTGCGCTGGCCGAAGCTTGAAGCGGCGCGCGCCGCCGCGGAGGCGCTGCTGGCGAAACCCGACGATGAAGAGTCGGCGCAGGCGACGGAGCCGCGCATCACGGTGAGCCTGACGAACCGCGTGGTTTCCAATCCTTGATGCAATCGCTTACGAAATACGCACGGAATCGATCGGCACAAAATCGTGGCGCGGCTTGCGCGCGATGCCGGGTTTGAGCGTTGTCGTCATCTCGGGGAGGACGGCGTCGACGCTGTGCGGCAGGGCGTTTTCGGGCGTCACTTCGGTCGGCGCGTCGAGCAGGTGGCGCAGGGCTTCGGGGACGAGCGAGGGCTGCTCGATGACGGGTTTGAATCCGGCGTCGAGGATCATGCGGAGGGTATCGCTGGCTTGCTGACCGACGGTCAGGAGGTAGCCTTCCATGAAGAGGCTATTGGCGGGCCAGAGGGCGAGGGGTTGCAGCGAGCGGAGGTGATGCTCGCGGCCGGCGGCGATGCGCACCTCGGCGGAGGGATTGACGAGCCGCATCATGCACAGCACGCGGAGGACGTACTGCGGACTGATCGGCTGGCCGTTGGACTGCGGCGTGAAGACGCGGTTGCCGTCGATGGGCAGCAGGAAATTGACGGGGATCGATTCGGCGCCCATGTCGCGGAGTGTGAAGGCGACGTCGGCGATGTCGGCGTGCGACTCGGCCATGCCGACGATCATGCCGGAGCACATGCCGATGCCGGCGGTCTTGGCCGCGCGGAGCGTGTTGATGCGGTCGTCGAAGGTGTGTGTCGTGCAGATGTCGGGGTAGTGGCTGCGCGACGTGTTGAGGTTGTGATTGAGCCGGTCGAGGCCCGCGGCTTTGAGACGGTCCGCCTTGGGCTGATCGAGGATGCCGGCGGAGAGGCAGGTGCGGATGCCGCGCGACTTGATCTGCTTGATGGCGTCGCACATGTGATCGACGTCGCGGTCGCTGGGACCGCGGCCGGACATGGCCATACAGAAACGGAACGCGCCGCGCTGCTGCGCTGCGACGGCGTCCTCGACGATCTGATCGACGGGCTTGAGTTTGTAGGGCTGGATGTCAGCCGACGAATCTTTGGATTGACCGCAGTAGCCGCAGTCCTCGGGGCAGGCGCCGTTGCGGATGTTGTCGAGGATGTGGATGTTGACGGTGTTGCCGTAGTAGTGGCGGCGGACGGCGCCCGCGGCGTGAAGAAGCGACATGAGATCGAGATCGCCGCCGTCGAGAATGGCGGCGGCGTCTTGCCGGCTGATCGGCTCGTTGCGCAGGCCGGCTTGGGTCCAGGCTTGGTAACGGTCGGAACTGAGGGGCATGCGCGGCGCGTCCTTGGGCGGTTGCGGCGGGGCGTTGCGGAGATTCACATGACGGAATCGATTCGATCAGCGGGGCGAGACGCGCGGGACTCTGCCGGTGGGACCGGCGGGGCGCAGCGTGCGCTGGAAGGCGTCGGCGACGTCCATCGATCCGCCGGGCAGCAGGTTGATGAACTTCTGGTTGGGATCGTACATGTAGGCGAGCAGACGCTCGTTCTTGGAATCCAGGACGTAGACGATTTCGCTGTCGTTGCGGAATTTGGTGGAGATGACGGTCAGGACGTCCTTGTGGACGGCCATCTCCGCCTGGGCACGGGAGTCGATGACGCTCGATGCGCGGGCGCAGATGAGCGCGGAGGTGACGATGGCCGAGGCGATGAGCATATAGCAGGCGAGTTCGTGGCGTTTCATGGCGGGGGCTCCGGGACGATTCTGAGCATGGGGGTCGCAGGTTGAACGCGTCGCGATCGGCGGCGTGGGACGCCGGTGATCAGCGGTTGCCGCCGGCGCCTTTGCCGCCGGCGGGCGTGAAGTCGGCGGTCAGGTCGCGGGCGCTGCCCAGGGGCGTGAGGGTGCGCTGCGTGTTGTCGTAGTTGACGGCCATCATCGCCGCGTTGTTGAGGTCGATGATGTAGACGGCGTTGGAGTCACGCCCGGGCAGCGTGCCGGCGACCATGAGGTAGTCGCCCGCGCGGCGTCCCCCGCCGAGCTGGGCTTCGGCGGTCTGCGGCGTGAAGCTGAGCAGCGCCAGCACGGCGATCAGCACGACGTTGATGACAATCAAACCTCCGAGGCTTTTGCGACTCATGACCGGCTCCTTCGCTTGTTCGAGGTCCAGGTTCGATTCGTTTAGCGGCTCAGTCTTGGTGGCCGCGATTGGATTGTTTGAAAGCGGCGACGCAGACGCCGGCGACCATGATGACGGCGATGATGTAGCCGACGTAGCCCGGTGACGTTGGCGGCGGGCCGGGCTTGGTGGCGGCCTGTGCCCAGAGGTCGGCCGATGCGGCCAGAATCGCCGACGCCCCGACGATCGCGGAAATGGCATGCTTGTGCATGTGTTCGATCATACGCGCTGGTCAGGCCCTTGCAAGGCAAATGCCCCCGGGAAGAGTGGTTAAGGGTTAGACGCACGGCGGCGGTCGCTGGTTCGCGCTAAATCCGCTGGTCCCGGTTTCCGCGTCAAAGCATCTTGAACAGCGGCTGGGCGAGCCTCGCAAATTCATCCGCCGGGACGTGCACCGTGTCCCACTTCGCGCTTCGCCGCCCCATCTTCTGACGGTACGCATCGATCGTCACCCCCAGCACCGCGTACCACCGATCCTGATAACAAAAAATCTCCTGAAACAGTGCATCGGGCGGCTGCACCGCGCACCAGTAAAGGAAGACGAGCGTCCCCTTGAACCCGTCGCCGAAAATCTTTTCCCACTGCTGCAGGTCCGCCACGTCGTCGGCCGTCACCCAATTGTCCAGCGACTTGTGGCTCTTGCCGCTGTGCTTGCGGCCCTTCACATCGACCAGCAGATTCGGCCCGCTCTTGCCGTACACGACGAAGTCAAAGCTCTTGAGCTTACGCGGCCCCTGCATCGCCTTGCGCGCCTCGTCCACCGCGACGTAGGGAATCTGATTGGCCCGCAGGTAGTGCTCGAACGCCGCATCGTAGTGAAAACGCCGCTGGGCCATGTCCGATATTTTCAATCGGCGTGAGCGAACTTTCAACCATGCCGCGGCGTTTTAACTGCCTCGGCATTTCATTTTCGCTTGTCGCGGGGACTAAGGCCGATTGTAAAGGCAGCCGATAAACAGGACCATGGCGACTCTCACCACGGCAAGACCGATGATGCGCACCGCGCTCTACCCGCTCAAATTTCGGCCGATCTACCAGGCGCGCGTCTGGGGCGGTCGTGGTCTGGAGCGCCTCGGTCGGTCGCTCCCCGGCGGATCGGATCAAGCCATCGGTGAGTCGTGGGAATTAGCTGACGTGCCGGTCGTAAGCGGCGGCAACGCGACGCGATCCGTTGTCGCCGACGGGCCGCTGGCCGGGCGCACGCTTCACGATCTGCTCAGCGACCTCGGCCCCGAACTCATCGGTCGCCGCGATGTCGATTCCGACGCCGCCTTCCCGCTGCTTATCAAATACCTCGATGCCCGCGAAAATCTCTCCGTGCAGGTGCACCCCGGCGCTGATTACGTCGCCACGCACCCCGGCACGTTCGTCAAGAGCGAGGCGTGGTACATCCTCCACGCTGCGCCCGGCGCCGTGATCTACAACGGCCTGCTCCCCGGTGTCACACGCGAGCAGTTCCACGCCGCGCTGATCGCCGGCAATGTCGAGAGCCTGCTCAATCTCATCTACGTGAGCGCTGGCGAGTGCTACTACCTGCCGGCCGGTCGCTGCCACGCGCTGGGTGCCGGTGTGATGGTCGCCGAGGTGCAGACGACCAGCGACACGACGTTCCGCGTCTACGACTGGGGCCGCAAAGGCCGCGAGATGCACGTCGAGCAGGCGATGGCGTGCATCGATTTCGTCGGCGGGGGCAACACGAAGAGCGTGCCACGCACCCGGACGATGCGCGATGCGCTGACCGTGGATGTGCTTGTGGACTGCGAACACTTCCACCTCGAAAAAATCTCCTCGACGAAATATCACATGCCGCTGCGCAACCGCGGCGCCGAGATATGGATGATCCTCAGCGGCGAGGGCCGGCTGACTTGCGACGACGGCGGCCTCGATGAAGTGAGCCTCACGCAAGCCGAAACGGTGCTTCTCCCGGCGTCGATGCGCAACCCGACGCTGCACATCGACACGGAGATGACGTGGTTGCGCGTGGTGCTGCCGAATTGATCGGTAAAGTTCGGGTGCCACTGGTCGGCGGTTCCTCCGCAGACCAGTGCTCATGTATGTCCACTGAAAAAGACACACGGGTCTGCCGCGGACGGCCGACCCGTGGCACCCAAACAAATCACCGCTTGCCGCAGATCGCCGTGAGTTCGGCGATGAGTACTTCGCTCTGCGACTGATCACGCAGATTCTTGAGCTTCACCGTCTTCCGCGAGAACCCCTCGCTCTCGACGATCACCGCGAAGCGTGCCCGCACGTTATCGGCGTCCTTGAGCAGTTTGCCGACGTTCGTCGAGGTCTTGTAGCTCATGCGCGTGTGCAGCCCCGCGCCGCGCAGCATCGCCACGATCCCCGGCATGACCTTGCGCGACGCCTCATCGGCGGCGAGCACGAACACGTCCACCGGCGGCGAGACGTCCGCGGGGACGAGGCCCTTGTCTTGCAGCACAAGCGTGAGCACGACGTCGCCCATGCCGAAGCCGACCGCGGGGGTTTTCGGGCCATCGAAAAGTTCGATGAGCTGGTCGTATCGCCCGCCGCCGGCGATCGCGCGCTCCGCCCCGGTCGCTTCGTGGACCTCGAAAACGGTGCCCGTGTAGTACGCCAAGCCGCGCACGATCCCCAAGTCGTACTCGCACCAATCGGAGATGCCGAATGCGGCGAGCTGCTCATGCAGCGCGCCCAGGTCCTGCAGATCCTGCTCCGGGATCGCGAACTTCTCGGCGATCTCCGACCACGCGCCGGCGCCGCTCAGTTTGATTCGCGCGACGGCGTTGAAGCGCTCGATGGTCTGTGCGTCGAGGCCGAGCTTGGCAACGGCGGCGCTAAACTCCGCCGGCTCCATCTTGTCACGCTTATCGAGCAGCACGAACGCCGACGGGATCAGTTCCTCGGCGACGCCCAGGCGCAGCATGATCCGCTTCACCACATCGCGGTGGCTGATCTTCACCTTCACGTGCTCTGCCTTGAGGCCGAGCGCGCGCAGCGAATCGACCGCGGTGAAGATCGTCTCGGCGTCCGCCTGCGGGCCCTCGATGCCCATCATGTCCACGTTCCACTGCAAAAATTCGCGCAGCCGCCCACGCTGCACATTCTCGGCGCGGCAGAGATTGGGCATCGAAAACCATTTGATCGGCTTGGGCAGCGCATTGGCCCGCATCGCGACCATGCGCGCGAGCGTCGGCGTAAACTCGGGACGGATCGCCATCTCCCGGTCACCGCGGTCGGTGAAGTGGAAAAGCTCCGACACGATCCCCTCGCCACTCTTGACCTTGTAAAGATCGAGCGATTCAAAGATCGGCCCCTCGACCTCTTCAAACCCGTTGCGCACCGAGACGCTGCGCCACGCGTTCTCCAGAAAATTCCGCCACGCCATCTCCTGCGGGTAGTAGTCGCGCGTGCCTTTGGGTGCCTGAATCTTCATGGTGCCTGCTTATCTCGAATGCGGGGAATATTTCTGCTTGCCTTTGACGCCCACGACGTACGCCAGCCACGCCGGGTCGTTGGTGCCGCGCTCGCGGCGGCGGTAGCGGCCGTTGCCCTTGCGGGTCTTGGCGTCTTCGTCTTCCCAGTAGACATGAGCCGCGTCGAAACCGGCCTCGAGCAGCAGTTCACGCGTCTCGGGGATCGACCAGAGCCGCCAATCGTACTCAAAGGCGTTGCGTATTTCACTGCCGTCGGCGAAGCGGAAATGGATCGCGAAACGGCAGTCATGCGTGACGGGGTCGAGGTGCTGCTGATCCCAGACGTACCGCGTGTCCTTGGCGATGCGGCGGCTCTCGATGTGCGGGCTTTTGAGCAGGCCGTACCCGCCGGTCAGGTCGAGGATGAAGATGCCATCACGGTCGAGGTTGCGCCGGGCCGCGCGGAAATATTCGAGAAGTGCGGGGCGGGTCTTGAAAATCCAGAACGAAAAGTTCTGCGCGGAGATGATGTCCGCCTTCGACCCGCCCACGGTGCGCACGTCGCGCTTGAGCAGCGTGACACGCTCTCGCACTTCAGCCGGCAGCATCGCCCCGAGATTCTTTTTGCCCCACGCCAGCGTCGCCGCGTGGAGGTCCACGCCGATCGCCCGACGCTGGGCCGCGTAACGGTTGTGAGGTTTCACCCATTCGTAGCAGATCGCCGCCGTGCCGCAGAAATCCTCGCAGAGCACCAGCGGCTCACGCTTGAAGATGCTGCGGTAGGTCCGTGCGAAAAAATCGACCTCAACATCCGGTGCCTGCACGCTCTTGAGGTAGAGCGCGTGCTTGTCGGCCTGCTGGGCGAGGGTGAGTGACTTGGTCTTCTTCCGTTTCATGGGCCGACAGTTTAGCGGGCCTCCACGGGCCGTGTTCCCCGCAGCGCGACAATCGCCGCTAAACTCACCGCCATGCTCACCGCCCGCAACGCCGACCGACATCAGCTCTACGAGTTCGCCGTGCAGCAGCCCGTGCTGATGGTGGGGTTCATCGAGCACCTCTTCAAGGGCCTGCGGCGCGGGCCTTGCAAGGTGCTCCGTGAGGATTTCTGCGGCACGGCGAACCTGGCGTCCACGTGGGTGCGCAGCGGCCGCGATCGCCGTGCGATCGGCGTGGACATCAGCGCGGGCATGATCCGCTACGCCGACCGGCGCAACCGCAAGCCGCTCGGCGACGCCGCGAAACGCCTCAAGCTCGTGCGCGCCGATGTCCGCCGCTGCTCCGTTGGGCCGCGTGCCGATGTGCTCGTCTCGCTCAACTTCTCGCACTTCATCTACAAGACGCGCGCAGATCTGCTGGCGTATCTGCGTCACGCACGCCGCCGCATCCGCCCCGGTGGCCTGATCATCCTCGACGCCTACGGCGGCCCCGCCTCGCTCAAAGAGTGCACCGACCGCCGCCGTTTCGACGATTTTACTTACCTCTGGGAACAACTCGACTACGACCCGATCACGCACGAAGTCATCAACGTCATCCACTTCCATTTCCGCGACGGCTCGAAAATCCGCGATGCCTTCACCTACTGGTGGCGCCTCTGGACGCTCCCCGAACTCCGCGAGATCCTCGAAGAAGCGGGCTTCACCCACGTCCGCAACTGCTTCGAGGTCGACGACGGCTTCAGCGAGAAATTCGACTTCGCGGAGCATGACGCGTGGGTGGCGTATGTCGTCGCACGGGCGTGATGATGTAGAATGTCGCCATGAGAATCATCGCGGGCACACATCGTGGGCGGACTTATCTTTCGCCCGAGGGGCAGAACACCAGGCCCATTACGGACCGCGTCAAGCAGGCGCTTTTCGATCGCCTCTGGGCGCACGGCCGACTTGAAGAGGATTCGATCGTGCTCGATCTTTTCGCCGGCACCGGGTCGATGGGACTTGAGTGTCTCTCACGCGGCGTCAAGAAGGTCACGTTCGTCGAGCGTGACAAGTCGGCGCTGAAACTGCTCCGGACGAACATCGAGACGCTTAAGGAAGGGTCGCGCTCCGTCACGTCGGCCAGCGATGCGCTGAGCGCCGGGATGCTGCACACGCTCGGCGCCGAGCCGCTGACACTCGTGTTCGTCGATCCGCCTTACACGATGACGGAAGAGGAGGCGGAGGCGGCGCACGTGAAAAAGCAGATCGAGCGCCTCGCGGCGAAATGTGCGCCAGGCGCATGGCTCATCCTGAGGACCGAAACGGGTGTGAGCCTCGGCGAGATCATGGGATGGGCGCCGCCGGTGGGATGGGCGTATGGGTCGATGACGTTGCACATGTATGAGAAGCCAAACCATTCCTAAGCACTGAAGTGCCTAGGCCTCGCGCCCCCGGATTCCTGAACCCTGAACCCTTCTTCCCGGGTTTTCGATGGACACGCCCGAACAGATCGCCGAACGTCACCGCAGCGCGGCGGTGAAGATCGTGCGCCTGCTGCAGTCCGCGGGGCACGTCGCGTACTTCGCCGGGGGGTGCGTGCGCGATCAGCTCATGGGCCGTCACCCCAGCGATTTCGACGTCGCCACGGACGCCAAACCCGAGCGCGTCCTCGAACTCTTCCGCCACGCCAAGCACGTCGGCGAGGCGTTCGGCGTCGTGCTCGCCCACATGGGCGATGTCCCCGTCGAGATCGCGACGTTCCGCATGGAGTGGGGCTACGCCGACGGGCGTCACCCGGATAATGTCCAATTCACCGACGCCCAGCACGATGCCCAGCGCCGCGATTTCACGATCAACGGCCTGTTCTACGATCCCGTCGCCGACAAGGTGATCGATTACGTCGAGGGTCGCGCCGACATCGAGCAGCGCGTGATCCGCGCGATCGGCGATCCGCAGGCTCGTTTCGCCGAGGATTATCTGCGGATGCTGCGAGCCGCCCGTTTCGCCGCCCGGCTTGAGTTCGACATCGACCCGGCGACGGCGGAGGCAATCAAGACGAACGCGAAAAAGCTCAAGGCAATCAGCCGCGAGCGCATCGGTGTCGAGATCGAGGAGATGATGGAGGACCGCCACCGCGCCCGCGCGGCGCGGCTCCTTCAACAGATGCATCTCGACGAGGCGGTGCTCGAGGAGCCGCGCAGCGATCGGGAACCGATCACGCTCGGCGGCCTGCCCGCGGCGGCGGCGAGCACGACGGCCCTGGCGGCGTGGGCGATCGACCGCTACATCCAGCCGCACCAACCCGGCGGCGGCCGCGTCGGGCTCATCGATGCGCTGGACCGGATCAAGGTGTCGGCGGTGGTGCGGACGTGGCGCAAGGCGCTGATGCTCTCCAACGAACACCGCGACGCAGCGGAGGCGCTGCTTCATGTGATGCCGCGCGTGGTACTCTGGCCGGAGCTGAACGTCGCGCAGCGCAAACGCCTGCTCGCCCGCGCGGATTGGGATCGCGTGCGGCAACTGCTGGGCGCGGTGGCGAAACTCAGCAGTGGGGCGGTGGACTTAGTCATGATCGACCGCGAGGCGGCGAAACTGTTTGACGAGGGCGTCGCCCCGACGCCGCTGGTCACCGGCGACGATCTCGTCGCCGCGGGCATGGAACCCGGCCCGGCGTTCAAGCAGATTCTGGATCACGTCTACGATGCACAATTGGGTTTGCAGGTGACGACGAAAGAGGAAGCGATGTCGCTCGCTCAGACGCTGGCGGAGAGGTAAACGAGGATCGCGCATGAAGTATCAGACAACATGGCGTTTGATGTTTCGTGTGAAAAGTCTGGAAAAGGCCGAAGGTCGTCTTAATGAGGTACGGCGTCTTTTCGGTGCAGATTTCAAGGTGCTGTGTTGCGAACAGTATTGGAAAATTCCAGAATTGTGGGACTGCAGGATTGAGACAACCGAAAAAGAATCTCCAATGTCGGATGTAGTATTCGAAACGCTTCGTCTGGCCGACGCATTGGCCAACGGTTGGCACGTGACCGGACCGAGTGTGTATGAAAATAGGTTGGGGATGTTTAGTGGCGTGTTCAATGCGAAGCCAAAAGCGGGGGCATATTTGGCCGGGCTGGACTGGGCATCGTTCTCCGTCGATGCCGTTCGATCTTAAGGTGTTTCGCAAATCTGAAGGCTTACAAGGCACCGTGGGCACTGAAGTGCCCACGCCTCGTTTCAATCCGCGCCGTCGGCGAGTTGGTTTTGCATCTGGGAGCAGACGGCGTCGTAGCCGACGTCGGCGAGTTCGTGGCTGAGCTGCTGGTTGTAGCTGGACCAGTGGAAGGTGAGGCAGACCATGACGGCGACGAGCATCCAGCATGCGGTTTCGGCGACGCGGTGGTGGCGGACCTTCATGAGGGCGCCGGTGGTGACACCCATGGTGCCGAGCTTCCAGAGGATGAGGCCGGCGGCACTGTGGGCGGCGATGAGGTAGGCGCCGATGGGGTTGAGCTCGTTCATGCCGATGGTGCGGGCGTGGACGATGGTGGCGTAGAGGTCGCCGAGGCCCAGGATCGCCAGCGCGATGAGCAGCAGGATGACCCGCCTGCCGCGGCGATGGTGGACCGGTCCGATTTTGCCCGTAGAAACGCCCTGAATTGCCAAGCTCGACATGGTTCGGCCCTCGCATCAGTTCACAACACGAGAACGACCCAACTGCACACTCCCTTAGTCTTCGGCCATCGGACGGCCGGGCTGTAGTTTGCCCCGCGGGTATTTTTTCGATTAAGGGTCAAAGGGTCGATACAATCCCCGGTCATGCAGAAGCGACACACCGGTTCCTCCCGCTTGTCTTGGGCGCTTTGGCTGGTTTTGCTGAGCGTTATAGCGGGTTCCGCCATCGCACTATCCGACGAGACGGCTCCTCCCACAGGGGCGGTGGTTTATGTGCAGGATTCGCCGGTTGCGGCGGAGCTGCTCGAAACCGCGCGGGATCGCATGACCAAAGGCGAGACCGAGCAGGCGGCGAAGTTGATGCAGCAGGTGCTCGACCAGCACGGCCAGAAGCTTCTGCCGGCCGGGAGTGGCTACACGGAAGCGCGCTACGCTGTTGCGCGCATGCTGCTCGAGACGCCGAAGCTGCTCATCGCCTATCGGCAGATTTACGAACCATCGGGCGCGAAAGCATTGCAGGACGCGGGCAACGATGCGGTGAAGCTCACCGATGCGCTGAGCCGCTATGAGCTGACGGATTCGGGGCTCGATGCGGGCCTCCGGCTTGCGGGTGTGAAGTTGGAAGCGGGGGAGGCCGACGCGGCTTCGATCGTGCTGGCACGCATCGCGGACCATCCGAACCTCGCGGCACGCAAACAGCTCTGGTCACGACTGACCGCCAGCGCCGCGGCGATGATGGGCAATGATGCGAAGTTCGCCGATGCGCGTGCGGCTCTGGTGAAAGCAGGGGACACGACGGGCGTCGCCGAGGTGGAGCGCATCCACGCGGCGCTGCGTCAGCGCATCGCGACACGGCCGATCAGCGCGCTGGACTCGCTGGGCAAGACCGATGCGCCGCGCGTGGTGACGCCGCCGCTCTGGTCGATCCCCACGGACGGCGCCGAGAATTTCCTGCTGGAGAGCAATCCGTCGGATCGGCAGTCGATCGAATCCTACGGCAAGGATGGGCGGTTCCTGAATCTGATGCCGGTCGTCGCCGGTTCGACGGTGTACATGAATGATGGCCGGGGCGTTCGCGCGATCGACATCACGAGCGGGCATCTGCTGTGGGAAAAGCGGTTGATGGAGACGCCGGAGGATCTGCAGGCGCTGGGGCGGACATTCGGGCGTTGGGTGCCGAAGGGGTTGGACCTCAATGTCGCGGCGGTGGCGTCGCAGCGGGTTGTCGCGGTGATCGGTTACTCGGCGATGGTGACGATCTCACCCTATTACCGGCCGACGAATTTCAGCCAGCTTACGTGCCTCGATGCGCGGACGGGCGCGGTGCAGTGGACGCTTTCCCCCGACAAACTCGCCGAGGAGTTCGGCGATGCGTTCTGGTACGGCAGGCCGATCGTGTCGGAGGGCCGCGTGTACGCCACGCTCCGCCGCCGTCAGCGGACGCAGTTTCAGGACGCGTATGTGGTGGCGCTCGATCTGCGGACGGGCGCGACGCAGTGGATGCGGCACCTGGGCAGCACGGCGCTGGCGAATCGGCCGATGCCCGGCCTCGATCACATGGTGCTCGAAAATGGCTGGATCTACGTCGATTCACGCATCGGCTCGATCGCCAAGCTCTCGGCGGTGGACGGCTCGGTGGAGTGGCTGACGCTCGTTCCGATCGACGCGGACCGCAACGGCGGGGATGACGACACGAAACCGTGGCAGACCTCCGCGCCGGTGCTGGCCAGCGGCGGGATCGTCGTGCTTGACCGGTGGTCGAATGTGATCCGCGTGCTCAACACCGACACGGGCGCGATCACGCAGACGATCCCCTCGGAGCGGTGGCACAACCCGTCGTACATCCAATCGCTCGGCGGCGATGTGCTGGCGATCGGCACGGTCGTCGATCGATTCGACGGCAAGACGCTGGAAAATAAGTGGAGCTACACACCGGGCGGCAGCAGCATTCGCGGCCGCGCGACGGTGACGGCGGACCTGATGTTCCTGCCGGCCGGTGACGCGCTGGAAGTGGTGGGACTGCGGGACGGTTTGCTCGTCGAGAAGATGAACATCGAGCTGCCGGCGAACGTGCTGGTGATGCCCGGTCAGATCATCGCGGCGCACCGGAACACGCTAGCGAATTACACGACGTGGCAGGTCGCGTCGAAGGTGAAGCTCGAGGAGATCGCTGCACACCCCGAGGATCCGCGGCCTCACATGGGGCTGGCGTGGCTGGCGTTCAGCACGGGGCGGATCGATGAATCGATGCAGTCGATCGATCAAGCGGCGAGGCTCGTCGCCAAATCACCGCAGCGCAGCGAGCTGGGCCGCGAGATGTTCGGGCAGCTCATGGAGATGATCGAAGACGGCCGCATGAACAAGGCCGATGTGCGGCGGCAGCTCTTCGACCGTCTCGCGGCGGCGGCGCAGGGGCCGGATCAGGAGGTGGCGTACCGCCTGGCGCTGGCGAATTTCTACGAGAGCCAATCGAACTTCACGGAAGCGGCGACGCAGTATCAATCGGTGCTGTCGGAGCCGAGCTACCGGCGTCAGCTTTTCAATCACGAGTCGGGCTCGCGTCAGGCGGGTCTCGAAGCGCAGCGCCAGCTTAAGCTGCTCGTCGCCAACCACGGCGCCGCGCTCTACGCACCATTTGAAACGTACGCCGTCCAGCGTCTGGCGCAGCTCAAGCAGGAAGCCGACCCCGATGCGCTGGCGGAACTCGCCGATGCGTATCCGCTTTCTTCGGTGGCGCCCGAGGCTCTGATGCTCGCGGCGCAGCGGAGCGTCCAGCGGAATCAGCCGCGCGATGCCGCATCGCTCTTCCGCCGCGCCGAGCAGGCCACGCGTGATCCCGTGCTGCTCGCACAGATCTTCGGCGGTCACGCCGAGGCCCTCGCCTCTTCTGGTCAGCCCGCCAAGGCCCGCCGCATCCTCCGCCAGTTCGCCGCCAGTTACCCCGCGATCAAGCCGCTCCGCGCCGGCAAGCCCGTGGATGTGCAGCAATGGATGACCGAGCTCGCCGCCGCGCCGCAGCCGCAGGTCGCCGCGCGCCGCGTCAATCCGCCGCTCTCCGGCCCATCGCGCATGCTGCGCGGCATCTTCACGCATCCCTCCACCACCGATCCCGAAGCTACGCCCGCCGAGGTCATCCCCGTCATGACCGCCGCGGACCTCATCATGTACCGCGACGCCGACTTCAAGGAACTCTGGCGTTACCCGATCAATGGCCACCCCGATCTCCTGGCACTCGATCGCAACCGCACCTGGCTCTGGGATGCTGCGCAGCAGACCATCCGCGTCATCGACACCGAAACCGGCAAGCTCCGCTGGGAGGATTCAACGCTCAGCGCGAAGCTCGCAGCGATCAAGGCCCCCGAGCCACGCGTCGCTGAAAACCGCGAATTCCAGCCGTTCCAGCAGCGCATCCTGCCCGGCGGTGTCATCGTGCTGGGCCGCGGCGCGCGTCCCCGCGCCGATTCCGAGCCGCTCGTCGCCGTCAGCGATGTGGCGATGGCGGTCGCCGATGAGCGCGGCCGCGTGGTCGTGCTCAATCCCGAGAATGGGAAAATGCTCTGGCAGGGCTCCACTCCGCTGCGCTCCGCGACGGACGTGATGCTCGAGGGCCGCTTCCTGATCCTCGTCGGCGCCGATGAGGACGATTCGCCGCTCATCTGCATCTTCGATGCGCAGACCGGGCAGATCGTGCACCGCCTGCTCAGTCCGCGCAAGCAGCCGATCCTCTGGGCCGGCGTGGCCGAGGGCGGGGTGCTTGTCTCCGTGTCGATGAACGAGATCCAGGCCTTCGACCTCAACCGCGGACAGGCGACGTGGGTCTGCAAACCCGGCACGCCGCTGACCGGTGACAACAACGTCTGGCTCTCGCCCGACCGCCTCGTCGTGCAGACGCGCGACGACGATCTGCTCTGGCTCGATCTCTCCGACGGCCGCGTCGTCAACCGCATGCAGGTCCGCTCCACCGTGCAGGCCCCGCTCCGTCTCTACCCCGACGCCGAGGGCTGGATCATCATCGGCGCCGATCACTGCGTGGCGACCACTCCCGATGGCGTCAAAGTCTGGCGCGATGCGCTGGGCGACAATGTGCAGATCGCCGCGTGGGACGTCGCCGACCGTTTCATCGTCCTGCTCTCCCGCCACAACGACACCGGCGGAACCCTCAAGCTCAATCTCCTCGACCGCGCTGGCGGCGCCATCCGCTACCAGGACGATGTCGCCACCAATCGCCCCATCGAAGACGTCAACGTCGTCGGCTCCCGCCTCTTCCTCACCGGCGGCGGCGCGACCGGCGTCCTCGAATCCACACCGTGACACCCCGAATTCCCCAGCTTCCACAGCCGCCGCAGTCCCCCCGACTTTCGACATGTCAAAATTATCGGACACCGATTTAAACGCAATGGGACGCGTTTATCGTCCCGCCGTCTGAATTTACTTAAAAAATTTTATGGATATGCTTGTTCCGTTCGGCGTCTAGGGGTATATACCTAGGCAGGGGATGCCCCTTATTTGCACGGGCTACTGGTTCGATGAATAAGGCGTGATGCCGAAAACGTCGCGGCTCGTGGAAATAAAACGCCAGGGATGGCCGTGTTTCTTGAACGCGTTTGAGCGGGAGGATCTTGACATGAAACGCCGAATGACAGATCGCTGTGGCTTTGTCCTGGTCTATGTCTGCGTGCTGATCATCGTGATCATCGGCATGATCGGACTGGCCATCGACACCGAGTGGGCCGGCTACTCCGCCCAGCAGCTTCAGATCGCCGCCGACGCCGCCGCGCTCGCCGGCGCCGATCAGCTCCAGCGCGATCCCTCTCTCGCCATCGCTCAGGCTCAATCCATCGCCGCCGCAAACAAGGCCGGCGGAAGCTACGTCAACCTCCTCGCCTCCGACATCCAGCTCGGAACCTGGGTCAAGGGCGTCGGTTTCACACCCCTCACCGGCAACGCCAACATCAACACCGCCAACGCCGTCCGCGTCAACGCCAGCATGACCGCCGCTCGTTCCAACGCCGTCCCGCTCTTCTTCGGCCCCGCGTTCGGCACCGGCAAAATCGATCAGGCACGCGCCTCCATCGCCTCCATCGAACGCGGCTCCACATGGGAGATCGTCATCGCACAGGACCGCACCGGCTCCTTCGCCGACGAGATCAACGATGCCAAGGCCGCCGACCAGGTCCTCGTCACCACGCTCTTCAACAAATCCACCTCCGCCTCCAAGCTCGCACTCATCACCTTCAACGGCTTCGGCAACGTCGTCACCGGACTCCAGCCCTACGCCACACGCCAGACCGTCATCAACGGCATCAACGCCATCGTCACCTGTGACAAGGGCGGCGTGAAGTGCAGCGGCACCAACATCGCCGCCGGCATCGACGCCGCCGTGCTCCAGTTCCCCACCACGCCGCCCGCCGCGGGTGTAAGCCGCGCCATCATCATCGTCAGCGACGGCAAGCCCGAATCGAGCACCGCCCGAGTCCCCTTCATCGCCACCAGCACGCTCTCGACCATGGGCACCGCCTCCGCCAACGCCGCTGCTGCCAAGGGAATCTCCATCTTCACCCTCCTCTTCAACCGCACGAATGATCCCACCGACCGCGCCTACCTCGCCAGCCTCGTCCGCGGCTCGGGCATCGCCCTCGACACCCCCGATGCCGCACAGCTCCCCACACTCATGGCCGTCATCGGTTCCAAACTCAAACAGTCCGCCTCGCTCGTCAAATAAATCGTCTCGGGTCCCGCGTCTCGCGTTTCAAACAATAAAACGTTCCAACATTCGCACGAACGTTGGAACGTTTTAATTTCCGTGCGCCTTCTGTTTCGCCGCTTGCGGCTTCGCGGCGCTCGTGTGCCACGACACCCGTTGTTCGTTCACCGCCACTGATGCTGTACGAAAAAAGAACGTTCCTATATGTGTTACGCCTGCGCGATCATGCCCGACCACGTGCACATTCTCATCCGCAAACACAAACACCAGGCGGAGGAGATGATTGATCGTTTGCAATCCTCCGGCCGCTTGCGGCTTAGCGCTCTTGGTATTCGTTCCGCGGATCATCCGACGTGGACGAACGGCGCGTGAAAGTATTCCTCGATCACCCGGAGGAGATTCGGCGGACGATCGGGTATGTCGATGAGAATCCCGAACGGGGAAACATGGCGGCACAGCGGTGGGGGTTTGTGACGCCTTATGACGGTTGGCCGCTGCACGTGGGGCATTCGCCGGATTCGCCGTATGCGAAAGCGCTGCGAGCGGCGGGGCGGTATTCTGGGAACGGGGAGCGCTAAGCCGCAAGCGGCGGGGCAAAAACGGATCGGCCGCTTGCGGCTTAGCGCTCGGGGATTTCAGGACACACGGGTTTGGCGCGGGGGGATGAAAGTTGAGAAGATCATGATGTGGGAATGGCAAAAGCATTTGGGGCGGTGGCGATTTTGCGGTGAAAATGCGGGTGGGATTTTGGCGCGGGATTTTTCGGCGCGGAGTGACGGAGAGAAATGGGGGAAAAGTCCCGAACAAAAGAGGGATTTGGCGCTGAGGCTGCGACGGGTGGGTGCGCGGGGGAGCGTCGCGTTTTGGAGTCGTGGAGGTGGAAGGGATTTGGGATGCGCGGTGCACGAGCGCCCGCGAAGCCGCAAGCGGCGGAGAGGAGGAAGCGGAGGCGCATGCGGGGCGCGGTGCGTGTGGGGGCGCTGGGGCTAGATGAGACCTGCGCTGCCGGTGGCGATGGGTTCGGTGATGTATTCGCGGGGGTCGGTGACGTGGCCTGTGAGGGCGGAGGCGGCGACGGTCAGCGGCGAGGCGAGGAAGACGCCGGCGTCCTTATGGCCCATTCGGCCGGGGAAGTTGCGGTTGGTGGTGGAGATGCAGTTGATGGGGGTATTGAGGCGGCCGAAGGTGTCGGCGGGCCCGCCGAGGCAGGCGGCGCAGCCGGAGGGGCCGATGGTGCAGCCCGAGGCTTCGAGGATTTCGTAGACGGATTTTTCGCCGGGGGCTTTGGGTTCGCCGACGACGTTGAGCTTGAGCATGTCGGCGTGGACCTCGGTGGAGCCGGGGACGACAAAGGTGGGGATCTTGACCGTGTTTCCGCGGAGCAGTGCGGCGGCCATGATCATGTCTGTGATTTTGCCACCGGTGCAGGAGCCGATGTAGGCGCGGTCGAGCTTGACGTGGCGGCAGTTGTGGGCGGTGTCTTTGTTGTCGGGTGAGTGGGGCTTGGCGACCATGGGCTCCATGGTGCCCAGGTTCCAGTGGTGCTCGAAGCAGTATTTGGCGTTGCGATCTTCGACGGGGACGGTCCATTCGGGGCGTGTGGAACGGGCGCGGACGTAGTTGAGGGTTTTTTGGTCGACATCGCAGATGCCGTTTTTGCCGCCGGCTTCGATGGCCATGTTGGTCAAGGTCATGCGGTCTTCGAGGGTGAGTGAATTAATGCCTTCGCCGGTGAAGTACATTGATTTGTAGGTCGCGCCGGAGACGGAGATTTCGCCGATGACGGCGAGGATGAGGTCCTTGGCGGTGAGGTAGGGGGGGATTTCGCCGTGGAAGACGAATTTCATGGTGGGTGGGACTTTGAGCCAGGTTTTGCCGGTGCCGAGGGTGAATGCGGCGTCGGAGTTGCCGACGCCTGTGGCGAACTGGCCGAAGGCGCCGGCGGTGCAGGTGTGCGAATCGGTGCCGAGGAGGATTTCGCCGGGGCGGATGTGGCCCTCTTCGGGGAGTGCTTTGTGGCAGACGCCTTTGTAGTTCGTCTTGGTGGGATCGCGGTAGGGGTTGGGCATGCCGGGTTCGTTCTTGACGAACTCGGGGTCGTAGTAGTAGCGGATGCCCTGCTCCTTGACGAAGTCGCGGAGGACCTGGACGTTGCGGTGGCAATATTCGTCAGCGGTGAAGATGTAGTGGTCGGGGATGACGACGACGCGATCGGCGTCCCACACTTTCGCCTTCTCGCCGAACTCGCGCTTGAAGATGGCGATGGTGCCCGGACCGCAAACATCGTGTGTCATCAACACGTCGCATGAAACCCACACATTGTCGCCGGGCTCGACGGACGCTTTGCCGGAGTGGCGGGCGAGGATCTGTTCGGTCATCGTCATCGGGCGGGCCATGGGGAGCTCCAAGGGCAGAGGTCAGAGATCAGAAGTCAGAGGTCAGCGGGAAACGCGCACGCTGCGAGCCGTTGCGGGCCGAGCATTTTAGCGGGAATGGGGACGCGCGGCCACGCTTCGGCCGCGAGAGATTCAAACGCCCCTGTTTGCACGACCGTGGCTCGTGTTGAAGTCGCAACGGGAAAGCGGACAATGCCCGCACACCGGAGCCGCGCATGATCATTCAGGAGTCGGAAACCGTCGATCTTCCCACCCCGTTTGGCCCGATGCGGACGTACATTTTCCGCCCCGTGGCGCCGGGACGCTATCCGGGGCTCGTGCTGTTCTCGGAGATTTTTCAGGTCACCGGTCCCATCCGCCGCACCGCCGCGATGCTTGCCGGGCATGGGTTCGTCGTCGCCGTGCCGGAGATCTTCCACGATCTTGAGAAGCCCGGCTGCGTCCTCGCCTACGACCAGGCCGGCGCCGACAAGGGCAACGCCGACAAGATCACCAAGGAACTCGCCAGTTACGATGCCGACAGCCGCGCCGCGCTCGACTACCTCAAATCGCACCACGCCTGTACCGGCAAACTCGGCACGCTCGGCATCTGCATCGGTGGCCACCTCGCGTTCCGCTGCGCGATGAATCCCGATGTCCTCGCCGCCGTGACGTTTTACGCCACGGACATCCACAAGCGAAGCCTCGCCAAGGGCACGCACGACAACTCGCTCGACCGCATCGCGGAGATCAAGGGCGAACTGCTCATGATCTGGGGCCGGCAGGATCCGCACGTTCCGCTCGAGGGCCGCCGCATCGTCCACGCCGCGCTCTCCGACGCCGGCACGAATTTCACCTGGCACGAGTTCAACGGCCAACACGCCTTCATGCGCGACGAGGGCCACCGCTACGATCCCGCGCTCGCGCGAATCTGCTACGACCTTGCACTCGAACTCTTCAAGCGCAAACTCAGCGACGGTGACCTGCCCGTCGCACCGGTCGGAGCGAAATCCGAGAGCCGCCATTGAGTACGTATCTTCCGTGATATTTTGTTGACAATGGATTCGGTCATGCCGCAAACGCGGAATCGGCATAACCCCAGCCGCACGCCGCCATAGCCGATTTTCACCATCGGGCAATTGCTGGCCAAAGCGCCCTTTTCGCTTGTCTTGTCGCATTTTGCCGTTATCATCATTCTCCTCAAACGCGGCCCTCCGCCGATAACCCATCTGGCAGCCGCAAACACCCGCCCCTCAATTCTGACCCACGGAAGGGCCCACATGCCCCAGACGACTCTGGCCGGGGATTCCACCATCGTTAAAGGCAAGATCAACTTCCGTATGTTGGACTGGCCCGTGGTCATCGGCATCGGCCTGATGCACCTCGGTTGCCTCGCCGCCCCGTTCTACTTCACGTGGACCGGCCTGGTCATCGCCGTGATCATGTTCTACATCTCTGGCGCGTTCGGCATCACGCTCGGCTTCCACCGCCTCCTCACCCACCGCAGCTTCAAGACGCCCAAGTGGTTCGAATACGTCGTCACCTTCTGCGGCTGCCTCGCGTGGCAGGGCAGCCCCGTGCAGTGGGTCGGCGTCCACCGAATCCATCACAAGCACTCCGATGAAGAGGGCGACCCGCACTCTCCCAAGCACGGCTTCAGCTGGGCGCACGCACTCTGGTGCATGCACCTCGAAGAGGACGGCAAGCGCGGTGAGGACGCCGCCAAGGATCTCCTCCGCGATCCCGTCACCCGCATCATGCATCATCTCTTCTGGCTCCCCACGATGCTCATGATCCCGCTGCTCTACGTCCTGGGCGAACTGGCCCGCACGGAGTTGGGCATCAGCGCCAGCGGCCTCTCCTGGGTCATCTGGGCGATTTGCATCCGCACCGTCGTCCTCTATCACGTCACCTGGTTCGTCAACTCCGCGTCCCACACCTGGGGCTATCGCAACTTCAACACCTCCGACAATTCCACCAACAACTGGTGGGTCGGCCTGCTCGCCTTCGGTGAGGGTTGGCACAACAATCACCACGCCCACCAGCGCTCCGCTGCCCACGGCCTCCGCTGGTTCGAGTTCGACCTCACCTACTGGATCATCCGCGGCCTCGGTGTCGTCGGCCTCGCCAAGGACATCGTGCTCCCCAAGGAACTGAAGTTCGACGCCCACCTCGCCGAAACTCCCACGACCATCGTCGCCGACGCGGTCAACAAAGTGATCGAATCCGCCGCGTCGAGGACGTGAAAAGAAGTCCAAAGTCCAAGGTCAAGAAACACAAAACGCAGCCCATCGCGGGCTGCGTTTTTTTTCTTGGTGTTTCTGGACTTCGACTTTGGACTTTGGACTCCGTGTATTACAGTTTTTCCCCGCCGACGCCACTCTCGCCGTGCGCCGCGTCTTCGCCGTGGCTCTCGTCGCTGCTGGCCGATTCGATTTCGGGTTGCACCACGACCGCCGTCGCCTCGACGAGGTGCTCGATCCGCCGCCGCAGACGCGGCAGCATCGGCACGTGCTGGATGCGCAGCAGTTCCGTCTGCCCGCTCGCGCTGTAGATGATCAGCGTCCCGGCGCCGGCCAGCAGAAGCTCCAGCAGGTCCGGGTACGTCGTCCGCACGCGCTTCGCCCCGCGCGCCAGCGAATCATCGGATCGGCCCCACACCAGGTGCTCGAAGTCGTTATGCGTGATGCGCCACTTGTCCTGCAGCCGCGACCAGACCAGCATGAATGCAAACGGGATCCCCAGTGCGATGCTCAATCCCAGCCCCAGCCCACGCACGTTGTCGTCGTATTTCACGCCCATGCCCAGCAGCCAGCCGAAGATGTTCCCAAAGAATTCAAAATGCTGCGACGACTGCAGCCACAAGCCCAGGAAAAAAATCAGCAGCACGATCACGCCGATCACAAACGCGAAGTTGCGTTCGATGTCGATGCCCATCGCCAGGAACACGAGCGTGGCGATCGTCAGATAGCCCCAGCCCAGAACCTCCGGCGGCACGGGCGTCTTGGTCAGCAGCCAGAAAATCGGCCCGGCGACGATCAGCGGCCAGCAGAAAAGCAGCTTAGGATAGGAGTGAAACACGACCGACGCGGGCAAAGTTCCGGGGTCTTTATCGGACATGATGGGCTCCAAACGGTGCGGTGACGCCCTCTGGTGTACGCCGCGCGGCCCCCGGATGCAAGCACGTTCCGCAATCGGCCCTGCTAAACTGATCTTGCGTCCCGCGCAGGTCGATCTAAACTCTGCCACTCATCCCCGCCTCCCCTCGCCCCCGTCACCGCCTCCGCCGCACTTCCGGAGCCCCGTTTGCTTCTGACGGAAGACAAAACCGAATCACCAGCTGGCGATCGCGCCCACCTCAAAGAGCAGGACGCGATGGTCTCCGGCGTGCGCGACCACGTCTTCGCACACGACTCCGAATACCGCGATCAGCACGACACCGTCGCGGAGCTGCCGACCTGCGAAACCTCCGACTACCTCTTCGCCACGGACGTCGATCCGCATCTCCCGCATCAGACTTTCGACAAGCTGCGGTGGGGCGGTCAGCTCACTTTCGTCTCGCGCCACCACCGCCGCGCCGAAGCGCTCGCCCATGTCTACGGCCGCAAGGGCTTCCTCGTCGAGCGCGGCCCGACATTCGTCCGCCAGACCCGCCGCTTCCTCGGCATCAAGCTCCCGAACTTCGGCTCCAAGCTCTACTACTTCACCGCGCGGAAAATGCACCTCGTTCCGCCCGGCACATTCAGCGACCGATTCACCTACGACGTCCACCTCGAACCCTGCAACAAGCCCGGCGACCCCTACGCTGTCGTCAAACGCGTGCCGGATATGGAAAGCGTTTTTGAGCGGCTCCGTCAGCGATTCCCCGGCACCGAGGAATCCGCGATCCAGGCCCGCGCCAAGAAGCTGCGCGAGACGATCTTCCCCGTCTTCCTCACCCGTGAAGCCGCATTCCTCAAGATCCTCCAGCGCGACCTGCCCGAGCAGTATCGGCCCCGCGTTCCGCGCGTCATCGACACCGCCAAGGACGAGCGCGGCATGGTCGCGCAGTTCCGCCTCAACTGGATGCGCAAGGCCACGCACCCGATGGATCAGCTCGACTTCGCCATCCAGTCCGCCGACCTGCTCCAGAAACTCCACGAATACGCCCGCATCATCCACCTCGATCTCCGCCTCGATAATTTCGTGATCACGCGCTACGGCGTCGGCTTCGTGGACTACGGCTCCTCCGCCCGCGTCGGCGAAAACATCGCCGCGTCGCCCTTCCTCAATCACCTCTTCACCGAGATCATGCGCACCAGCCAGATCCAGCGCATGCTCGACCACCTCACCGACACCGGCATGGTCACCAGCGAGCTTCTCACACGCTCCCGCCGCCAGGTGGACAAGGCCATCGATCTTTTCTACCTCGCTGTGCAGATCGATCAGCCGCACTCCAATCCGTACACCAAGGAACTCGTGCGTTACGAATCGCAAAGTGAAGTCGCCAAGGCCATCAGCAAACTCACCGCCCAGGTCCTCCGCCCCGACGACCCGCGCAAACCCCGCTACGGCTCCGCCCGCGATGTGCTGCAGGGGCTCAATGAAATTCGTGATCGGCTGCAGCCGGGGTTATAATCTCCCGTGGTGTTGCCATGAAAATTTCAAAATCAACGGCGATTTGTGTTCCGGTGTTGGTCGTGCTCGTTGCTGGAATTGTGTATCGGTATGAAACAGTCTATCTGCCGCATCGACCGTTCCAGTGGATTTCCGATCACGTCGAATTCGTTGAGAAAATCGGAAAAATTCCGGGTCTCGCATCTTCCTTCGATCATACGAACGATGGCCAACTAAATTTCGTGCTGCGTGCGCAACCGGGTACGAATGCAATAGATGAAGCTCGATCAGCGATTAGCCGGGAATCGCCGCCCTCTTGGGTTCATTTTGATATTCAGGAGGTCCCGACGGAGCCGCGCCTCACAAAGGAACGGGCCATAGAAGTGGCGGATAAACTTCAGCGTGCGACTGGTGCTGACCTCGCAAAGTTTCCGGCAAGAACGGCTGTGCGGGATTTAAGGACAGGCGATTGGACGGTGACGTATTCGTCAGCATCAAAACGGGAGCAGGATTATCAGGTCAGCGTTCATGATGACCCCGCGCAGGCTGACTTGCTCATCAAGAAGCTGCCGTAAATATTTGTGAGATTGATTGAACTACGTGATCCAATTCTTGAAACTCGATTGAGCGAGGAACGGGCGCAGCTCCGCGTCGCGCCGGCCGAGGAGGAGCATGAGCGGGGTGGTCATGATCGTCGTGGTCAGGGCCATGATGACGAGCATGCAGAAGAGCGGTTTGGGGACGACGCCGAGTTGATAGCCGACGTTGATGACGATGAGTTCCATGAGCCCGCGCGTGTTCATGAGGACGCCGATGCACGTGCTCTGGCGCCAGTCGAGGCCGCCGAGTTTCGCGGCGAGCGTGCAGCCGCCGAATTTGCCGAGCACCGCTGTGGCGAGGACCGCGAGCAGCATCAGCCACATCGCCGATCCCTGCAGCGAGCCGATGTCCGTCAGCAGGCCGGTGTACGCGAAGAAAATGGGCACGAAGAACGTCGTCACGAAATCGCTCATGCGGCCGGTCATCGCCTCGCGGAATTTCTCGTCGCCGGCGAGCACGGCCCCGAGCAGGAACGCGCCGAAGATCGCGAAGATGCCGATCTCGGCGGTGGCGATCGCGGCGAGCATCATCGCGATGAGCACGACGGTGATCATCGGCAGGCTCAGCTCGCCGCCGTTGCGCTTCATGGTCCCGGCGATGAGTCGGAGCATGACGGGCCGGACAATGAAGATCATCACCGCGGCCATCACGAGCGTCTCGCCGATCATGAGCAGCATGTTGTTGACGCTGAACTCGGAGCGGACGAGCGCGGTGATCGCAGCGAGGAGCGTCCATCCCAGCGCATCGTTCACGGCGGCGGCGGTGATGGCGAGCGTGCCGAGCCGACTGCGCGTCAGGTTCAATTCGATGAGGATACGGCCGAGCACGGGCATGGCAGTGATCGCCATCGAGACGCCCATGAAGAGCGTGAAGCCGAGCTTGAGCTTGGGGTCCGCTGGTCCGAGCGTGTCATAGGTCGCCAGCGCCAGGCCGCAGCCGAGGAGGAAGGGCGTGACGATGCCGCTGATCGAGATCGCGACGGCGGCGGCTCCGCGCTGCTTGAGGTGGGAGAAGTCGAACTCCAGGCCGATGAGGAACAGGAGCAGGACGAGGCCGAGTTCCTTGATGATTTTGAAGATGGGGACGACGTCGTCGGTGAACACGCTGTGGAACCAGTCGGGCCTCAGCCATCCGAGCAGCGACGGCCCGAGCATGAGCCCGGCGAGTATCTCGCCGACGACGGCGGGCTGCCCGATGCGTCGCACGAGCACAGCCATGATGCGGGCCGCGCCGATGATCACCGCCAGTTGTAGCAACACGGAGACGAGGAGCATCTCCGAGGCGTGCGGCGAGCCGGCGGCCGGCGCGGCGGTTGCAGCGGTCGTGGCATCGGTGAGCGTGAAAAATGTCGGTAAAAGGCCTGAAAGCATCAAAGATTAATATAATACGTTCGCGTACTAATGCAAGTCGGGGTGAAGCTCGCGTCGGTCCTGGGCGAGAAGTTTGAGTGCATGATCGTCTCACGCAAAAGTCACGCGACCTGAGTATTGATTACCAGTCCACGATTGCTACCATACTCGCGACAAAATTCGCGCGTTATGCGCACGCAAGGAGCCTGGCCATGGACGACAAGAAGAAACAGTATCTCAAGGACACGATCCAGCACATCGACATCACGAAGCACAACGTCGTGCCGCTCGTCGATGCGATGGGTCACATGGCGTTCCAGGCACGCAACCTCAACCGCGCCGCGAACATCTACAAGATGATGCTCGCCGACAACGATTGCGCGGTGATCCTCTGCCTCGCCGGCTCGCTGATCTCGGCGGGCCTCAAGAAGGTCGTCGTGGACCTGCTCAAGAACAACATGGTGGACGCGATCGTCTCGACGGGCGCGAACATCGTCGATCAGGACTTCTTCGAGGGCCTGGGCTTCAAGCACTACATCGGCTCGCCGCTGGTAAACGACAACGTGATGCGCGAGCTGCACATCGACCGCATTTACGACACGTTCATCGATGAGGATGATCTCCGCGTCTGCGACGATGTGATCGGCCAGATCGCCAATCAGCTCGACACCGGCACTTTCTCGAGCCGGCAGTTCATCGCCGAGATGGGCGCTTACCTCAAGCGCGAGGGCAAGGGCGAGGATTCGATCACCCGCACCGCGTTCGAGATGGACATCCCGATCTTCTGCCCGGCGTTCAGCGACTGCTCCGCGGGCTTCGGCCTGGTGCATCACCAGTGGAACAAGCCCGAGGGGCACATGGTCATCGACTCCGTCCGCGACTTCCGTGAGCTGACGATGCTCAAGCTCGCAACGAAGGACACGGGCCTGTTCATGATCGGCGGCGGCGTGCCGAAGAATTTCGCTCAGGACATCGTCGTCGCCGCCGAGGTGCTCGGCCACGACGCCGCGATGCACAAGTACGCCGTCCAGCTCACCGTCGCCGACGAGCGCGATGGCGCGCTCTCCGGCTCGACGCTCAAGGAAGCCTGCTCCTGGGGCAAGGTCGACATGACCTACGAACAGATGGTCTACGGCGAAGCGACGATCACCTTCCCGCTGATCGCCGGCTATGCGTATCACAGCGGCGCGTGGAAGGGCCGCAAGGCTCTGAAGCTCGCGACGCGCCTCGAAGCCACGCCCGCCGCGGCTCGCTGAAACGTTGACTGACTTCACGATTCCCACGGCCCCGGTCCAAAGCCGGGGCCGTTTGCTTTGACAACGCTCGTGAAAATCTCGGCACTCATACCATGCGCGAACTGCAATTCATCCAGCAAGTCCTTGTCGAGATGGCGGAGCTCGTCCGCCAGCGTTACGGCGAGCGGCAGACGATGGATATCTCCAGCAAGACCGAGGCGGCGGACCTGCTCACCGCGACGGACCTGGAGGTGCAGCGCCGCGTGCACAGGGCGATTCAGGCGGCGTTTCCCGGTGACCGGCTTGTCGCGGAGGAAGAGGGGCTCAGCACATTTCCCGATGATCACAACATCCGTTGCTGGGTGCTCGATCCGATCGATGGCACGCACAACTTCGTGAAAGGTTTGCTGCCGGCGTTTGGCGTATCGCTGGGTTTCGCCAAGGGCGGAAGCGTGCAGGCGGGAGGCATCGCGTTCCCGGTTCTGCAGAAGGCATTCCTCGCGGCACGTGGACAGGGCACGACGCTCAACGGCGATCGCATCCACGTCTCGGATGTCAGCGACATCCGCGCGGCGAAAGTCGAGGTCGATTTCTCGCGCAAGGTGTACCGCGATCCGATGCTGCGACTCGCCGACCAGGTGCTCCGCGAGGCGGGGCAGGTGCGCTGCCACGGCAGCGCGGTCGCCGGGATCTGCGCCGTCGCCAGCGCCGATGCCGATGGCTACATCGCGCCCGGGCTGAGCCCGTGGGACTTTGCGGCGGGTGTCGTGATCGTCGAAGAGGCGGGGGGTACCGTGACGCGCCTCGACGGTTCGCCGTTACAGATGTTCGACGGCCAAAAAGGTCTGCTCATTAGCAACGGCGTGCTGCACGAGACACTGCATGCCATGCTCATGCTGTGAGTGGGCAAATAAAAAACCCACGGTTTCTGATCCCGGAGTTCGGGATGAATCGGTTCCACCCGGAATTGTTAGACAAGTTGGTGTACAGTCGCACGTTACCATTTCGGAGCCCCCCGGTTCGGTGGTGGGTGAATCGGTTAATCTCCCATCGGCAGTAGCGAACCAACAGCGATCGAATGCCTCACTAGGCGATAGCAAGATCCCCGATGGCAAGGTCGGTGCCGCCGACTGGGAAGACTCGCTCCCACAACGCGGAGTCGGGCGCCGCACGCCCCAGGAGCGGGGATTGCCCACCGACGAGAACCTGCAGAAGCTTGCCAAAGTCTACCTTGATGCCCAGATTCTGCACTGGCCATCATTGGTGGGTCGCGTGCTGCCTCCAACAGGCGACGCCACCTTCATGGCCATGGCCGAACAATTCCGAGAGCAATTCCTCAGCAAACGCACCATCCCGTCAGACGCACTGCAGCACCTTCCAGCAGGTACTCACCTCGCGTTGTCCTACTTGCGATATTCGAGCGAGACTTCAAACCCGCGTAGCTTGGACGATCAACTGCGGTTGCAACTAAATAGCCCGGCGTAATTCGGCGTCAGGCTTTTGGTGTTTTCGGCGGTTGCGTTGGACGAGGAAGTGGACCACGTCGGCCATCAGGGCCTCGATAC
>JAYVTU010000002.1:0-12015 GCA_043788485.1 Planctomycetota bacterium
GTGCCACGGCCAGCGCAGGCTTTGCGGAGTCGGCCGTGTGTCTTGGCGCACGACCCGGGGACACGGCCGACTCGAAGACTCGCTGGCCGTGGCACCCAAGACAAACGCGGCTTCAGAATGTGAAATGCGGTAAGAAATCGCGTGGGAGTTACACTACGTCCACGCATCATGATGCAGAAAATATTCATTGCTGTGTTTGTGCTGCTGGTGGTCGCCGGGGCGGTGAGCGTGCCGCTGGCGCGCGCCGGGTATTTCGGCGCGGTGACCGTGGTTGAGGCCGCGCCGGCGACGCGGACGACGGGGATGATCCGGCGGCACTTGTTCGGTGCGTCCACGCGTGAGGGTTTGTGGACGTTTGAGCGCGGCGGACGGCTGACGCTGGAGCAGAATTTCATTGGGGGAAAGAAGTGGGGCTTCGAGGTCGCCTATTACCCGGCGGGGAATCCGCAGTCGATGATCGAGTACCGTGATGATGTGCGTGACGGATCGTTTGTGATGTTCGACTCGTCGGGCCGGGTGATGCAGCAGGGGAACTACGAGAGCGGCAAATTGATCGAGGGCTCGGTGGTGAACACAGCGCATCCCGAGCCGATGACGGAGTCGCAGAAGCGGTTGGCCGCGGAGAACGCCGCGGCGATGGGGGCGCTGCTGGCACCGCAGATCCCGGCGGGGGATGCGAAGCACTGATTGCGGTGAGTGGTTAGGGCTGTGGTTCGATGGAACTTCGAGCGGGTTTGCGGGTCCAATTCAACATGCTGCCCACATTGTCGACCTCACAGCACGATGCGCCGCCGGGGCGGCGGATGATTCGCGCTTATGTGATTTTGGCGATTACGACGGTGATCTGGCTGGTGGTTGAGAATTCACACGATGTGTATGTGTTCGGTGCGGATGCGGCGGAGGCGTGGGGTTTTGACCGGGTGGCGCTGGTAATGGCGGAAAAAGCACGGGACAATCCGCCGGGTGGGCAGGTTTTTTGCGGGACGTGCTGGATGATTGACCGCGCGCATGATTATCGCCGCGTCGAGCGCTTGAAGCGCAAGCTCGGACTACCGACGGTGTATTCGCCCTGATGTGGCGGGGGAACCCGCCGGCTCATTGATTGGAGCGGGCGCCGGATTGGTGTTCGTCACCACAACCACGCCGCCCGCGAAGCCGCAAGCGGCGGAGGATGGTGGTGCGTGCCGGTGCATGGGCTCGCTGAGAGGGAGGGAGCAAAAGAGAAAGGCAGCCCTCACCCCAGCCCTCTCCCGGGGGGAGAGGGAGCCGGAGCTGCGGCGTTACTTCTTATGTTCGGCTTCGGCCTTCTTCTCGGCTTCCGCCTTCGCCTTGGCGGCATTTTCCTTCTCAATCTGTTTTTCGTCGAGGGCCTTGAGCTCTTCCTTCTGCTTGTCATCGAGGAGCGGCATGATCTCGGCGCGTTCCTGGGCGCGGAGGGCTTTGACCTTTTCGGCGTAGCCTTCCTGGATCTTGTGGATCTTTTCGCGCTGCTCTTCGGTGAGGGACTTCATCCAGTTGAAGTCGCCGTAGACCTGGGTGACGTGCTTGTGGGGCTCGGGCTTGGCGGCATCGGGCTTGTCGGCGGCGAGTGCGCTGACGGAGAGGAATCCGGCGAGCGAGAGGCCGGTGACGGCGATGAATTTGACGGGGCGGTTCATGGGGTTCTCCTTGGTGTGGTGAAATGGGCGGGGATTGGGCGCTGTTGGCCGTGGATGTGATACGTCGGAGCGGGTGGGGAAGTGCGGCGACTGCGGGAAGCTGCCGGGGCGTTGTGGATAACTCGGGCGCACAGATGTGGCGCTGAAACCGGACGTCCGGGGGGTTTCCCGGATGCGCGATGAAGCGTGAGTGGATTCACAGCGTTAAGGTTTAGAATCGGCAGTGAGTTAAGACGGGAGGTTCGGCGGGAGCGGTGTGGAAAGAGGGGGTTGGAGGAGGGGGTGAAAATGTCCGGTCGACGGGTTTGTGCGCACGGGGGGTGACCTGGGAAATGAGGCATTTGTCATGGGTCAATTTTTATGGGGCATTTTTGAAGGGGGAGAAGGCGGGTTGATTTGAGGTGGTGGCGGTCGGAAGGTGTGGGGGTTAGGTTTGGTGGGCCGTTTGCCCGCGAAGCCGCGAGCGGCGGAAACCCAATGGAGATGAGCGTGATGAGCAAGGTTTATGTGACGAGACTGATCCCGGGGCGTGGGGTGGAGATGATCCGGGCGGGCGGGCATGAGGTGGTGGGGAATCAGGAGGACCGGGCGCTGGGGCGGGAGGAGTTGCTGCGCGGGGTGCGTGGGGCGGAGGGATTGCTGACGCAGTTGCATGACAAGGTGGATGGGGAGCTGATGGATGCGGCGGGCGGGACGCTGCGTGTGATCAGTCAGTTTGCGGTGGGGTACAACAATATCGATGTGGATGCGGCGACGAAGCGGGGGATTGTGGTGTGTAATACGCCTGGCGTGCTGACGGATGCGACGGCGGATCTGGCGTGGGCGCTGCTGCTGGGTGTGGCGCGGCGTGTGCATGAGGGTGAGGCGATGGTGCGGGCGGGGAAGTGGGGCGGTTGGGGGCCGAATCAGCTATTGGGCGGGGATTTGGTGGGGCGGACGCTGCTGATCGTCGGCGCGGGGCGGATTGGGTATGCGGTTGCGAAGCGGTCGCGGGGTTGGGAGATGAAGGTGATTTACACGGCGCGGAAGGCGCATGAGGACTTCGAGCGTGATTTGGGAGCGGTGCGGATGGAGCTGGATGAGGCGCTGCCGCGGGCGGATTATGTGTCGCTGCACGTGCCGCTGACGGCGGAGACGAAGCATCTGATGGATGAGCGGCGGCTGCGGATGATGAAGCGGACGGCTTATCTGGTGAACACGGCGCGGGGACCGGTCGTGGATGAGGCGGCGCTGGTGCGAGTGCTGCGCGAAGGGGCAATCGCGGGGGCGGGATTGGATGTGTATGAGCGTGAGCCGGAACTGGTGGAGGGATTGGTGGGGTGTGGTAATGCGGTATTGCTGCCGCATTTAGGGAGTGCGACGGTGGAGACGCGGGCGCGGATGAGCGAACTAGCGGCGCGACATTTGCTGGCGGTGTTGGCGGGAGGGGAGCCGGAGCATGCGGTGAATCGGGCTGCGGTTGCCGCAAATGGAAGGCAAAAGGGGTTATGATGCGGCAATCCATGGACCGATAACACGCCTTCACCTAATCCAATGCCAAAGGTTGGCGGCAGATATGGCCGAATGAGAGAGGACTCGGCCACAGACGGTCAGGACGGACCCTAACTACCCGCGGCGACGCCCCTTGGCTCCCCGCTCACCCCCAGGATGGTTGCCCACACATGCTCAGTCCCGAACAGGCCCGCATTCACGCGTTCAAGGTCGTCCCTTCGCTCCCTGAGGCGCTCAAGCCCCTGCTGGACATCGCGCGGAACCTCTGGTGGGCGTGGAACCCCGAAGCCGTCGAGCTCTTCCAGCGCATCGACCGCGACCTCTGGCGTCAGACCAATCACAATCCCATCCGCCTGCTCGGCTCCTCGCCGCAGGCACGCCTCGAAGAGCTGTCCAGCGACGAGAGCTATCTCTCCGCCATGCGCCGTGTTCAGCAGCGCATGACCGAGCACATGGAGAAGCTCGGCTGGTTCAACAAGCGCCACCCCGAAGCGGCGAACTGCACTATCGCCTACTTCTCTGCCGAGTTCGGGCTCACCGAGTGTCTGCAGATCTACTCGGGCGGCCTGGGCATCCTCGCCGGTGACCATCTCAAATCCGCCAGCGAGCTTGGCCTGCCGCTCGTCGGCGTGGGCCTGCTCTACCGCAACGGCTACTTCCAGCAGTACCTCAACGCGGACGGCTGGCAGCAGGAGTTCTTCCCCGAGCTGGACTTCACCAACCTGCCGATCCGCCCGCTGCATGATGCCAGCCGCAAGCAGATCAAGGTCAGCGTCGAGCTGCCGGGCCGCGTGCTGCAGATCGCCGTGTGGGAAGCCCGCATCGGCAAGACGCGCCTGCTGCTGCTCGACTCGAACCTGCCGGAGAATCAGCCCGATGATCGCTCCATCACCTCGCAGCTCTACGGCGGGGACATGGAGCTCCGCATCAAGCAGGAGATCGTGCTGGGCATCGGCGGGATGCGTGCGCTCAAGGCCGCGTCGCTCGAGCCGACCGTGTTCCACATGAACGAGGGCCACGCCGCGTTCCTCGCCCTCGAGCACATCCGCACGCTGATCGCCAAGCACGACTGCGACTTCGACACCGCCCGTCAGGCCGCCGCCGCCAGCCACGTCTTCACCACGCACACGCCCGTCCCCGCCGGCATCGACCGTTTCCCCCCCGAGATGATCGAGCGCTACTTCCGCGATTACGTCACGGGCCTCAAGCTCGACATGGAAGGCCTGCTCGCGCTGGCGCGTGAGAATGTCTTTAACCGCAGCGAATTCTTCTCCATGGCCGTCCTCGCCATCCGCACCTCCGATGCCGCCAACGGCGTCGCCGCGCTGCACGGCAAGGTCAGCCGCGAGATGTGGGCCAACATCTGGCCCGGCGTCCCCAGCGAAGAGGTGCCGATCGGCCACGTCACCAACGGCGTCCACGCCCGCTCCTGGATCAGCCCCGATTTTCAGTGGCTCTTCGACCGCTACCTCTCCTCGCGCTGGCAGACCGATGCCGACGACCACGGTGTCTGGCAGGGCATCAACCAGGTGCCCGATGAGGAGCTCTGGCGCCTGCACGAACGCCGCCGCCAGAAGCTCGTCGGCTGGGTCCGTCGCACCGCCAAGGAGCAGCTGGAGCGCCGCGGCGCCAACTCCGAAGAGATCCAGAAGGCTGAAGAGCTGTTCGATCCCGGTGTGCTGACCATCGGCTTCGCCCGCCGCTTCGCCACGTACAAACGCGCGAAGCTCATCTTCCGCGATCCGGCGCGCCTCGTCGCGATGATCGCCAACAAGCAGCGCCCGATGCAGATCGTCATCGCCGGCAAGGCCCACCCCGCCGACACGCAGGGCAAGGAGCTCATCCGCGACATCGTCCACTTCGCCCGTCAGCACGGTGTGGCCAACCGCATCGTGTTCGTCGAAAACTACAACATGGCCGTCGGCCGCTATCTCGTGCAGGGCTGCGATGTGTGGCTCAACAATCCGCGCCGGCCCATGGAAGCCTCGGGCACCAGCGGCATGAAGGCAGCCCTCAACGGCGTCCTCAACTGCTCCATCCTCGATGGCTGGTGGGACGAGGCCTGGCAGAAGGACACCGGCTGGGCCATCGGCCGCGGCGAGACGTACGCCAACTACGACTACCAGGATCAGGTCGAGAGCCAGTCGCTCTACGATCTGCTCGAGAAGGAAGTCATCCCGATGTTCTACGACCGCGACGAGGTGCGCATGCCCCGCCGCTGGGTCGCGTGGATGAAGCGCTGCATCCAGACGATGGCGCCGGTCTACAACACCAACCGCATGGTGCAGGAGTACGCCGAGAAGTATTACCTCAACGCCCACGCCCGCAGCCAGAAGCTGATGGCCAGCAAGCTCGCCCCCGCCAAGGAGCTCGCCGCTTACACCACGAAGCTCCGCCAAGGCTGGGGCGACATCCGCGTCGAGAGCATCGAGACCGACACCGAGCGCCCACTCGGCGTCCGCCAGCCGCTGGAGATCAGCCCGGTTGTGTACCTCAACAGCTTCACGCCCGAGATGGTGCGCGTGCAGGCGTACTTCGGCCCCGTGGACAGCGAGGGCCGCATCGGCACCGGCCAGGTCGTCGATCTCGCCCTGGATAAGGCGCTGGGCGAAGGCCGCTACCGCTACAGCGGCACGCTGACCGTCAACAACTCCGGCCGCCACGGCTTCGCCGTCCGCATCATCCCGGGCAACCCGAACCTCGCCACCCCCTTCATCCCCGGCCTCATCGCCTGGGACCACGCCGCGAAGCAAGTCGCCCGCCCGGCAAAGGAGCCGGTCGCGGTGGCATGAGGAAAGATAGAGGTCAGAAGTCAGAGGTCAGTAAAACCAAAAAGACGCGGCGAGCCAATTCGCCGCGTCTTTTCTTTTGCGCCCTCCCGCCGCTTGCGGCTTAGCGCTCCGCGCGGTCTACTGCGGGCGTAACGCGGCACAATGATTGGCAAGTCAATGCAGATCACCATCGCAGCCTTCGCGACGATCGACGATATCCGCGATTGGATTACGCCATTCGCCGAGAAAACGCCTCTGTATTTTGCACTTGTTGTTTACTTCCCATACCGAGTAATCCCATTGACGCATTGGGATCATTTTGTAAAAAAGACGTCCGCCCTTCGCGCTAACGAACTCTGGATTGATCTCGTTCCGATTCCAGCAAGTCGACGAGGCAAAATCGACCCGAAGTATAAGAATCGAGAACGCTTCATCGTCAATTTGCCCGAGTTTAGGAAGATTGGACTTTGTGAGGCTAACTTCGGCACCGTGGCGACAAAAGAAAAACATCTCAAGGTCTGGCGCGCAATAATTCGAGCCGTTCGAAAGCGCACAATTGGTGGCATGTGGATTTGGAACAACATCCATCGCACAAAGGGATTCTCGAATCGCCAGCGATACTCGCCGAATGTTGCCGCGCTTCATGCAAAAGGATTGAATCTCATGCCCTTTGCTGGTGGGAATGATGTGTTTATTGACGAGCCTCGTGAAGGTCTCTGACCTCTGTCTCACTGCCCGCCCATCACCACCGCAAGCAGACCCTTCTGCGCGTGGAGGCGGTTGTGCGCTTCGGGGAACACGCGGGACTGCGGGCCGTCCATGGCGGCGTCGGTGATTTCGATGCCGCGGTAGGCGGGGAGGCAGTGCATCACGATCGCGTGCGGCGGGGCGGCGGCGAGGAGCTTCTCGTTGATCTGATAATCACGGAACACGCGGAGGCGTTCCTCCTTCTCGTCCTCCTGGCCCATCGAGACGAACGTGTCGGTGTAGAGCGCATCGGCGCCGCGCGCGGCTTCGAAGGGATCGTGCGTCACGCTCATCTCCGCGCCGGGGCAGAGTTTGCGGATCGCCTCAAAATCGCCGGGCGGAAGCGTGTATCCCGCCGGGGCGGCGAGGGCGAACTTGATGCCGAGCTTGCCGCAGAGGCAGGCGACGGAGCGCGCGACGTTGTTGCCGTCGCCGATGAAGGCGAGCTTTCGGCCGCGCAGGTCCAGGCCGAATTCGTCCTGCATCGTCATGATGTCGGCCAGGGCCTGGCAGGGATGCGAGTGATCGGAGAGCGCGTTGACGACGGGGACGGTGCAGTACTTGGCCATCTCCGTGAGTTTTTCGTGTTCGAAGACGCGGGCCATGACGCCGTCCACCATGCCGCTGATGACACGGGCGAAGTCTGCGACGCTCTCGCGCTTGCCGAGGCCCACCTCATCGCGGTCGAGGACGATGGAATGTCCGCCGAGCTGGTACATCGCCTGCTCGAAGCTGACGCGCGTGCGCAGGCTCGGCTTCTCGAAAAGCATGGCGAGCGTCTTGCCGACGAGGATCGGCGTCGCGCGCCTGCGGCGGAGGTCGTCGCGCAGCTTCTGCGAAATGTCCAGCACATGCTTGAGCCACGCGGGGCTGTGGTCGTCGATGTCGATGAAGTGGAGCATGAGGCACCAGAGGTCAGAGGTCAGAAGTCAGAGGTCAGGAGGAAAGGAAATGCAGAGGAGGGTCAGTCTTTTCTTACTGACCTCTGACCTCTGATCTCTGACCTCTCTCATTTCAACACGATTTCCGTCCCGATGCCCGCGGTGGAGAAGATTTCCAGCAGCAGCGAGTGGGGGATTCGGCCGTCGATGATGTGGGTTTTGCTGACGCCGCCTTCGAGGGCGGTGAAGCAGGCTTCGACTTTGGGCAGCATCCCGCCATCGATGACGCCCTTGCCGATCAGCTCCTCGATGCCGGCCTTGGTGAGGTGGCTGACGAAGGTGTCGGCGGTGGCGCCGGTGCGGATGCCGGGCGTGTCGCTGACGAGCACGAGCTTCTCGGCCTTGAGCTGCGCGGCGATGACGCCCGCGGCGGAATCGGCGTTGACGTTCAGCTTCCCGCCGCTGCGGTCGCGCGCGATCGGGGCGATGACGGGGATGTAATCCGCTTCGAGCAGGGCGTTGAGCAGCGGGACGTTGACCTCTGTCAGCTCGCCGACGAGGCCGACGTCCACCTGCCGGCCCTCTTCGCCCTTGAGGAACAGCCGCTTGCCGAAGATCACGCAGCTCGCCAGCGAGTTCAGGCCCATCGCCTTGTGCTCGAGGCTGTTGATGTAGCTCACGATCGTCTTGTTCACATCGTTGACCAGCACGTGCTCGGCGATCGCGAGAGTGCGGTCATCGGTGTAGCGACGTCCCTGCACGAACTGCGCCTGCAATCCCTCGGCGGCCATGGCATTATTGATGCTCTTGCCCCCGCCGTGCACGATCACCGGGCGGATGCCCACCGCGTCGAGGAAGCAGATGTCGCGCAGCATGTTGGTCAGTTGGTCCGGGTCGTCCATGATGGACCCGCCGACCTTCACGACGACCGTCTTCTTCTCGAATTGACGGATGTACTGGTGCGCCTCAATGAGCACCGCGGCCTTTTGGATTGCTTCTTGCATCGATGTCTTCTCGGTCGGTTCAGGGGAAACGCAAGATGATAGTGATTCCGGGGGTGTGCAACAACGGGAACGTGAGGCGGGGGCTAATCCTCCTCCGGCTCGATCCCGAACTCCTTGAGCCAGCGGTCCGCTTCGTCCTCGATGTGCTGCGCATCGGGCCGGGCGCCGGGAGTTCCGGCGGCACTCGGGCCTTCGTGGATGTCGAACTTCTTCATCCACGCCGCGGCGTCGGGTGTGTTCACCGGCTTCTCCGGCCCGCCGAGCGGCGTGTCACTGCCTTGCAGCGCCTCGGCCAGCTTCCGCAGAAACGGCTCGGCGTCCATAAACGTCGCTCCACGCCGCTGCGCCGCACGCTGCAACCGATGATCGCTGGAAACCACGATGAGATTCCGCGGGTCCGCCTCGCGCTCGATGAGGTCCTCGATGACATCATCCGCCTCACGCCCCTTGCCCGAGAAGATGAGCTGGACGCCGCCGGTGTCCGCACTCGCCCGATCATCCGGCTTCGGCGACCCGTCGGCAACGACTACCACCCGCCCCTTGCGCACGCGATCCAGCGTCCGGCACAATCCGCTCGCCGAAGACATCTCATACCGCTCCGGCAACCGGTAATTGGCGTGGGTGACGTTGTAGGCATCGATGAGCAGGGCCATGTGCACATGCTACACGCCGCAGGTCCTGCGCGTGCGATGGGCGATGAGATGGAGCGAATTCGGCGGGACCGCGTGATCACTTCTTGAGCGACGCAAGCGACGCCCGCAGCTTCGTGTCCTTGTCCTCGACGGCCTGCGTCTGCGTCGCACGCCAGACCTTGACGCGCTGCGCGACCTCGGGGCTCGTCAGAGCGATGATCTGCGCGGCGAGCACGGCGGCGTTCTTGGCCCCGGCGGCGCCGACACCGACCGTGGCGACCGGGATGCCGGGCGGCATCTGCACGGTCGAGAGCAGGGCGTCCAGGCCGTCCATGATCCCGCCGGGCATCGGGACGCCGATGACGGGGATCTGCGTATGCGCCGCGACGACGCCGGCGAGGTGGGCCGCCATGCCCGCGGCACAGATGAAGACCTTCACGCCGCGCTCCGGGGCATGGAGCACGATGCGGTGCACCTTGTTGGGTGTGCGGTGGGCGGAAGCGACATGCACATCGTGCGTGATGCCCAACTCATTGAGCAGGGCGTGGCACTTGCTCATCGCCTCCCAATCGCTGTCGGAGCCCATGAGGATGATGACGTCAACCGGTGTTTGATCGTGATGAGTGTTTGACATGGGCGGAATGATAAGGGGAGCGGGAAGAGTTTCAAGTTTCGGGTTTCAGCATTTCAAATGGCAAGACATCGAGCCGCATGCGCGGCTGCTTCCCTTGAAACTTGTAACTCTGAAACCTGAAACTTCCGCTCGCTCACGGCACGAGGAACGAATCATTAATATCCGCCGGGCCTTCGCGGCCGGTGTAGTTGTCTTGGCCATCGGTGCCGGCGTGGAAGATATTGTCGTCGCTGCTGACGACCGGCTTGGTCATGAACTCGACTTCACCGCTGGTCATCAGCACGTTCTGCCCGCCGCGTGAGGCGTGGTTTTCCGACAGCGCCTGCGGACGCTGATAGCGGAGATCCATGCGGTATTTGCCGGGCTGGAAGAACGGGTTCTTGTCGGCCAGCAGGGCGATGTTCGGCCCGCCATTGAGGCGTGGCTTCAGGTTCGTGTACTGATTCTGATAGCTGAAGCTGGAGCAGCGGGCCTCGGCCCAGTCACGCGCCGTCGGATCGAGCTTCACCGTGCGGTCCGCGTTCTCGGGGCAGCTCAGCACATCGATGCGGATGCGGTCGGTGCGTGCGAGCAGGAAGAGATGAGCGGAGTTGGACAGTGCGGTGCCATCGGTGTTGAACTTGTTGGTCAGCCACCACGGATCGCCCAGGTGCACGGCCGCGGCGGGCATCGCGCTGTTGTAGTCCGCAGCGTAAGTGGACATCACCTGCCCGGTGAAGCCCATGTTCGCCGAGCACGCCGCCTGACGAGCCGCGCTGCGGGCGCTGCCCAGCAGCGGCCACATCAGCGACACCGCGATCAGGAACATCGCCGCCACCGCGACAAGCTCACGCAGGCTCAGCCCGCTGCCGGGCATCGACGACAGCCGATCGATCTGCTGACCGAGCCGCTGCTGCTCGATGTGGCGTTGAATGCTCTGCATCGTCCGCGCCGCCAGCAGGTCACCCGTTGACGGCGCCTCGAGATGGTCCAGCGTGCCCAGCAGCGCGAGCACCTTCCTGCCACGCGCCTGCTCACCGGCCGGAACCGCCGCGAGATCGAATCCGCTCTCAACCAGCGCATCGACCGCCGCCGCATCAGCCTCGCAGAGGTGCACCGTCACACCCTGCCCGTTGCCCGCCGCGCTCGCCGCAGCCGCCGCGACATCGTGTTCGTGTCCTTGCGTCGTTCCGCTCTCAATGCACTTCATCGTCCGCATCACCAGCTTATCGCAGCACTCCGGCGCCGGCAGATGTTCCAAGAGTTCCAGCAACCCCATCAGCCGCTCCGCGCGGTTCTGCATCCCCGTCGGCAGCACCGCCGGGTCCATATCGCCCTCAAGCAGTGCCTCAAGGGCCCGCTGATCCGCGGGGCTCAATTGTGGATGTCGATCATTCATTTCACACGTTCCCGAATCTTCTTCAACGTCCTTTTCCCGCTCCCATTAACCTTCTACGCCGGCCGATCGCCGGAGTTCTGTTCCTGCCACATTTTGGCGAACATCGCCACCGAAGTATGCAGCCTGCTCTTGACCGTCCCAAGCGGAATCTTCAGCACATCCGCGATCTCGTTGTAGGAAAACCGCTGGAAATACGCCAGCAGCAGGATCTCGCGCAAGTGCTCGGGCATCTGATGGATAGTACGCTGCACCAAAGCCGCAAGTTCCTCCCGCTCCAGCTTTTCCTCCGGCGCCGGCAGGTCCGCTTCCATCAGGTCCAGGAACGTCTGCCCCGCCTCCCCGCCGTGGTTTCCCCCCACGGGCGCATCGATCGGTGCCGCCGGCCTTCTCGCCCTTCGCCGCATGTAATCGCGTGCTTTATTGGCCGCAATCGTGAACATCCAGGGCTTGAACCGCCTCTCCGCATCGAACGTCCCCGCCGAGAGATGCACCTGCAGGAACGTCTCCTGGAACACATCCTCCGCCCCGGGCCGGTCGTTGAGGAACCGCGCCAGGAAATGGAACAGCTCCAGCCTGTAACGCTCGATGAGCATCTCGAAAGCTTTGCGGTCGCCCAGCCGGTACCGCTCGATGAGCTGCTCATCGCTCGATTTGTCGATTCCCGTTTGTTGCATAACCCGCCAAAACCAGAGTTGTTCGTAGCGGAGCCATTATAAATCACCCTCACATCGGCACAACCGCGAGCGGAGCCGGGTTGATGGGTTAACGGGTTAATGGGTTAACGTGATAATCCGCCGTGCTCGTGCTCGTGCTCGTGCT
>JAYVTU010000003.1:0-2715 GCA_043788485.1 Planctomycetota bacterium
GTGCCACGGCCAGCGCAGGCTTTGCGGAGTCGGCCGTGTGTCTTGGCGCACGACCCGGGGACACGGCCGACTCGAAGACTCGCTGGCCGTGGCACCCAAAAAGGCCCCCAATGTCCGACCTCTGGCCCCAACTCCACCGTGAACCCGCGCTGATCGAGGCGGCGAGCGCGATCGACACGAACGACGCCGGGGCGATCACGCATCTGCGCCGGAAATGGTCCGCGGAACTGGTGCGTTGCGCCATCGAACTCGCCGAGGCGCGGCGGAAAGCGCACGACAAATTCCCGGCGTTCGCGGACCGCATTATGTCCGACGAGTCGGGCATGGAGCAGGCGACATCGTTCGACATTGCGACGCACAAGGCCCGCCGGTTTGCGGACGCAAAACTGGCGGGCGTGGTTGACCTCTGCTGCGGCATCGGCGGGGATGCGATGGCGCTGGCCGCGGTCTGCGATGTGCAATTGATCGACCACGATGCCGACCGTGTGTGGATGGCGCGGCACAATGTCGAGATGGCGACCGGGCGGCATTGCGAAGCGGTCGCCGCGGATGTCACGGCGCTGGAGCTGCGTGACACGCCGTTCCACATCGACCCGGCGCGGCGGCAGGGCGCTCGCCGTCTCATCGCCTTCGAGGACATGCAGCCCGGGCCGGCGTACCTCATTGTGCTCCTGGAGCGCAACCCCGACGGCGCGATCAAGCTCTCGCCCGGCATCGAATTCGACGGCCTTCCGCCCGGCGAGATCGAGTTTTTCAGTCGCCACGGACGACTCGTGCAGGCGGTGCTGTGGAGCGGCAAACTGTCGCGCGGAACGAACCTTCGTTCGGCGACGTGTTTCAAGGACAACCGCGAAGTCGCGACGCTCACTGGCGATCCGAATGTCGAACTTCCGTTCGCCATGCCGTCGAAATATCTGATGGCGATCGACCCGGCGATCGAGCGCGCCGGTCTGATGGGCGTTCTCGCGCGGCAGTTGAACGTCGCCTCGGTCCACGCGCAGCTCGGCCTTTTCACCGCGGACCGGGCCGTCGATTCGCCGTGGCTTCACGGCTTTGAGCTGATCGAGGAGATGCCATGGCGGCCGAGGAAGGTGAAGCAGTGGCTGCGAGACCACGACGGGGGCATCATCGAGATCAAGACGCGCGGCGGAGCGGTCGACCCCGACTCCGCCCAGCGCGAACTCCGCGGCGAAGGCAATACGCCCTACACCGTGTTCGTCCTACGCTATGATCGCCGCGTCCTCGCCTGGATCACGCGCCGCGTGTGACCTCCGGCCCCCTCTCCCTCCCAGGGAGAGGGCTGGGGTGAGGGTTAAAGGGCCAGAAAGCCGCATGCGTCGCACCCGATGCGCACGTTAAAAGTCCCCGCGTCTCACCCTCACCCGGCTCTCGGACTCGCCGACCTCTCCCTTGAAGGGAGAGGTGGATCGAACCCCACATCTTGGAGCCCGCGCCATGATTCGCGCCGCCACGCTCTTGCTGATTCTCGCCATCACGTTTCACGCCGCCGTTGCCGCGGAGTTGCACATTTCGCCGACCGGTGATGATGCCGCGGCGGGCACCGCGGCGGCGCCGTTTGCGACGGTGGCCCGCGCGCAGCAGGGGGCGCGCGCCGAATTGCAGAAGGATCGCGCGGCGCCCGTCGCTGTGATCATCCACGGCGGCACTTACCGTTTGTCCGCACCGATCGCCTTCACGCCCAACGATTCCGGCACGGCAAAATCGCCCGTGATTTACCGCGCCGCTGACGGCGAGCATCCGGTGCTCAGCGGCGGCGTCCAGATCACGGGTTGGAAAATTGATGACAAGGGCTGGTGGCATGTCGCGCTCGCCGATGTGAAATCCGGCAAGTGGAATTTTGAACAGCTCTTCGTCAACGATCAGCGGCGTTTTCGGCCGCGGCTGCCGAAGCAGGGGTATTACAAGATCGCCGAGGAGCTGCCGCCGACGGAGGCGTCGAAGGGGAAGGGGCACGACCGGTTCGTGTTCAGCGGCGATGAGCTGCGCGGCGACTGGGTGAACCTCGACGATGTCGAGGTGTGCGCGATGCACATCTGGACGATGTCGCGGATGCGGATCGGGAGCATCGATGCGGCGAGCCACACGGTGACGTTCACCGGCCACACGCGCAGCGAGAGCCGATGGAGCACGTTCGCCAAGGGGCACCGCTACCTCGTCGACAATGTGAAGGAGTCGCTCGGCGCGCCCGGCGAGTGGTACCTCGATCGGCCGACGGGCGAGCTGACGTACGTGCCGATGGCGGGGGAGAAGCCGGAGAACACGGTCGTTGTCGCGCCGCGGCTCGAGCAACTCGTTACATTCACCGGCGATGCGGCGAGCGGAAAGCGCATCGAAAACATCAAGCTGGTGGAGCTGGATTTCGCGCACGCGAATTGGACGCTCCCGCCACAGGGCCAGAGTTTTCCGCAGGCGGAGGTGAATCTCGGCGCGGCGATCACGCTCAGCGGTGCGGAGGACATTTCCATTCTTGCCTGTGTTGTGCGGCACATCGGGCAGTACGCGATCTCGGTCGGCGAGGCGTGCGCGAACAACGAGATCATGGCCTGCGAGCTCTACGATCTGGGCGGCGGGGGCGTGAAAATCGGTGCGATGGGCGGCAAGAAATCGTGGGGCGATGGTGATGAGAAGGGGGAGCGGGCTGAGGCGGTGCACACCACCGTGTCGAACTGCACGATCGCGTATGGCGGACGCATC
>JAYVTU010000004.1:0-4214 GCA_043788485.1 Planctomycetota bacterium
AATTTTAACGCAGAGGCCGCTGAGAACGCAGAGGCGGACAAGATGAGGGATTGAGAGATACAAAAAACAAGAATCGTTCTGCTCTGCGTTCTCCGCGGCCTCTGCGTTAAAACTCTTGCCTTGGTCTTGGATCTTTGGGAATGACTATGGATCTCACTCAGCACACGCTTGTTTCGCTTCGGGACGCCATCGCGGCGAAGAAGGTTTCTTCGGTCGATGCGACGCGCGGGTATCTCGACCGCATCCATCAGTTTGGTGCGCGGATTCATGCGTTTAATGAGCTTTACGCGGACCGGGCGCTGGAGCGGGCGAAGCTCGCCGATGCGGGGAAGTTGAGCGGGCCGCTGGCCGGTGTGCCGATTTCGATCAAGGACAATCTCTGCACGACGTGGGGGCACACGACGTGCTCGTCGAAGATTCTGGCGAATTTCAAGGCGCCGTACGATGCGACGGTCGTCAAGAAACTCGAAGCCGCCGGTGCAGTGATCGTGGGCAAGACGAATCTCGACGAGTTTGCGATGGGCTCCTCGACGGAGAACAGCGCGCGCGGCGTGACACGCAATCCGTGGGCGACCGACCACGTGCCCGGCGGCTCATCGGGCGGCAGCGCGGCTTCTCTCGCAGCGGACTTCTGCGCGGCGAGCCTGGGCAGCGACACCGGCGGATCGATCCGCCAGCCGGCGGCGCTCTGCGGCGTCGTCGGTCTCAAGCCGACCTATGGGCTCGTGAGCCGATATGGGCTGGTGGCGTTCGCATCGTCGCTGGATCAGATCGGGCCGTTCACGCGGACGATTGCCGATTGTGCGCTGATGCTGACGGTGATCGGCGGGCACGATCCGATGGACTCGACGAGCGCCCCGGATTCGGTGACGGGCTACGGCGACTACAGCCGGGACCTGGAGACGCCCGTGGCGGGGCTGCGGCTCGGCGTGGCGAAGCAGTACATGAGCGATGCGAACGACGCCGACGTCGCCGCGGCGGTCAACGCTTCGATCGAGCACTACCGCAAGCTCGGCGCGACGATCGTCGAGGTCGATCTGCCTCACACGGAGTATGGCATCCCGACGTACTACATCGTGGCGACGGCGGAGGCGTCGAGCAATCTCGCCCGTTATGACGGCGTGCACTACGGCTACCGGACGCCCGAGCCGAGCGATCTGATCGACCTTTACTCGGCGTCACGCGCGGAAGGCTTCGGCGACGAGGTGAAGCGGCGGATCATGCTCGGGAACTTCGCGCTGTCGAGCGGGTATCACGATGCGTATTACCTGCGGGCCTTGAAGGTTCGCCGGCTCATCAAGCAGGATTTCGATGCGGCTTTTACACAGTGTGACGCGATCATCTGCCCGACGGCTCCGACGCCGGCGTTCAAATTCGGGGCCAAGAGCAGCGATCCGCTGCAGATGTACATGAGCGATGTTTACACGGTCAACTGCAACCTGGCGGGGATCGCGGGGATCTCGCTGCCTTGCGGGTTTTCCCGTGGCAACCCGAGACTGCCGGTCGGTTTACAATTGCTGGGGCCGACGTTTAGCGAGTCGAAATTGTTGCGCATAGCGCGTATGTTCGAGGCGGCTCATGGGTACACCTTGGAGAGGCCGACGCTGGGGTGACCGGGGTGTCAGGTTATCCACAGGTTAGTGATCGGGTATTGGTCCAATAAATGATTGACATATTCGGGAGGGGCGGTGTAGGCTTGTTAAAGCAGTAAAAGAATTCGGTGTGTTCGAGGCGAAACGTCGGCGTAATACGGGGGCAACGGCAACGGCATCGGTATATCGTAGACTCAATCAACTCGAAACATGTGCGCTACACGCGCGATAACAGATCATCTTTCTCCCCTCCGCCCCGTTAGTGCCTCGTGCATTAACGGGGTTTTTGTTTTGGTTAACGGGTAGATGAGTTGACGGGTTAACGGTTGATGTGATCGAAGGTGATACGGAAAGCTATCTCACTCATTCACCCGTTAACCCATTAACTCGTAAACCCGTCAACCAACCTCCGCGTCTTCGCGGACCACGACGCGGACATTGCGCCGGCCGTCGTCGGGCAGCGGGGCGGGCAGTGTCGTGGTGGAACCCCCATTGATCAGTCCGGCGATCCACAGGCCGACCCGAAAAATGACGGCGGCGCCGATCGCGACAGCGGCGACGACAGCGAACGCGGCGAGTGCCACGACCGCCAGGGCGAGCAGCAGGCTGACGATAAGCAGCAGCCCGAGGCAGCGTTTCCAGCCCAGGGCCCGGACGATGTTGCGGAACGTGAAGAGGCCCGTGCCATCGGGGCTTCCGGGGGAGCCAGTCGGGTTGAAGGTGAAGATGCGCATAAGCGGATGCATTCTAGCAGCGTATGGCGGGGGTTGAGGGGCCTTGGCAGAGGCCATTTTTCCCTTGGCACCCGCCCGTTTGGCCGATATACTACCTGCCCATGTGCACCCCGGTTCTCCATCTCGTGGCGGTTATTTCCACGGTCGGGGTACGTCGGCGGGCAGGCCTCCGTGCGAACCTTACGGCCTAACCCGCAAAATTCCGGTCATGCCGCTCATGCCGGCACTCGCCTCCCCCTTACTCTCACACTCGCCCCGGCCGCTCAACGCCGCCGGTCGCCCCTCGAAGGGAATTCCCATGGCCCGCTCCCGTTCAAGTCTCTCCGCAAGCACCGACATCCCCAGCCCCACCGCCCCCAAGACCGATAAGTACATCGGCATGACCGGCGGCAAGATCTTCCACGAGATGATGCGCGAGCACGGCGTGGACACGATCTTCGGCTACCCCGGCGGGGCCATCCTTCCCGTCTTCGACGCGATCTACGAATCCAAGGTCTTCAAGTTCATCCTCACCCGTCACGAGCAGGGCGCCGGCCACGCCGCCGAGGGCTACGCCCGCGCGTGCGGCAAGCCGGGCATCGTGCTCGTCACGTCCGGCCCCGGCGCGACCAACACCGTCACCCCGCTGGCCGACGCCATGATGGACGGCACGCCCCTCATCGTCTTCACCGGCCAGGTCGCCACCAGCGCGATCGGCACCGATGCGTTCCAGGAAGCGGACGTCACGGGCATCACGCGATCCTGTACGAAGTGGAACGTCCTCGTGAAGGACGTCCGCGATCTGCCCCGGCGCATCAACGAAGCTTTTCACATCGCGACGACCGGTCGGCCGGGCCCCGTGCTCGTCGATCTGCCGAAGGACGTGACCGCCGCGGTGCTCAAGGAAGCGGTCGCCGTCGATCCGCACCTGCCGGGGTATCACGTCCGCGAACTGGGCACGAGCCACGAGATCGCCCGCGCCGCCGAAATGATCAACCGCGCCGAGCGGCCGATTTTCTACGTCGGCCAGGGCGCGATCCTCAGCGGCGCCGCCGCGGTGCTCCGCGAGATCGCCATTAAGGGCAACATCCCCGTGACGACGACGCTGCAGGGCCTCGGCGCCTTCGACGAGACGCACGGCCTCTCGCTCCACATGCTCGGCATGCACGGCTCGGCCTACGCGAACTACGCCATCCAGAAGGCTGATCTCATCATCGCCGTCGGCGCACGCTTCGACGACCGCGTGACCGGCAAGCCCTCCGCCTTCGGCGCGACAGCCCGCGAGGCCGGCCGGAATGGCACCGGCGGCATCATCCACTTCGACATCGCTCCCGAGCAGATCGGCAAGGTCATCCCCGTCAACCTCGGCGTCGAGGGCGATGCCCGCAAGAACCTCGATTCGCTGATGCCCATGATCGAATTCCGCCCGCGCACCGATTGGATCGAGCAGTGCGCCACGTGGAAGCGCAAGTTCCCCTTCGCCTACAAGCCCGACACGCGCGACGGCCACTGCAAGCCGCAGCAGGTCATCGAAGAGCTCTACAAGCAGACGAAGGGCGAGGCGATCCTGACGACCGGCGTCGGCCAGCACCAGATGTGGGGCGCGCAGTTCTACCGCTTCAAGTATCCGCGCCAGTGGATCACATCGGGCGGCCTGGGCACGATGGGCTACGGTGTCCCGTCGGCGATCGGCGCGAAGCTCGCCATGCCCGACAAGATCGTCGTCGACATCGACGGCGACGGCTCCTTCTGCATGACCGGCATGGAGATGGCCACCGCGGCGCAGTACGGCATCGCGTGCAAGATCCTCATCCTCAACAACGATTTCCAGGGCATGGTCAAGCAGTGGCAGGACCTGTTCTACAAGGAACGCTACAGCCACACGCAGATGCACAACCCCGACTTCGTG
>JAYVTU010000005.1:0-2903 GCA_043788485.1 Planctomycetota bacterium
CTGAAACAAAGAGCGCTAAGCCGCAAGCGGCGGGACAAATAAAAAACCCCGCCTTCCGGCGGGGGCTATTTTCAATTTCGCGCGGGCAAGCGGCGTCGCTCACTTCGCGTAGAACGCCTTGTTCTTCTCGGTGTACGCGGCCCACTCCTCCGGCAGGTCTTCCTCGGGGAAGATCGCCTTGACCGGGCACTCGTCGACGCACAGGCCGCAGTCGATGCAGGTGTCGGGGTCGATGAAGAGCATCTCGCTGGTGGCGAACGTGGCCTCGTCCTTGGTGGGGTGGATGCAATCGACGGGACAGACCTCGACGCAGGCGGTGTCCTTGGTGCCGATGCAGGGCTCAGCGATGATGTGCGACATGTCTCTTTTTCCTTGCCCAAAGGGCCCTGGGAAGCGTGGGATCGAGCGACGATTCGGCAGTATAGCGGAGCGGTTTGGGCAGGCAAGCAAGGGGCGCGACAGGTGCGGGATTCCCGTTTAGCGACGGCCCTTGGGCCGTGTGTCTCTGTCGGAATTTTCTTTACGCAAAAAAGAAAGAGGGTGGCCTTGCGGCCACCCTCTTATCTTGTGCAAGCTCCTGCGCCTTGTTGCTGTCGGTATGCGGTGTTCGGAAGTTCGGAGCAATCAGGTACGCTGGGGAAACGGGGACACGAGCCAGGCCTCGCTGTGGCGCAAGCGCCTCGGCGAGGCCGCGGTGGTCACTTCTTCTTCGCCTTCTTGGCGGTCTTCTTGGCGGGGGCCTTCTTCGATGCCTTCTTCTTAGCCATGGCGCGATCTCCTTGAACAAGGCTGCACGGAGCTGACGTTCACTTTAACGCGAAGGACGAAATGGCGTCAATCGCATTCTTGCTTGGCACGGAATTATTTATCGGCAGGATTTGCGCCGTCGCTTGAACAAAAATCGCGCACCGCGCCGCGCACCGAGGAAGAAATTTTAACGCAGAGTGCGCAGAGGTCGCAGAGGTGACGCGGGAAGAATCTGTTTCGAAGCAGAAGAAAACGCTCTCTCCCTATTTTCTCCGCGTTCTCTGCGCACTCTGCGTTAAAACTCTTCCGCTCCCCCGCGGCGTTGTGAGAGTGCGCGAAAAAGCCTACAATTCCCGTCTCAAACGCACTTCCGCGATGGAGTCGAAACATGGAAAACAAACTCCGCACCCCGATGGTCGTCATCGTCCGCGACGGATGGGGCACGAACCCACACGCCGAGCAGGACAAGTTCAACGCCGTGAAACTCGCCGCCACGCCGCGCTGCGATGAGCTGTCAAAAAATTATCCGACAACGCTCATCCACACCTCCGGGGAGGACGTCGGGCTGCCCGAAGGAACGATGGGAAATTCTGAAGTCGGTCACCAGAATATCGGCGCGGGGCGCATCGTCGATCAGGAATCGGTCCGCGTGACCAAGGCCGCACGCGCCGCGTTCGAGGGCAACGAGGTGCTACGCGACGCCGTCCTCGCCGCCAAAAAATCTGGCAAGGCCGTCCACATCATCGGACTTCTCTCCGACGCCGGCGTCCATTCGCTGCTCATCCATCTCTACGGCCTGCTGCAGGTCTGCAAGAATCTCGACCAGCGCGCCGTCTACATCCACGGCTTCACCGACGGCCGCGACACCGGGCCGTACACCGGCCTCGCGTCCGTCAAAGCCGTCGAGGCCCGCTGCAAGCAGGTCGGCGTCGGCAAGATCGTCAGCATCATCGGGCGCTACTACGCGATGGACCGCGATTTCCGCTGGGAACGCGTGCAAAAAGCCTATGAACTGCTCACCGGCCGCAACAACGCCGGCCAGGCCCCGAACTTCCCGAGCGCCGAGGCTGCGCTGCAGAAGTATTACGACAACCCCGACAACGACAGCCAGAACGGCGACGAGTTCATCACCGCCCGCACGGTCGGCACCGACTGGGCCAAGACGCGCATCAGCGACGGCGACACCGTGATCTTCTTCAACACCCGCGGCGACCGGCCGCGCGAGATCGGCCGGGCGTTCGTGATGCCCGAGTTCCTCGGCCACGTGAAGCCCTCGCCGGATTCGGGCGTGAAGGGCTTCGATCGCGGGGCGAAGCTGAATCTCCACTTCGTCACGATGACCGCTTACGAGGAGGAGATGAATCAGTGGGTGAAGGTCGCGTTCGTCAAGCCGCCGAAGATGGCCGATGTCTGCGGCGAGTGGCTGGCGAAGCACGATCTCAAACAGTTCCGCTCCGCCGAGACCGAGAAGTTCCCGCACGTCACCTTCTTCTTCAACGACTACCGCGATGCGCCGTTCCCCGGCGAGGATCGGCAGATGGCGCAGAGCCCGAAGGTCGCGACGTATGACCTCCAGCCCGAGATGAGCGCCGCCGGAGTGCGTGATGCGGTGCTCGGCGCGCTCGACAAGGACTACGCGATGATCGTCGTGAACTTCGCCAACGGCGACATGGTCGGCCACACCGGCAAGCTCGACGCGGCAATCAAGGCGGTCGAGACCGTCGATCAGTGCGTCGGCGCGATCGTCGACAAGACGCTGGCCAAGGGCGGGCAGCTCATCATCACCGCCGACCACGGCAACGCGGAGCAGATGTGGGACCCGATCAACAACTGCCCGCATACGGCGCATACGACGTACGACGTCGAGCTGATCGTGGTCGATCCGCGTTACGCCGGCAAAAAAATCAAGCTCAAGGACGGCGGCCGCCTCGCGGACGTGGTGCCGACGGCGTTCAAACTGATGGGCCTCGAGCAGCCGAAGGCGATGACGGGCATGTCGCTGGTGCCGTGAGGAAAGCCCAAAAATTTCCCACGGATGCACACAGATGCACACGGATAAAACAGGAACCGGAGATTAACCGCGAAGGCGCGAAGGACGCGAAGAAGAAAAAGAATTGTTTGAATTGATCGAAACCAATCCTTTTCTTCTTCGCGTC
>JAYVTU010000006.1:0-18425 GCA_043788485.1 Planctomycetota bacterium
CCGCGACCCGAGTCTTCGAGGGGAGCGCTTCCCGCCACGCGCTCCCCTCGAAGACTCGGGTCGCGGCTAAACAGAAAACCCGCACCTCATTGAGGACAAACCATGGCTAAGAAAATCAACATCGCGATCGTCGGCCTCGGTTTCGGCGCCGAGTTCATCCCGATCTACCAGCATCACCCCGGTGCGAACATGGCCGCGATCTGCCAGCGCAACGAGAAGAAGCTGCATGCCGTCGGCGATGCGTTCGGCATTTCGAAACGCTACACCGATTACAAGGACCTGCTGCGTGATCCCGACATCGACGCGGTGCACATCAACAGCCCGATCCCCGATCACGCGGAGATGAGCCTCGCGGCGCTGCGGGCCGGCAAGCACGTCGCGTGCACCGTGCCGATGGCGACGAGCGTCGCCGACTGCAACAAGATCGTCGCGATGACCAAGAAGACCGGCCTGAAGTACATGATGATGGAGACCGTCGTCTATGCCCGCGAGTTCCTCTACATGAAGGAGCTCTACGACCAGGGCAAGCTCGGCAAGCTCCAGTTCCTCCAGGCTTCGCACCAGCAGGACATGGACGGCTGGCCCAACTACTGGCCCGGCCTGCCGCCCATGTGGTACGCCACGCACTGCGTCGGGCCCGTCCTCGCGCTCGGCCGCAATGAGGCCGACTATGTGAGCTGCTTCGGCTCCGGCACCATCCGCAAGGAGCTCATCAAGCAGTACAACTCGCCCTTCGCCGTTGAGACGACGCACATCAAGTTCCGCGATTCCGATCTGTCGGCCCGCATCTACCGCTCGCTCTTCGATGTCGCCCGTCAGTACCGCGAATCGATCGATGTCTATGGCTCGAAGCAGTCCGTCGAGTGGCCGCTCATCGAGGGCGAGCCGCTCGTCGTCCACACCGCCAAGAAGCCCGAGCACAAGATCCCCACGCGCGTCAAGACGCCCGACTTCGCGCACCGCCTGCCCAAGCCGATCCGCATGTTCACCACCAAAGGCGTCTACGACCTCGGCAAGAAGACGCATCTCTCGTTCGTCCAGGGAGCGGGCCACGGCGGATCGCACCCGCACCTCGCCCACGAATTCCTCACGGCGCTCCTCGACGACCGTGATCCGTTCCCCAATGCCGCCGAGTCGGCGAACTGGACGTGCGTCGGTCTCTGTGCCCACGAATCGGCGCTCAAGGGTGGAAAGACGATCAAGCTTCCGCGCTACCGCTGAGCTGCAAACTCGCGCGATGGCGCATTGCGCATCGCGCGGAATCATCGCCATCGGGGAACCCCTGAAACGCCATGACCGCGTTTCGGGGGTTTTTTATTGAATACGTCGCTTCGGCGGACGTACAATGGAGCGGTCTTAAACGGAGATCCTTTTTTCCTAAAGGAGACTCACCCATGTTTCAACGAGGCAATGGAGGATCTATGAGCGACATGACCGCAAATGACAAGCTGACTTCCGACGTGGCGATGCTCAAGGCCGATCTCGGCCGGGTGCGCACCGACCTGACCTCGATCGCATCGACGCTGCTTGAGCGTGGCAAGGACACGCTGGGTGCGACGAAGGACAAGGCCGGCGAGCACATGGACGCCTCGATCAAGGCGGCGCGAAACGTCGTCGGCCAGCGCCCGCTGACCTCGGCGATGGTCGCGCTGAGCGTCGGCGTCGTGGTGGGCATGCTGATCGGGCGGCGCTGATGTTCAGCTCCGTCGGGCAGTTCATCGTGAAGATCGCCAATCTGCTCGAGGCCGAGGGCCGCATCGCCTCGCAGCAGATGATCCGCATCGGCGCGATCCTGCTGCTCATGGCGGGGGCGTCGGTGCTGGGCGTCGTGGCGATCCTCGCCATGGCTGCCGCGATCTACGTTGCGCTCCAGCACTTTCTTCACCACGCCGGCGCCCTCGCCGTCGCGGCGGTGATGCTGCTGGGCGCCGCGGCGTGGGTGGGGTACATCGCCCGGGCGCTATACCTCCAGATGATTGGATCGCCCGCTGCGGGGGCTGCCGCCGCGGCCGCACCGCTCGCCGTCACACCAACACAAGCCGAACCGAATGATGCCGATCAACCCCCCGCAACGTGATCTGAGCGCCGAGCTCGCCGCCGCCAAGGCGGACCTTGCCGCCGGCGCGCAAGCCGGACCGGTGCTTGAATTCCTCAGCCGCCACCGCGGCGTGATCCTGAGCACCGCCGCACTGGCTGGCGGCTTCGTCGTCGCACGCAACCCCGGTCCGGTCGTGAACGTGGGTAAATCCCTCGCATTCGCCGCGGGTAAAAAGCTTGTCGGTTATTTCCTCAACCGCGCCGGGCAGAGCTGATCTCCCTGAATCGTGTATAATCCGACTGGCCCGTCGAAATCCAGCCCAAGGAGGCCGGCCATGCTTGCATATGACGTGACATCTCGCAGCGGTTCGCGCCACGGTCTTTCGGCCGCCTGATCGGGCGGTCTTTCGCGGCGCGTTCCCACCTTTTCCAAACTCTAAAACTTGAATCGTTATCGCTGCGCGCGGCCCGTGGCCGGCGCAGCTCATCGGAGCTCTGTCTTGAAATCACGAAAAGGTTCACCCACGCACTGGCGCGATCTCTGCGCCGAGTTGCGCCCCGAAGATGGTCTGGATGATCGCCACGCCGGCAAGGAGCGCGACGAAAAGCGCCACGCCGACCGCGGCGCACTGCGGCTCTGCGGCCAGGTCGCAAGGTCACTGCGTCTGACACTCGGTTCCTTCAACGATCCGGTCCTGCAATCGCTGACCGTGATCTCCGTGACACCCGCGCCGGACCCCGGCCGGCTGCTGGTTGTCGTTGCGCCTGCCCTGCCCGGCGAAATGCTGAATCCACCCGAGGTGCTCGAACGTCTGCAACACGCCTCGGGGATGCTGCGGAGCGAGGTCGCCGCGGCGATCAGCCGTAAGCGTGCGCCTCAACTGGCGTTTCAATTTATTCCGGGTGAGGTGACGCCATGAGCAAGCGAAAGGAACCGGCGCCGATCCGCCGCTGGGTGGCGGAGCGGCTGCCGGAGGACGTGGAGACGGCGCTCAATCGCCTGCGACGGGCGCGCGATGTCCGCCGCGTTGCGGTCATGCCCGATGTCCATCTGGCTCGCGACGTGTGCATCGGCACCGTCGTGGCCACGGGCGAACTGATCTACCCAGCGGCAGTGGGCGGCGACATCGGCTGCGGCATGGCAGCGGTGGCGTTCGACACCGGCGCGGAGTTGTTGGGCGATGCGGCAACGGCGCGGCGTGTCCTTGATGCGCTCGGCGAGACCGCGCCGATCATCCGTAACCGGGAGCCCGTTCTGTGCGCCTGGCTGGAGCGCACGCGGCTGCGTGATCCGTCGCTAGATGCGATGAAGTTGCGTGATGGCCGCGTGCAACTCGGCACGCTTGGCAGGGGCAATCACTTCATCGAGTTCCAGGCCGATGAATCGGACAACCGTCTCTGGCTCATGGTGCACAGCGGTTCGCGCGGCATGGGCCAGGCGATCCGTGATTATTACATCCAGTGTGCCGTCGGTTCATCCTGCGGTCTCGCGTACCTCGGCGCCGCCGCACCGGCGGGGCGCGACTATCTGCACGATGCGGGCTGGGCGCGCGGCTACGCTGAACTGAACCGCCGCGCGATGGTCCAGCGATTCGGCCAGATGATGCAATCCCTATTCGGCGTCGGGCTTGTCTGGTCAACCTATCTGCGATGCGATCACAATCACGTCCGCCGTGAATATCACATGGGCCAGTGGCTCTGGGTGCATCGCAAGGGCGCGATCGACGCCACGGAGGGCCGACCCGGCATCACGCCCGGCTCGATGGGCACGAGCAGCTATCACGTCATCGGCCAGGGCTGCTCGGAATCCTTGCGCTCCAGTTCACACGGCGCAGGCCGCGCGATGAGCCGCGAGCAGGCGATGCGGCACATCACATCCGATCAACTACGCCGCCAGATGGCCGGCACGTGGTTCGATCCCGTCGGCTCCGACCGCCTGCGCGACGAAGCGCCAGGCGCTTACAAGGACATCGACATCGTGATGCGGGCACAGAAAAGGCTGACCCGCATCACGCGGCGATTGCGGCCATTGCTCTCTTACAAAGGGTGAACAACGACATACTGCCGATACTCACGCCAACTCCGGCTCCTCCAGTGGGACGGGGCAGACGTTGCGGCGCTGGCAGGTGGGGCAGTGGCGGCCTTCCCAGAGGGTGTTGAAGTAATCGAGGACGCTGTCGATGAGCGGCGGGGATTCGGTCCAGAGGCCGAGCTCGAAGTTGCGGCGCTTGGGGCCTTTGGCGCCGAGGCCGGCGCCGGTGAGGTTGGCGGAGCCGAGGTACATGGCGGCGGAGTCGATGATGACGGCTTTGGCGTGGAGGCGGGGGCAGCGGCGGATGGTGAGTCGCTCGGGGAGTTCTTGTTTGAGCTCGCGCAGGGCGGGGCCTGACGGGACACCGGCGTGGAGGACGCGGACCTCGACGCCTCGGGCGACGAGGCGGCGGAAGACCTCGACGATGGACTCGGCGTCGCGGGAATTGCCGGGCATGGGGACGAGCATGGCCTTGAAGTCGGCGGTCATGATGTCGAGGCTGATTGTTGCTTTGGCGATGCCCTGCTGAACGACGCGTGAAAGGTGCTGCGCATCGGCGACAAGCTCGGCGACGCCTTTCGGCGGCGCTGCGGCGGTGGCGATAGAGGGGAGCGATGAGGGTGCGCGGCGGGCCATGCGTGATCTATCGGCCAAGGCACGGAGGTAGGCAGAGGAATATCACGGAGGCAGCGGAGGAAGTCGGGGAAGGGGATTTATCACGAAGGCGCGAAGGAGGCAAAGGCGCAAAGGAAGACACGGATCCATTATTTTTAAAAAATCCATCTCTCGATCCCCAGCCTTGTTCCGCTACCTCCGCCCTTTCCGCTGCCTCCGTGAAAAAATCTTTTCCTTGCCTTCCTTTGCGCCTTCGCGCTCTTCGCGCCTTCGTGAAAAAATCCCGCTTTATGCCTTATTGCCGCAGCGGATGCAGGTTGCGTTGCGAGCGTTCGGCGTTGATGCGTTGCATCGCGCGGGGTTCGAGGGCGAGGAATTTGGTGAGCTGGGTGACGGTGGCGGCGAAGTACACGGCGGCGGATTTGATGTCGAAGTTGGCGGCGGTGATGACATCGAGGGCTTCGGCGAGGAGAGCGGGGAAGTCGGTGTGCTCGGGGTTGACGGAGATTTTTCCGCCGCTGGTGCGAGAGTGCCAGAGAGCGGACGGCGGGGCGGCGAGGTTGCGCGGGATGCGGATTTCCAGGGCGAGGAGGAGGCGGAGGCGGAAGAGCGCTGCAGATTGGTTCTGCGCGGGACTGCGCCGTTCGGAGGCTTCGGCGCGGAGGCCGGTCGGGCGGTGGGTGAGGAGGATGGCGGTTTCGACTTTGTTGCGGCGTTGGCCGCCGGGCCCGCCGCGGCGGTTGCGCGTGAGGGTGCAGTCGCGGAGGAGTAGCGCGGGGTCGAGAGCGGCGGGGTGGGGAGTGGGAGGCATCATTGCAAATTGCAAATTGAAAATTGAGAATTGCAAATTTCAAATTGGGGAGGGGAGCGAGACGCGTGCATGTGCACGGGGTTGGGATCTTGTCGTGCTCGTGCTCGTAATCGTACTCGGATTGTAGGGCGTGGGGCGCACGTTGAACTTCTCGATGCACCCTCACCCGACTCGCGGGCTCGCCGGCCTCTCCCCGGGGGAGAGGCGGTTGGAAGCGCGCACAGATGTGGTCGTGAAACCGGACGTCCGGGGGGTTTCCCGGATGGGCATTTGCAAGTGATGGGATTCGAGGGCTTAAGGCGCGGAATCGGGGGGGATGGGGGAGGGGGTGGGGATGTCCGGTCGACGGGTTTGTGCGCACCGGAGGTGACCGCGATTGCAGATTGAATATTGGAAATTGGGGGAGGGGGAACGCGAAGCCGCAAGCGGCGGAACAGAGATTAGCGTTCGATGCGGAGGTCGCAGGACCAGAGTTTGGAGACGCCGGCGTCGATGAGGGTGGCGAGGGCGTTGGGGCGGAAGGATTCGAGGAGGTTGCCGGCGGGGTCGGTGAGGAGCGTGATCTCGCCGGTGTGGATGGGGCCCTCGAAGAGGCGGGCGTTGCGGAGGGACCAGTTGCGGAGGTCGGCGCTGGTGTAGTGGCGCCAGCGGCCGTTGGTGTCGTAGGCCATGTGGTGGTAGAGGAGGTGCCAGTGGTTGTCGTGGCGGAAGACGCGGGGCATCTCGCCGCCGCCGCTGGCGGCGAGGACGGGCGCGGGGTCCTTGGTGAAGCGGAGGTCGGCAAGGCTTGCGGTGGCGAGGCCGAGCTTGCGGCGACTCAGGTCGCGGGCGTCGTCGTAGCCGGAGTAGAAGAGGTGGACGCGGTCGGCGTCGATGACGGCGCAGGGCTGATCGATGCGGAATCGGTCCCAGGCATCGGGCGTGGGCGAGAGGACGAGGCCACGCTTGGTGAAGGACTCGATGGGAGCGCCGGAGGCATCGCAGCGAGCGGTGGCCAGGCCGATGCCGGACTTCATGTGGTCGGGTTCGTTGGGGGCGGCGAAGACATTGGGCTTGGAGCCGGGGATGATTCCGCCGCGCGTGGCGTAGAAGAGGAGCAGGAGGTCGCCGGTGCAGACGACGCTTGGGCCCGCGGCGCCGTAGCAGTCGGGGTCGGACTGGGCGGGATCGACGGCGTCGTACCGGCCGCGCGGGACGGCGGTCTCGACCCACTGCCAGTTGGCGGTGTTGCGTGTGCGGTAGTAGCGGATCTCGGCGGGCCAGGTGTTGTTGGGGTTCTGCGCCTTGTCGAGGTAGTCGATGAGCAGGTGCCACATGCCGGCCATGTCGCGGTAGCCGGCGGCGGAGCGGATGTGGTGCGGGGAAAGGTCGAGGAAAGGGCGATTGGTGTTGCGCCTGAACGTGAAAGTGACGGGCAGGCCGAAGGGGGAGGCGGGGACGGAGGGGATTGGGACGGGCGCCGCGGCGGGGGGGGTGAAGGGTGTGGGGGAAGCGGCGACTGCGCCGGAGGGATCACGGGGTGCGAGGACAGGCTCGGTCGCCTCGTCGGCGGGCGTGAGTTCCATGATCTCCATCTCGCCGCGCATCTGGCCGAGCTGATGCTCCATGCTCATCAGCCGCGTCTCCCATTCGCGTAGCCGCTTCTCACGTAGATGATGCTGCGTGAGCTTCTGTTCCAGGTCGCGCTCGCGCAGTGTGTGCGTCTCGATCACCTCGGCCATGCTGCGGCGTGATAGCTCCATCTGCTCGCGCATCGCCGTCAGCTCCGTCATGCGGGCCGCGGTCTCGGCCTGCTGGCTCTCGAGCCGCTGCTGCTGATGCTTGAGGTCCGCGAGCTGCCGCTCGATCTCCTGTTCACGCGAGGTCGCCGCTGCGGCCGTGGCCGCGATCGCCGCCTCGCGCTGCGCCAGCTCGCGCCCGCTGCGCTCGATCGCTGCACGTTGCTGTTCCAGCTCGCGCTGCTGCTGCGGCAGATCATCGCGCTGTGCCGAGAGCCGAACCTCCAGTTCCTGCAGGCTCACGAGGCGGGCCTCGTGCTCCTTCCGCGCGGTCTCCAGTTCCAGCCGCTGGCTATCGAGTTGCCGCTGACGTGTCAGCAGGTCTGTTTCCTGCTGCTGCACCGTGGCACGCAGGTCCGCGAGCTGCGCTTCGCGCTGCTCCGTCGCCATCTGCCGCTTGGCCAGTTCCTGCTCCTGCTGCGCCACCTGCTCGCGCAAGTTTGTGAGCTCCCGCAACTGTTCCGCGGCGACGCGTCCCGCTTCCTCGAGCTCAGCCTTGACGGCCGCGACCTGCTGATCGCGCCCCGCGAGTTCCGCACGTTGGGCCTCAAGTGCCGCCAGCGCCGCCGCGGCGTCGTGCCGATGGGCCTTGATCTCCGCGGCAAGCTGCTGCCGCTGCTCCTGGATCGTCGCCGCTTCCTGCCCGAGCTGCTGGCGCGCGGCCGCAGCCTCTTCCTGCATCTTCACCGCGGCCCGATGCTGCTCGGTCACTTCACGGCGCGACGCTTCAAGCTGCTGCTGCAACCGCTGAACGTCCCGCTCACGCGCTTCGAGCTGCGCCTGCTGCGTTGCGAGATTCTCGCGCTGCTTCTGCAGGTCCAGCTCGCACGCATCAAGCCGCCGCCGCTCGTCGTCCAGCTCGATGCGCCGATCCTCGTGCGTGCGGTCCTTGCCGACCAGCTCCGTGCTGCGACCCTCGAGTTGCGCCATCGACGCGACGAGCTTCTGGCGATCGCGGTCCAGGCTGCGACGCTGCTCCGACAGCAGCTTCGCCACCTCATCAAGCTCCTTGGTCCGTTGCTGCAGCGACGCCGAATCCTCCTCGAGCCTCTGGTTCTGCTCCGCGGTCCGCTTCGCTTCCTCCGCGAGCTGCTTGGCCTGCTTCTCGAGCGACTGCTGCCGCTCGGCAAGCTCACGCTCGCGCTGGATCGCCATCTTGAGCTGGTTCTCGGCCGCCTCGCGCTGCCGCTTCATCTCGGCCGACAGGTGCTCACTGTCACGCCGCAGCGCCTCGCGATCGGCCTTGATTTCTGCGGCATCCGCTTCGAGCTGCTTGCTTCGCTCGTCAGCCTGCTTCTGCTGCTGCGCAGCTGCGAGTCGTGCGGCGGCGATTTCCGCGGCATGCTGCTCGACGGTGCGCCGTGCGGCGGAGATTTCCTCCTGCGCCAGCGCCGCTTCGGCATCGCGCCGGGCCTGCTCGGCACGCTGGCTCTCATTCTGGGCCTGCGATGACTGCTGCGCTTGCGATTCCGCTTCCTCGGCGAACTGGGCGCGGGCCTGATCCAATTGCTCGCGCTCGGCCTGAAGTTGCCGCGATTCATCCTGCAGCTTCGATTCGGCTTCCTCCAGCGAGCTGCGGCGCGTTTCCATCTCGCCCTGCCACTGCTGCGTCACGCGGCGTTCCTGCTCCAGCTTCGCCTGCTCGCTGTGAAGCTCGGCGCGATTCTTGTCGAGCTCGGCTGCGGCCTCCCGCATCTTCTGCCGCTCCGCTTCCAACTCCGCCGAGGCCGCGGCGGAATCCACGGCCTGCGCCCCCTGTGCTTCGGGCGCCACGGGTGCAGACGGCGGCGCGGCGGCCAGTTGCTGAGCGTCCTTGGCGGCGTTCTTGGAGATGCGGATGCGGACGGTGGCGTAGAGGTCGCCGATCTGGCCCTTGCCAAGGGAAACGCCGCGCGCGCGGGCGCGGAGCACATCGCCGCCGCTGGTGCCCGAGGGCACTTCGATATCCGCTTCGCCGTCGAGCGTGGAGACCTTCACCTTGCCGCCGCGTATTGCGACGTCGAGGGGGACGTTGACATCGGTGTGCAGATCGAGGCCTTCGCGACGGAATCGCGGATGCGTCTCGACAACGACGACGAGAATCAGATCGCCCGGCGGATTGCCGTTCGCGGCGGGCAGGCCCTGACCGATGATGCGCAGGCGTCCGCCGTGCTCGACGCCCGCGGGGATCTGCACATCGATGGATCGCGGGCCGGTGGGCGCGATGCGTGCGACGGTGACGCGTCCGCCGCGCAGCGACTGATCGAAGCGGAGGGTGATGACCTGGAAGACGTCGCGTTCGGTGCCCTTGTTGGCCAGCAGGCGCTGATCGTAGATGCCGCGTTTCGCCGGATCGCTAAGCGTGTCGTACGCTTCCTGGACGAGCTGGAATTGGCGGGGGTCCGCGGCGGCATCGCGGTCGGGGTGGAGCTTGAGCGCGAGGATGCGATACGCCTTGTCGATCAGCTCGGGCTCGGCTGCGGGGGTCAGGCCGAGGATGGCGTAGTAGCTGCTGGACACGTTGAGCGGAGCTCCGTGGTGATCGGGACCGGGATAACCATAATACTCGGCAGATGGGGGGATCGGATCGCGTGGCGGTGAGGATTCTCCGAGTGTTATGGGACGGATGACAACACGCCGCCCCTCGATCGAACTACTTCAAGCGTCTGATTATGCCTTGACGAGCTGCTCGAGCGCCTGGCTGTCGGCCGCGCCGAGGCGGCGGTAGATCTCGCCGGTGGCGCTGGAGCGATTGAGCGTGTAGAAGTGGATGCCGCGGACATGGTTGTCGAGCAGGTCGCGGCTCTGCTGCGTGGCCCAGTCGATGCCGATCTCAGCGACCTGATCATCGTTGGCGGCGCGCATCAGGCGACCGAGCAACTTCGCGGGGATGCGTGCGCCGCAGAGACCGGCCATGCGCTCGATGCCCTTGCGCGAGAGGATCGGCATGATGCCCGCGACGATCGGCACCTTGATGTTCAGCAGCTCGCAGCGCTGGCGGAAATCGTAGAAGTCGCGGTTGTCGAAGAAGAGCTGCGTGACAACGACATCCGCGCCCGCGTCCACCTTCGCCTTGAGGCGGTCGAGGTCGGTGAGCTTGCTGGGCGTCTCGGGGTGACCCTCGGGATAACCGGCGACGGCGATGCCGAAGTAGTCGCCGAAGCGCTGACGGATCAGGGCGACGAGTTGGTGTGCGTTACGGAAGCCGCCGGGGTGCTCGGCGAAACCGGCCTGATCCTGCGGAGCGTCGCCGCGCAGGGCGACGATGTTGCGGATCTCGTTCTGGCGGTAGTTCTCAAGGATCGCAATCAGCTCATCTTTGCTGTGCGCGACGCATGTCAGGTGCGCCGCGACATTCATGCCCGCCTCGCGCTTGAGACGGATCACGACCTCGCGCGTGCGGTCACGGGTCGATCCGCCGGCGCCGTACGTGACGGAGACGAAGGACGGCCGGAGCTGCGCGAGCTGCGTCGCCCGTTCCATAAGCTGCGGCACAGCTTCATCGGTCTTGGGTGGGAAGAACTCGAAGGAGAAAGTCGCGCGGTGCTGTTTGAGGAGATCTGGGAATCGCATGGCACGATGATAGACGCCGCAGGACAATCGCTCAATACGGATTCGATTCCCGGGCACGAAACGGATAATCTCACAGCCATGACCACGCCCCGCCTGCAGCAACTACTCAAGTTCCACGCCGCCGACCCCGTCGACGCGTTCTGCAGCTACGGCATCGCCCTGGAATACGCGAATGCCGGCCAGCTCGAGGACGCGCTGACCTGGCTCGATAAGACGCTGGCCAGCGATGCGAACTACGCCTACGCGTATTATCAGAAGGCGAAGCTGCTGTCCGAAGCCGGGCGCGTCGCCGAGGCCCGGACGGCGATCGACGCCGGTCTCGCGGCGGCGCAGCGCGGCGGCGACGGCCACGCGGCCAGCGAGCTGGCGGCGCTCGGCGACAGCTTCTAAACCACAATCAACATTGGAGGATTCCATCATGGACAAGCCCGCCGCCGCCGATCATCCGCTTCACCCGCTCATCGCCAACCGCTGGAGCCCGCGTGCGTTCGACACCGTCCGGCCCGTCGAGCGTGAGAAACTCCTTGCCATCCTCGAGGCGGCACGCTGGGCGCCCAGCAGCTCCAACGAGCAGCCGTGGACCTTCATCGTCGCCACGCGTGACCAGCCCGAGGACTTCGAGCGACTGCTTTCGTGCCTCGTCGAGGCGAACCAGAAGTGGGCGAAGAACGCCGCGGTGCTCGTGATCGCCGTCGCCAAGCGCCACTTTGAGAGGAACGGAACTCCCAACCGCCACGCCTCGCACGACGTCGGCCTCGCGCTGGGCAATCTTGCGATCCAGGCGACGGCGCTCGGCCTCGCGGTGCATTACATGGCGGGTTTCGAGCCCAGCAAGGCCCGGCAGGTCTGCACCATTCCCGAGACGCACGAGCCGTTCACCATGGCGGCGCTGGGCTACGCGGCCGAACCCTCGACGCTGCCCGAGGAATACCGGCAGCGCGAAGTCGCCCCGCGCGTCCGCAAGCCGCTCAACCAAATCGTCCACAGCGGCAAGTTCGGGCAGACCGCTTCCTGGGTTCAGTGACGCTCACGGCTTCACCGGCCGAATATCCTTCCCATCAAACGGCGGCGCGAACACCACATAAGCCAGCGCCGGCTTGTCCCCGATATTCTCCGCCCAGTGCACCAGCCCGTGCGGGATGAATAGCGTGTCGCCCTTGCGCACCTCATACACCTCATCACCCAAGTGCACCCGCGCACGCCCCGCCAACACGAACACCGTCCCATCATGCGAGTCATGCACGTGCGGCTTCTCCGCCACCGCGAGTCTCACCACATGGTGACTCGCCTGCTCCGTGCGGAACACCTCCTGCACCGCATAAGGCTTCGCCATCTCCGCATCGCTCCACGTCACCGTCACCGGCCCCAGCGGCCCGATCAGCGATGCCTCGCGCTGCCGCCCCGCGCACCCGCCGCACATCACCGCCGCAATCACACCAATCATCAGCGTCCGCATCATCGCATCTCCTGGCAGTGTCCTCGGAGCCCGCTCACCGCAGCGGCGTCCCCTCGATCGGCACACCATTCGTATCCAATATCTGGAAGTGGTGAATCCCATGCGGATCGCCATTCGTGTACGTCCACACCACCTTCTTCTCCGGCGTCACCTCGAACAGCTTCACCTGATTCGCCGGCGCCGCGTAGCTCGTGATCACCGTGTTCCCGTTCGGCAGTCGCTGCACGCCGCACGCATCCTTGATGATCCCGCCAACTTCCTCATTGGTCACCTGCCACACGATCTTCCCCTCCGCGTCATACTCCGCCACGCGACCGCTGTGCGTCAGCCCGCACACTGTGTTCCCATTGCCCAGCCGGATCGCCGTGAACGGCCAGGTCTCCTTCGCGCCCGCCTGCTTCGTATCAATCACCTTCAGCACCTTGCCCGTCGCGTCATACTGCTTGACGGCAAAGTCCAGCAGATGCGGCGCCAGATACGTCCCATCGGCCAGCTTCCGAGCCATCCGCGTCTCCATGTGCGAATTCCCGTTCTGGCACTGCAGCGGCACATCCGCGATCACCTTCCCCGCCGCATCCATCTCGATCAGCTTGGGCTTCTTGCCCGATTCGCCCACCAGATAATTCCCCTCCGCCGTCTTCTGGATGCAGTTCACCTCGTCCTGCGTCCCCTTGTATTCCCACACCACCTTGTTGTCCCGCGTCAGTTCCACCGCTCCGCCGCCCGGATACTTCCCGCCCTTGCTCACCGCCAGCAGGATATTCCCGCTCGGCAGCACCCATCCCTCCCGCGTGCTCGCCGGATATTCCCACACGATCTTGCCCTTCGGATTCGCCGTGTCGAACAGCATGATGTAAGTCTTCGCTCCCGCCGCCAGGAACGAATGCGTGATCGCAGGCGCATCCGCCGCTCGAGCCGCCGTCGCCAGCGCCACCAGGAAACCCAGAGCCACAATAATCATCACACGATTGGTCATAGAGCCGCGCCTCGCTGTTTGTGAAGGAGATCGATCACCCACACTAAACGCACCAACCCCTTCCGACAATGCATCCATTCCGCCGCTCGCAGCTCCGCGGGCAAACGGCTCCCCCAACCTCCACTCAATTCCATCATTCTCCCCCAAGCCCGGGGATGAGGTTCCTCCGAATCCCCGCGGGTATCCCGCGGTCACCTCCTGTGCGCACAAACCCGTCGACCGGACACATTCCCCCCCTCCCTCAACCCCCCGATTCAGCGCCTTAAGCCCTCGAATCCCATCACTTGCAAAAACCCATCCGGGAAACCACCCGGACGTCCGGTTTCACGACCACATCCGTGCGCGCTCCCACCGCTCCCCGCCCCCTGTAAAGCCGCGACCGTTGGTCGCGTGGTCCCCGCCGTTGCACTGTTATTCTTCGAATACCCAATCGGAAAACCCGGCCCTGTCGAGTTTGGTGCGGACGCGATCCAAATCTGCAGCCGTGGGCTTGTCCATCGACATGATGCGACCAATATCGTTCCAGACCACAATTTGATCCTTCTTGACGAATTGAGCGATGACGGTCGCAAGATTGCGATCTGATAAATGTTCGTACAAAAGCGTAATCAATGCAGAATAATCCTCGGATGGGATCGACGTCCCGAACGTGCGACCTATCAATCGTGCTGTACTTATCAATGATTCTGGGAGGTCGTCTGTCATGCTGTTTCCCATGCATGCCGAATGTCACACACGCGCTCGCTGATTGCATCAACCGAACGCGCAACGTGTGTTAAAACTCACCGCTTCCCCGCCTCCGCGTTCCACACCTTGATGTCGTCGAAGCTGCCGCTCTTGCCGGCGACGCCCAGTTCGATCTTCGACTTCGTGGCGTGGGCGATGCCGGAGCTCTTGAGATAACCCGCGGGTTTGCCGTCGAGCGTGACGCGCATCTCGTCGCCGGCGATCTCCACGCCGAACGTGTACCACTTGCCCGCTTCGAGTTTCGCGGGGTACATCGCGCTGCGCCCGGCCATGAGCTTGGCGACCTCCGCCTTCTTCGCCGGGTCCTTCTTCATCTCGCGGATTTCATTTTTCATCCCGCCGTCGCGCTCGTCGATGAGCGTCACGCCGGTCAGGCGGACCTGTGCCCGGCAGATGTGGCCGTAGTGCGAGCCGGTGTAGTTGCGGTCGTCGAACTCGACATCCATCATCGTCGCGCCGTCGAAACGGATCTTCACCTCGACGACGCTGTCCTTCGTGGGAATGTCCAGCCCGTGCACCGCCGCGTGAGCCGTGACGGCGGGCTTGCCGTCCGCGGCGGGAACCTCCTTGTCCCGCGTCTGCGTCCCCTTGAGCACACCGCCCTCGACAACAAACGTCGGCACCACCGCATGCCAAACCTTCGCCGGCTCCGCCCCTTGGAAATCATCGCTGAACAACAACTCCTTCTTGACCGCAATCGCCTCCGCCGGGATCGCGGGCAGATCGGCGGCGAGACTCACGGAGCTGACGAAACACACGATCGTGACGGTGAGGAGATTTTTCATGGGTGGGCTCGAGTGTGAGGTGGGCGGGCAAAGGGGATGTTTTTCAATCCGGATTGGCACGTCGGCTACACAAAGTCTTGTGCCGATTCGACGATTTCAGCATTTGATGATTCCAGTCCAAGCCTGATGTAGTGATCTAATTGTTCACGCAAGCCCTCGATTTTCAACAACTCCAGTAGTCGCCGATATTCCCACTCGTCCGTCACATCGAGTGCGCTCGCCACGGTTGCATATAGATGATCGATCGCCCAATTTTTGGGAATGCGCTTAAATGCATCGCGACCGGCGCGGATCCCCAATTCATTTTGCGCTTGGCAGGCGAAACCCAACGCGATCGCAGCTATTTTTCGGCTCATTTCGTCAGGCAGAGTTTCCAAGCGTTCCAGTTGTGCGAACGCGCCAGGAGATACTGCGTCAATTTGTTGACGTATCCAATCATGTTGTATGGAGCTTGTTGTCATGTATTTCTGCCTTCGTTCATCGTACCGATGGACACGGGGTGAAGAAAAAGACAGCCCTCACCCTAACCCTCTCCCACGGGGAGAGGGGACAGAAACCGATACTCACCGCGGGATCACCGCGGCGGTGACCATTTCGAGGACGCGGCGGAGGCCGTCGTCGCCGCCGAGGCTGCCTTCGTTGAAGGGGGTGCGCGGGATCGGCTCCCAGTGGTCGCGGGCGCCGTCGTATTTGAAATCTTGCGGCAGGCCTGTGAGGGCGGGGTCGTACTGGTTGTCACGGCCGCCCATTTTGTAGATGACCAGGTCGAGGGAGGGGACGATGAAGATGCCGAAGCCGCCCGCGCCGGATTTGTAGTAGGCGTCGCGCGGGGCGCCGGCGACGTGGGCATCGGAATTCTGCTCGAATTGCAGCGTGAAGGGGCAGTGCGGGTTGTAGGGCGAGGGCTGATTGCACAGCGCGATGTAGTCGGCGGGGACGATTTGTTTGCCGTCCCACTGGCCGCGGTGGAGCAGGCAGTAGCCGAAGCGGAGGGCATCGGTGGCGTGCACGGCGATGGAGCCGGCGCCGTTGGCGTGAGGCATGACGAAGTCGCCGCGGTGCAGGCAGTAGCCCCACGCCCCCCAACCCATCGGCTTGGCGAGGCGCTCGGCGATGTAGTCCTGCAGCTCCATGCCCGTGACGTGGCGGAGCACGATCGAAGCGACATGCGGCGAGGGCGAGGAGTAGGAGTAGCCGGCGCCGGGATCGGTCCAGAGCGGCGTGCGGATGGAGGAGAGGTCGAGGTCGCGGATGTTCTGACCCGGGGCGGGCTTCATGGGCGAGGCTTTGCCGCGGACGATGCCGACGGGCGAGCCGCCTTCGCCGTTGTAACCGGCGGTCATGCAGAGGAGCTGGCCGAGCGTTATGGAAGCGCGGCGGGGATCGTCGAGCGGCAGGGCTTCGGGGAGGAACTGCGGCGTGAAGACTTTGGTGTCGAGGCCCGCGGGGATTTTGTCTTTGAACTCGGCGAGCATGATGCCGCAGGCGATGCTGGTGAAGGCCTTGCCAGTGGAAGCCATGTCGGGATTGGCGTTGCGATGCGCCCGGCCGAAGTAGCGTTCGAAGACGAGATATCCGCGGTGGACGACGAGGAGCCCGCCGTTCTGCGTGCATCGCTGGGTGAAGTCGAAGGCCTGTTCGAGCCGCGCGGCGTCCATGCCGGCGAGGCCGCGGATCTGCGCGGGATCGGAGAGCGTGCGCCAACCACCGGCGGAGTCGGGCGGCGGGAAGTAGTCTGCGGCGCGAGCGGAGATGGTGAAGGCGAGGAGGATGAAAACGACGAGACGGTGCGCGGGGTGGGGGATGTGCATGATGAGCGATTGTACCGCTGGGTGTTGGGGGGCGTCTTGCAATGGCGGGGCGGCGTTGTTTTGGGTGCCACGGCCAGCGCAGGCTTTGCGGAGTCGGCCGTGTGCCTTGGCGCACGACACCGGGGGCGGGGACACGGCCGACTCCGCGGACTGCGCTGGCCGTGGCACCCGAAAAACCGATGGCAAAATGCCATAAACCGTGAAATTGACGCAAAAACGCGGTTTCGACTCCCGCGGCGACCGTTATCTGCTCATTTGTGATAATTTATGAAATTTTACGATCATTTGAAGATCATCGTTGACAATGGGTCGTCTAGACTGCAAGATACTCGCGTGATTGATGCGCATTCGGTCAAGCTCTGACCTGAAACGCCGTGAATCTTCCATATCTAGATCAGCGAGGCACTGATGCTGGCCGGCACACAGAACATGGATCGGACGCAGGTTGAGAAGCTTGTCCGTCAGTTGCTGCGTGATCAGATGAAGCCCGGCGCGAATCCGCCGGTGCTGGCGAGCAAGTCGCTGAGCCACAGCGGGCCCAATCCGCTGGTCGTCAATGTTTCGGCGCGGCACTGCCACGTCACGCCCGAAGACCTCGAAGTGCTCTTCGGCCCCGGCGCGAAACTGACGAAACTCAAAGACCTCTATCAGCCCGGCGAGTTTGCCAGTGAGCAGATTGTCAATCTCATCGGGCCTCGCAATCGGCTGATCCCCGGTGTGCGCATCCTCGGGCCGACCCGGAATTATTCGCAGGTTGAGCTGAGCTACACGGATGGCGTGTACATGGGCATTGAACTCCCGATGCGGATCTCGGGCAACTTGGACAACACGCCGGGCTGCGTGCTGGTCGGGCCTTATGGGGCGCTGACGCTCAAAAAGGGCGTGATCCGCGCGGAGCGGCACGTGCACATGGGGCCGGCGGATCTGGCGCACTTCGGCGTCAAGGACGGCGACCAGATGAAGCTCAAGATCGACGGGCCTTGCGGCCTGACATTCGACAAGGTGCGCGTCCGCGAACATGCGAAGGTGAAACTCGAAGTCCACATCGACACCGATGAGGGCAACGCGTGCCAGCTCGAGACGGCGACGCGGATGGAACTGCTGAAATAAGCAAGAGGTCAGAGATCAGAGGTCAGAGGTCAGTGGGACCGCTGCCTTGAAACTGATCTCTGACCTCTGATCTCTGACCTCTTTCTCTTGGAGCCCCCGCAATGGCCACACAAGCGCTCGGAATGATCGAAACCAAAGGGCTGATCGCGCTGCTCGAAGCGAGCGATGCGATGCTCAAGGCTGCGAATGTCGAGATGATCGGCTGGGACAAGGTCGGCAGCGGCCTGGTCACGACGTTCATCACGGGCGACGTCGCGGCGGTCAAGGCGGCGGTCGACGCCGGCGCCGAAGCGGCGGGCAAGATCGGCGAGGTCGTCGCGGTGCACGTCATCGCGCGCCCGCACGATGAGCTGCCCCCGATGCTGCCGAAGCCCAAGGCGAAGAAGTAAAAGGCGGCGGAAATTAATCATTGGCCATTAATCATTTTTCATTTGTCATTTCGGAATGCGCCCGAGCGTGCTCTGAAGCGACATCTGAAATGGTCAATGAAAAATGATTAATGACAAATGAAAAATTCTTCGCGCGAAACATCAAGATTCGTCAAAACGCAATCGAACAGGAGCTTCCCATGAACGCATTAGGAATGGTAGAGACCCGTGGTCAGACCGGCATCGTTGAGGCGATCGACGCGATGCTCAAGGCGGCGAACGTCGAGCTGGTCAAGACCGTGCCGATCGGCGGCGCGTACATCACGGCGGTGGTCAAGGGCGACGTC
>JAYVTU010000007.1:0-3007 GCA_043788485.1 Planctomycetota bacterium
TTCAGCGGAATAGATAATACTCTGCTCCACAGTTGGAAGACCGACTCTAAAACCGCGCTGTTCATCGGATGAATGAAACCTGTGGACTCAGACCGAAAAAGGGGTTGCTCATCTGCCGCATCATCTCGCGGTGATACGAGCCGGTAGCGTCCGACAGAAGGAGCGTGTGCCCGATTGGCGCGGTGTCGATCACGACGAAGCGGCGTCTGGCCTCGTTGAGGATTCGGGCAAACGCACGGAAGACCGCAACCTCCTCCGTGCAGGGCGAGCGCAAATCTTCTTCCAGAAGTGCCAGGCCCGCCGCGTCCAGATCCTTCGCCGACGCTGCAAGCACTCCGTCGCGGTACGCCTTGGTCTCAACCACGGGATCGATACGATTGACGGTGAGGTTGGCAAGCGAACCGTCAACCGCGGCGGAGATGTGCGCGGCGGGGTCAGTGGTGGTCAGGTGGACATCATGCCCACGGCGGGCCAGCTCGACGGCGATGGCGGCGGCGATTGTTGTCTTTCCCACTCCGCCTTTGCCCATGGTCATGACCGCACCGTTTCCGCCGGCCTCGATCTGGTCGACGAGTTCGATCAGCGGTGGGAGATCGAGCCGAGCGTTCGTATCGCCGGGCATCGCCTCACCCGACCACCAGAACGCGGTTCGTGCTTCCGAAGCTGTTTGGCACACACCTCGGGTTCGAGCAGGCGTCATCGGCCTTCAAAGGACACCGGCGGCGTTCATTTGGCTTTGTTGATTTTGAACGCGATCACCGCGTCCGGGTCGATCAGCCATCGCTCGCCGTCCCGCCCGAAGCGCAAGAGCGCTTTGCCCGTGATGTCGACGAACGTCGCCCCGGCGATTCCGGGCTTGCCGGCGGCGAGTTGAGCGGCGTCAAAATACAGGTCGATTGGGCCGTCGAAGGTCGCCTTGAGTGCGGCGGCCTCTTTGGCGTGTTAGGGGGCGTCATGCTGCTCGGAATGCTCGCGGGGCGTAGCCACCGGCGACGCCGCGCCGGTGCGCACCGGGAGCAGTGAACCTGCCACCAGCGCCGTCGCCAGGACGATGCCGCAGGTTTTACCTGTCAATTTCCATTTCATGGCATACTCCAATCGTGTTCAGGACTTGATGGGTCATAGACGCAACCGCCGCCTACCGGCCAAATCGTTGGGCTCGCTGGTTGTAGAATCCGTGCCGCTGGTTGTAGAGGGCGACCTGATCGTACCGACTGCTTGCCAGGGCCAGGCGATTCTGTGCCGCCGCCCACGTTGCTTCCGCAAGCGCAACTCTTTCTTTCGCCTGGTCCCTCGACTGCCTCGCCGCCAGCCAGCGTGGATCGTTGCGAAGCGAGGCGTTGAGGGTGGCAGCGGCACTCTTCGTCCGGGCTGTGGTCTCAATCAACTTGGCCCTGGTGGCGACGACACTCGGGTCCGCGTTCTCGGCACCCGCCTGGATCTTCGTCGCCTTTTCTCCCCAGCTCATGGCCTCCTCCGCGAGCGCAGCAATTCGCTCAGGCGTGGCCGTTCCCGAATCTCGAAGGGCTTGGAGCCGGCGTTCGGCATCGACCCGGGCCACAACGGCGGCTTGGTAGTCGGCGTTGCCGGCCAGCGACTTGGCGACGGCAGCATCGGCGTCCCCGTGAGCCAACTCCGCACGCCGCAGCTCGGAGACCGGGTTCCCGATATCGGTTGAGCTAACCGCGAACAAGCGGTCAAAAGCCTCCTGTGCTCGCGATAGGTCCGCCCGGGCTTCGGTCAGCTTTAGCCGCGCCGCCTCAAGTTCCGAGGTGTTCACCTGCGGAAGCGGCATCGCCTTGGGCTGCGGGTAACGTCGATACCCCCGACCGCGCGCCATCGATTCTGAAGTGAAACCCCCGACCGACACCGCGAACAACAGGACGAGGAGCACACATAGACGCCAACGATTGGTTCTCATGGGACCACTCCAAAAGGCCGCGCCGTCAAGGTGAACTACTGCCCCCTTAGTCATTGCCCCAGCTTTCCAAACGCTCAAGTCGACGCAAAAGGTTCAAAGCGGGGCGGGGATTCCATGGCCCGCTGCCCCGGCATTAAGTCGCCGGCCCGTCGTTAACGCCATCGGGGCGCGGCACGACGTCCAGCGCCACACGAAGGTGGCCGCTCTCATCGGTCGCTACGGGGATGCGGGGCAGGTCACGCTTGGCCGGTCCCTTGGTCACATGACCGTCCCGGTCGAATTCGGACTTGTGGCATTTGCAGAAGAAAGACAAGTCATCGGCGACGCGGACTTTGCAGCCCTTGTGAGTGCAAACCGAGGAGAGGGCAAAGAGAGTCTTGTCTCGCCGAATGACGAAGAAGCCGTCGTCACGGAAACCTGGATACACGTCGTCCTCCTTGTAGTTGGCCAGAGGACCGGCATCGAACCCCGCTCCGGTGGGGGCGGTCGTAGCGGCGGAGGGCGGCATCGACGAGGATCGGGCTGAGTCGCTGCCTCGCTTGCACCCGGCCGCGACGGCGGCGGTGAGAATCATCAGTTGTCTTCGGTTGAGGGGCATTGGATTCTCTTTTCAGGTTTTAACCAAACGTCGTCGCGGAGGTCGCGAGCTTCAATCCTTCAGATCGATGCGGTTGCGCCATTCGAGTGATCCGGACGAAGCGGGGTGTTCATGCTCGTGATTGTCTGGCGAGGTGGTCGGCTGAGGGCCGGGCATCCGCGAGTCTGTGCCGTGGGGAATCCTGTTGTGAGCACCTCGTTCCGAACGAGAGGTTTCGTCGCCCATATCCATCGAGCCGAAGCTCATCTGTCCACCGAGTTCACCCTGCACAACGAGCGCGGCGACCGCTAAACTGGCCGCCAGCAGATAAGCCGGACCGGGCGCACGATCTGCCCGATGCACGCGCCCGCGCCAGACGGCCAGGACAATCGCAACGACTGTCATGGAGAAGCCCAGCCACATATGCACCGGCATCCGCCAGTCATTCATGTTTGCCATGCCGTGGCGCATCCACCACCAGCCGGCGGCGGCGGTGATCGGCGTGACGA
>JAYVTU010000008.1:0-35556 GCA_043788485.1 Planctomycetota bacterium
CTGTGTGTTTTCGTTGTAGAGATTGAAGCCGATGACGCCGACGCCTGCGCCGATGTTCAGGCTGCCCGCGCCGCCGGTGACATCGGTGAAGTCGTTGGCCGAGCCGTTGAATTCGTAATCCAGAATCGCGCCGGTGTTGAGGGCGAGCGTTCCGACGCTCAGCGTACCGACGCTGTTGCCGGGGGCGACGTGACCGGCGGAGGACGCGGCGGATCCGAGGACCGTAACGGGACCCTGGACGAAGCCGACGGTGTTGCTGGGCTGATAGATCGCACCGGCGATGATGGAACCGCCATTCGCCGCGCCGATGCCGCCGCCGAGGGTGGGAGCGAGCGATGCGGTTGTGGTGTTGCCGACGGTCACTGCGGAGCCGGCGGCGAGCTTGCCGTTGATCGCGAGCTTGCCGTTCTGGACGAGCGTCGCGCCGGTGTAGGTGTTGTTGCCGCTGAGGATCTGGGTTCCGGTTCCGAGTTTGGTGAGCGCGAGGAGGTTTCCGCCGGCGATGGTGCCGGTGAATGTCGCGGTGTTGCCGGTGAAGTAGGGGTTGTCGACGCTGGAAGTATGATTGGCGGCGCCGAGCGTGAGGACCCTGACGCCACCGGGGCCGTAGGTGTTGGTGACGGTGCCGGCGCCGGTCAGTGCGTCGACGGTGGCGAGCGCGGAGTAGAGATCGAGCGATGCGCCTGCGGCGACGTTGAGCGAGCCGAGGTTCGAGGCGCGGAATCCGCTGTTGACCGATCCGCCCTGCTGGATGGAGCCGGCCTGGAAATCGAAGAGGCCGCCGGCGGACTGGTTGACCATGAATTGCAGTCCCGCGCCGGAGTCGAGGTAGGTGAAGAAGTTGCCGGTCTTATTGACGCGGCCGGCGCCCTGGAAGATCGTGTTGCCGGTCTCCCAGCCGAAGGGCATGTTGGCGGTCTGCTGCCATTCGGTGATCGCGCCGGTGGCGGTGGTGACGGTGGAGTGGAACCCGGTGGCCTGGCTGAGGACAAGCGTTCCCTGATTCACCGCGGTGGCTCCGGTGTACTTGATGTTCGCGCCGCTGAGGGTTTCGGTTCCGGTGCCGGACTTGGTGACGTTGATGACGCCGCCGGTTCCGCTGAGCGTGCCGGTGAAGGTTCCCGATCCGTTGGCGACGCCGACGGTCAGCGTTTCGGTCGCGCCGAAGGCGTTGTCGAAGAGGCCGCTGCCGGTCAGGGCATCGACGCGGATGTTGTTGTTGCGCATGTCCACCGAGGCGCCGCTGGCGATGTTCAGCGAGCCGTTGTTGGCCGACCAGTTGGCGTTGGAGTAATCGTTTTTGAGCACGCCGGCCTGGAGATCGAGGAGGCCGCCGGCGGCCATGGAGATCGTCGTGCCACCGGCGCCAATATTGCCGCCGTTGCCGGCGTTGCCGAGCCACCATGTTCCGGCGCCGGACTTGACGATGGTGCCCGCGCCCGAGAGCGTCGTGCCGGTGTTGGAGGAGGAGAAGTTGCTGGCGCCAACGTTGAGCGTGACCTGCGCTCCGCTGGAGACGGCGAGGCTCGATGTGGCGAGCTGAAGACCGGTCGGGATGTTGGCGTTGTTGGTGCCGGTGGTCATGCCGGAGATGATCAGTGTGCCGCCGGTGACGGAGGTGGAGCCGGTGTAGGTGTTGGCACCGCTGAGGGTCTGGGTTCCGGTGCCGGCCTTAGTGATGGAGAGGACGCCGCCTTCGAGCGTGCCGTCGGTGGCGTTGGTTCCGTTGCCGTGGAGGATGCCGGAGAATGTGCCGGTGCCGCCACCGTTGCCGAGTGTGATCGAAGCGGCGCTGGATCCGGACCAGAGTGGCGAGACGTCGCCGGCTCCATTGAGTGCGCCGATGGTGATGCCCCCGGCGCCGCGGACGCCGAGGATGCCGCCGGAAGCGATGTTGACGGTGGCGGTGCCCTGGATGGTGTTGGCGGTGTTGTTGTCGCGGGTCAGGACGCCGGAGTTGATGTTGATCGTGCCGCTGAAATTCCAGACGCGGCTGGTGTTGGTGAGGTTGACGACGACCCATCCTCCGGCGAGGCCGGAGGTGGTGTTGTTAATGTTGATGATGCCGGAGCCGGTGACGCTGGGGCCGGCGAGATCGGTGCGGTTGGCGAAGCCGTTGGCGGTGCGGTTGAGGGTGAGCGTGCCGCCGGAGTTGACGGCGACGGCGGAGGCGAAGGCGGTGCCGGTGTCCACCAGGACGAGCGTGCCGCTGTTAACGGTCGTCGCGCCGGTGTAGATGTTGCTTCCGCCGGCGATGGTCTGCGTGCCGGTGCCGCCGAGGGTGATGGCGAGTTTGTTGGTGTTTCCGCCGAGGTCCTGGTCGCGGATGATGCCGTTGAATACGTAGGTTCCGCTGCCGTTGAGGTTGAGCGTCGCCGCGCCGGAGCCGACGCCGTCGAAGCCGATGTCCTGGATGACGGCCCCCATGAAAGTGCTGGCGGTGCCGGCGTTGATGCCCGCGAGGGTCTGCGTCGTTCCGCGGAGGTCGAAGCGCATCCAGTTGCCGCTGGTGTTGATGAAATTCATCGTCACGCCGCCGCTATTCGTGCCGAATTGATTGCTGGCGAGCATGCGGAGGTTGGCCTGGCCGCTGGTGTTGCTGCCCATCTGGACGACGGTGCCGCCCTGGATGGCGATCGCGCCGCCGGTCTTGCCGAGGCGGAGGCTGGCGACGGCTCCCTGGCCGTCGACGACGGTCGTGCCGGTGTACGTGTTGGACGACGTGCCGGTGATGTCGATGTTGACGGCGACGTTCGACCCGCCGTTGTAGGAGGTGTATCGGCTCATCGCGAAGTTGCCGGCGCCGGAGATGACGCCCGAGAGCGTGTCGGTGCCGCCGGAGTAGCTGCTGATCGTGCTGTGCAGGCCGGTGTTGTCACCGGAGACGATCATGTTGGTGTCGTTGAGCGTGATGTTGCCGCTGAGCGTGTTAGTTCCTTCGAGGCGGATCGCTCCAATGACGACATCGTTGCCACCGACGTTGTGATGCCAGCCGGAGCCGGATTCGATGGTGATGTTGTTGGCGAAGGTCGAGCCGTTGAAGGCCATCGTGCCGCGGTCCTGGACATCGATCGTTGAGGATGCGCCGATCTGGGACTGAGCGGTGTTGTTCCAGAAGATGGAGCGGTTGACGTTCCACGTTCCGGTGAAGGAGGCGTTGTTGCCGGACATGGCGTAGACACTGAGCTGCGAGGGGCCGATGACGTTCTGGCCCTGGAGCAGGACGGTGCCTGCTCCGCTGATGGCGTTGGCAATGGTCAGCCCGGCGGTGGTGTTGTTATTGTTCCAGATGAGGTTCGCGCCGCCGGCGACGGAGACGGCGGAGGAACCGGAGATCGAGCCCGCGGTGGTGCCGACGCCGATCTGCAGCGTGCCGTTGCTGACGGTCGTCGCGCCGGTCCAGAGGTTCGTGCCGGAGAGGACGAGTGTGCCGGCGCCGGCCTTGGTCAACGCGCCGGTGCTGGCGGGCGCTGCGCCGGAGATCGTCAGGCTCGTCGCGCCGGTGCTGACATCGATGCTGCTGGTGGTGCCTGCGGTGAGTGTGAAGTTGCGGTCGATGCTGGTGGTGCCGCCGGTGTATTGGAGTGTGCCACCGCCGAGGACGAGATTGGCCGCAGCGTTGGTGGACTGGCCGATGTTGCTGGCGACGCCGCCGTTGGCGAGGCTCGCGACGCTCAGGACGCCGGCGTTGACGGTCGTCGCGCCGGTGTAGGTGTTGTTGGCGTTGAGGGTCGTGGTGCCGGAGCCCGCCTGCGTCACGGCGCCGGTGCCGGTGATGGCGGCTCCGCTGAAATCGGTGCCCTGTACAACGGCGTTGGTGCGGTTGATGATCAGCGTGGCGTTGTCGACGATCGCGCTGCTGCTCGAAAGCGAGCCGGTTGCACCGGCGTTGCCGAGCTGGAGTGAACCGGCAGAGATGGTGGTGGCACCGGTGTAGGTTTCGGAGTTGGTGAGGATGATGGTTCCCGCGCCGAGTTTCGTGAGGCCGAAGCCGCTGCCGCCGTCGGAGATGACACCCGAGACGGTGCCGGTGCTCAGCGAGCCGATGGCGCTGTTGGAACCGAGCGTCACATTGCCGGACCACGTCACCGAATCGAGCCGCAATGCGCCGAACGGACCGCTGGGCTCGACCCAGCCAGTGCCGTTGAGGGTGATTGTGTTGGTGTATGGGCCGCCGCTGGTGGCGAGAACCCCGCCGAGGTTATTGACGGTGATCGTGGCGGTGCCAAGTTGATTGGCGTTGGTGACGCTGACGCGCGAATTGGTGATCGACATCGCGCCGGAGTAGCCGGAGTTGTTGCCGCTGAGCGTGTAACGGCCGACGAGCGAACCGCCGGGGCTGGTGAAGGTCCACGCGCCGGCGCCGCTGACGGCGTTGGCGAATGTGAATTCGCCGGCGCTGTCGTTGCGGTTGAGGGCGAGTGTGGCGCCGCCTGCGACGGAGACGGCACTGCCGGAGGCGAGCGAGCCGGCGGTTCCGGCGTTGCCGATCTGGAATGTGCCGCCGCTGATGGTCGTCGCGCCGGTGTAGGCTGCGGCGCCGGTCAGGATGAGCGTGCCGGAGCTGAGCTTGGTCAGCGAGGTGGCGTGTGCGACGCCGGCGACGGATTTGCCGTCGGCGAGGACGGTGCTGATGGCGAGTGTGCCGGACTGCACATCGGCGTTGGTGTTGAAGGGGCCGGTGTCGCCGGACATGAGCATGACGCCAAACGCGCTGGCGGAACTGATGGTGGAGGTACCGGTGGAGGTGATGGAGCCGTTGAGGTTCCACACCTGCCATGTCGCTCCGCCGGCGCTGGCCCCGGCGGTCAGGGTGCCGCCGTTGAGGGTGATGTTGTTGAGGGGGTTGTTGATGCTGGCGACGAGATCGGTGACGGTGCCGCCGTTGACGATGAGAGAGGGGACGGCGGTGATGTAGTGGTTGCCGTAGAGGCCGTTGACGGCGAATTCGAGTGTGGCGCCGGAGCCGACGGTGATCGTGCGTGTGTTGCTGGCGGAGCCGAAGGCATTGACGGCGGTGCCCTTGAGCGTGCCACCGGTGACGGAGACGTTGCCGGAGAAAGTGTTGGAGACGTTCAGGGTGGTGGTGCCGGCGCCGGCTTGGGTGAAGGTGCCGGTGCCGCTGATGGCGGCGTTGGTGAAATCGGTGCCTTGGGCGACGGCGTTGGAACGGTTGATGGTGAGGTTGCCCGGCGAGGTGATGGTGATGGCGCTTCCGGCGGCGAGCGCGCCGGTGGTTCCGCCGCTGCCGAGCTGTAGGACACCGTTGTTGATGGTGGTCACGCCGGTGTAGGTGTTCGTTCCCGTGAGAACCTGGGTGCCGGTGCCGTTCTTGGTCAGGCCCACAGTGCCGGTGCCGCCCGCGGCTCCGGGGAAGGTGGCGGTGGTGATGGTGTTGAGAATAACACCGCCGAAGGTCGCCGAGCTGTTGTTGTTGCCGATGCTCAGCACGGGCGTCTGGATATAGGTGGTGCCGATCGTTCCCAGGCCGGTGAGCTTGTCGATGATCACATTGCCCACACGCAGATCGAAGAACGCGCCGGAGGAGATGTCGAGGTTGATGGCGCCCGCGGCGGTGTTCCAGTCGCTGCTGTTGCTGGCCAGTCCGCCGGCCTGGACGTTGATCTGTCCGGTGAAATTCTTGATGCTCGACGCGCCGAAATCGATGTAGCCCGCGCCGGTCTTATTGAAGATGCCCGAACCGGTGAGGACCGTGCCGGCCGTCAGCCAGCCCGTGCCGTTGTCCACGGTGGTGTTGGTGTTGAAGATCTCGAACGTGCCGGAGGCTCCGACGTTGATGGTGCCGAGGTTGTTAGGGTTGCCGACGGTGGCGGTGCGGCCGGTCGTGTCGAGCTTGAGCGTGCCGGCGGTGATCGTCGTACCGCCGGTGTAGGTATTGGTCCCGCTGAATGTCTGCGTGCCCGCGCCGAGCTTGGTGACGGTGCCGGCGCCGCTAATGACACCGGCATAGCTCTTGGTCCCGACGATGTTATAGATGAGCGCGCCGCTGTCGGTGATGTTTCCGGCGACCGAGCCGTCGGTCGTGCCGTTGCCGATCTGCAGCGTGCCGGCGCCGACGGTCGTCGCGCCTGAGTAGGTGCTGTCGGCGGCGAGGATAAGCTTGCCGGCGCCGGTTTTGTTGAGCGCGCCCGCCGCGCCGCTTATGGCGCCGGCGATCGTCAGCGAGCCGTTGCCGCTCTGGTTGACGGTGAGCGTGGTGCCCGACGCGCCGACGGCGCCGTTCTGGATGGTGTAGTCGCCGCTGCCGGTCATGAGCAGGGCGTTGGCGGTGAGCGTGAGCGGGTTGGCGGCGAGGTCGAGCGTGCCACCGGAGCCGGAGGCGATGTTGAGGGTGTTGGTCGCGTGGGTGTTGGCCGAGAGCGTCAGCACGCCGGCGGAGTAGTCGGCGTCGGTCGGCGTGGTGTTGAAGTCGGTGGTGGTCGTGCCCGCGGTGGAGTTGGTCGCGGTCAGCGTCGTGCCGGTGATCCGGACGACCTTGCCGGCGACGACAGTGGCGAAGCCTGTGCCCGTGGCGTCTTTAACGGTGACGCCGGCGTTGATGAGGTTGTTCGTGACCGTTGGGCTGGAGGTGAGCGTCGAGGTGCCCGCGGCGGAGAGGTCAATAAGGAGCGTGCCGCCGGCGTTGACGGTCCACGTGTTGCCGAGCGTGAGATTGGTGCTCGTCCCGCCGTTGGGATTGAGGATGATGTTGCTGTTGGTCGCGGCGGTGAGGGAGAGGTTGCCCATCGACTGGCTCGTCGTTCCGCTGCTCTTGCCCTTGATGTTCAACGTGCCGCCGCCGAGAGTGAGCGGGGACGAGCTGCCCAGGAGATTGGTGGGCGTCACCATGTTGGCGAAGTCCACGAGGATCGTGCCGGCGTTGATGGTCGTCGTGCCGGTGTAGGTGCTGCCGGTGGTGCCGTTGAACGTCTGCGTGCCGGCCCCGGTCTTGGTGACGATGACGCTCGTGCCGCCGACGCCGATCGTGCCAGCGAACGCGCCAGATCCGCCAGCCGTGCCGAGGGTGAGGGTGTTGGTGAAACCGTTGTCAAAGATCGCGCCGCCGCCGGTCAGGGTGTCGATGAAGACGTTGTTGTTACGCATGTCGAACGTGGAGCCGGTCGTGATGTTCAGCGAACCCAGGTTGGCCGACCAGTTGGCGTTGGCGTAATCATTGGTCAGGTTCCCGCCCTGCAGATCGAGCAATCCGCCGGACGCCATCGAGATGACCGTGCCGCCGCTGCCGCTGCCGAGCCACCATTTCCCGCCGGTGACGCGGATGGTGCCCGCTCCGCTGAGCGTGGTGCCGGAGTTGGAGGAGGAAAAATTGCCGCCGGTGTTGATCGTGACCAGGGCGCCGGAGGATACATTGAGCCCGGTGGTGGTGAGCTGCGTGTTGGCGCCGGCGCCGAGGTTGGCATTGGCGCTGCCGGAGCCGACCTGGGTGATCGACAGCGTGCCGGTCGTGACGATCGTGCTGCCGGTGTACGTGTTGGCGCCGCTGAGGACCAGCGTGCCGGCGCCGGCCTTGGTCAGGCCCTGCGTCCCGGCGACCACGGCGCTGATCGTCGCCGTCTTGCCCGTGCCCAGCGCGTTGACGGTGATCGTTGGCGATCCGCTGGTGACCGAGAGCGTCAGGATGTTGCCGGCGACGGCGTTGTTGTCGAGGATCCAGCTCCCGGCGGTGCCGGTGCTGGTGTCGCCGAAGATGATGTTGCCGATCGTCCGCGCTGAATCGAGGTGAACGGTGGTGTCAGCGGTGATGTCGAGGTTGGAAAAGTCGGCAGTGTTGTCGGCGCCGGTAGCGGGGCCCGTCGGTGTCCAGTTGCCGCCGGTGCTCCAGAGCAGTCCGGTGGTGGTGGTGTTCCACTGGTACACGGTCGCCGCGTGCGATATCGACGCCGCGCCGCTGACACCGAGCACAGCGAGCAGCGCCGCGATGCGGCGACGGTTCTTGCGGATGCGGACCTTGGTGACGTGATTCCTGACCTGCCTCATAAATCTTCCTTTCTTGCGACCGACCGTATCATTTCCTGAGTCTTTCTATTCCCGTTCACGTCCGCTGCGGCCCATCGCCGCGGCGGATCACTGCCGCTGCCAGCCCTGATACAGGAAGCCATTGCCGTAGGTGAGGATTGCCCCGCTGGGTGCCCGACCGCTCATGTCCCAGCAGTTGGGCCCGCGCCCGCCGAAGATCGTGTGCACCACGCCGCCGTCGGTCGCGACGTAGTTGGTCGAGAAGCCCGGATGCGGGACCGCCAGCTGATCGAGGTTGCCGAAGCCCATCTCGATGTTGCTGGTGTTGATGCACGCCACCGCATCTTCTTCGTCGAAGAGTACGGTGCTGGCGGTCGAGGTGACGTTGGTATTGGGATTGCGGATCCACGAGATGCCGGGGATCGACGTGAGCCTCGATCCGGCCCACATCAGCGGGCAGGAGTAATCGAACATGCCGTTGCTGCCCTGGCCGCTGCCCAGCGGCGCGACCGGAACGCTGGGGCAGCGATAGAGTTTGGTGAACGCGCCGGGTTTCACGCCAATGTAAGCCGCGAGTGTTCCGGTGTGGCCCCAGCCCGTGATGCCGCCGGAATCGACTTCCTTGCCGAAGTAGGGACCGCCCTCGGGGTCCGTGGCCGGGGCGCAATAGGACCACCACCAATTGCCCGGCATGTTGCCCGCATGATCTGCGGAAAACGAGACGAGCGCCACGCCGACCTGGTGCATCTGGCTGCGGCAGACGGCGTCCTCGCTGATCAGCCGCGCGCTCTGCAGCGCAGGCATCATCATCGCCACCAGCACGACGATGACCGTCACGACCACCAGCAGCTCGATGAGCGTGAAGCCGCGCGCTGTGGCTGCGGTGTCGGGCGGATGTTGTTGCCGGGCGTGAACCATGTAGAGCATTCTTCCGTGCGCTTCGAGCGATCAGGGCGTGGGAGCGACAGGGGCCTTGGAAACCGGAGAGCCGAGGAACTTGAGCATCGCGCCGCCGGTGACGCCGCCCTTTTCGGTCTTCTTCAATGTGATCTTGACGTACCTGCCGCTGACCGGCGGGAATTCAAAGTTCTGCACATCGCGGCTCCGCAGCGGCTCGTAAACCACGGTCGGCGAATCGGGCCCGAACTGCAGCGTGTCGCTGAAGCTCAGCGTCACGCTGCTCACGAAATCGATCTGAAGGTCCGGCGTGTCGCGGCGGTTGGCCCATTGAATCTGACGCACCTTCACCGCAGCGCCGAAGTCGGCGATCAGTGTCTGCGGACCCACACCGTCGCCGGCCCAGTCAGCGCCTTCGCCATCCAACTGATCGTCCAGCAGGTGCGACGCGGCATAGCGAGCGGGAGCCTGCGGATAAACAGCGCTGACCGACACAATCTTCGGCGCCGGCAGCACAACCGCCTCGACCTCGGGAGCCGGCGCCTCGGCGAGCATCGCCACCGCGCCGCTCTGGGCGATCTCGCAGCGCTCACCCGCCGTCATGCTCACCGCGGTGCCGCCCTGCGGCTCGAGCTTCACCTTGCCCTCGGTGACCTCCAATTCGCTCTGGCCCGCGGCGCCCACCGTCAGCGTGAAGCGCGTGCCGAGGTCGATCACGGCACACGCCGGGGCGCCGACGGTGAAGCCGTGCGCCTGCTGCGGGACGTAGGCGGTGATTTTGCCCTGTTTCAGAAAACCGCGCATCTCGGAATTGAGGCCGAATTCGCAGGGGCCGTACAGCGTCACTTCCGCGCCGCGGAGGAACACGACTTTGGCCGTGCCCGACCGGAGCCGCAGGAAGCCCCCCGGAAGCTGGCTTCCCGTGGAGGTCGGCACATCGGAGCCGTCGAACACGGCGTCCTGCGTTTCGGTGAGCGTGGCGACGGCGGCGGGATGATTTCCGCTGGTTTCAATCTGCTGCACGCTGATCATGTTCATGACCGATGCGATCACGCCCACGCAGAGGATCAGCGATGCGGCCAATGCGTAACGCATGAGGGGCCTTCGCAGGGAGAAGAGACTGAGGGGTTGGGGATCGGGGGTCAGGGGTTGGGGCGGAGCAAACGAGACGGCGGGAGCGGCGTCGGCGACAGCCGGTGCGCTTCCGCGCGAAAGCTCCGACCACATGAGCATGTGATGCAGGTAGCGGCGACGGTTCTCGGGATCGGCGCGGAGCAGTTCCTGGAGCCGCGCGACGCCGGCCTCATCGAGTTGGCCGTCGCGGAGTGTGTCGAGCAGCATTTCGAGTTCGATCGGATCACTCATCGCACGTCCTCCGACTTGAGGGTCTGTTCGACGCATTCGAGCAGGCCGCTGTGAATGCGATTGAGCATCTTGTACACGGCGGCGACGGTCTGGCCGACGCGGCTGGAAACTTCCTGCGTGGTCGAGCCCTGTTCGTAACGCAGACGGATCAGGTCACGGTGGCGGGGCGGGAGCTTCGAGAGGCACTGCCGCAGCGCCTCGGCCCGGCGGTCGATCGTCGGGCTCATCTCCGTCAGATCGTCGGCCAGCGTGCCCAGCAGATCATCATCGAAGCGGACGCGCATCTGGCCCTGTGCCCGGCGGAGACGCAGCACCTCGAACCGCGCAATGCTCATCGCCCACGCCGCGAAATCCGTCCCCGGCTCAAACTCGGCAAACTTGCGCCACAACACCGCCCCGGTCTCCTGCATCAGATCGTCCGCATCGGCCCGGTGCGGCACGAGCGCGAGAATGAACCCGTAAATCCGGCGATCGTTGGCCAGGAACAGGCGCATGAAACGCTCGCCCGAATCACCGCCGACGGGTAAGGGTTGCGAATCGCCTGGCATTCCGGTGGCCTCCATGACAGGGAAACCGCGATTGGACGGGCAGATTGGACATGGATTATCGCAGCTTAGACACCGACTTGGGGGCTGTAATTTCACGTATAACCACCCTCAGGCGCACGGTTCACACTGATAAAAGTGCCATCAGATTCAGCGGTTATGAATGATATGCCCGTAAGGAGCTGGGGTCGTGATGATCAGCCGGGTTAACGATGCAGAATTGAATCCGCTCTCAGTATTCTGCACACACTCGACCGCGCCAGAGGAACCTGCGGTTCCCCCGGCACCCCCTCCCTTCGGTCACGCCCCACGATTCGGGCGCGAGCCGGTGTCCCGTGAAATTCGCGGCGTTGTTTGACCCCCTTGTATGTTCAATTTGCCTGCTGTGGGTTTTAATGCTCTTTGTCATGTCCGTGTGACTTGTCGCTTCGTTTTTCCGATCCCCCAATCCCTAACTCCCATCCTCACCGCCCGATCTGCCGCGTGATCGACTCATCGGTGATCTTCGTGTCCGCCGCCAGCAGTAGCGCCTTGGAGAGGATGATCGCCAGCACGCCGTCGCCCTCGAACGGCAGGTACGTCTTGCCATCCGTTGCCACCGCCGAACGCCCAGGCACGATGCAGAGGTACTGGTCGTTGGGCTCCATCAGTATGTTGCCCGATCCCAAATGGATTTTGTAAGTCCGCAGGTCGCCGCGCACGACCAGGAACTTGTCGCTCAGCGAGCAGCGCCCGGCGATCTTGAGCCGCGGCACGATCCGCTCCAAAACCTCCCGCCGCGTCTTGGCCGACGCCGAGAGGTCGCCGAAGCTCACCTGTTGCCAGTAGTCACCGTATCGCCCCGTCACACCACGATCGCCCCATGTGGGATCATTTCCAACACTGCACACACCTACAAACAAATCGACATGGCGCATCACTTCGGTGAAAAGAAGTGCCGGAATATCCGCTAGCCGCAGTGGCTCATTCGCTTGGCTGTTATAAAAACGAACTTGGTCTGTCGCCACAAAAGGTGCGATGCCCAATCCGACCTCCTCTCCGCCTGCAATTTCAATCCAGTATTCCACGCGCATCTCATGCTGCGGCAGACCAAGCGTTGGGTAGTTCGCCGAATCGAAATGCGCGCCCTGAAGTCGATAGACCCAGCCTCGTTGTTGGCAAAGCGCGTGAAGCTGGTGTTGCCGCAGGATATGTGCGGCAAAGCGATTCGAGTAGGTCTCGGTGCGCAGCTCAGCGTCGGTGAGGATGTAGACCTCGCGGTGGGCCTGTTTAAACGGCTGGGTGATCCGGTGGCGTTCAAGCCACCGACGCCACGCAAGCACCGACTCCGGGGAAATTCCGATCGGATGCCACAACTCCACTTTGGTTTGATCGCCGATGCCGTCGATGGGCTGGTCGTCCGCGTCCACGATCCGGCCATCCAAAAGGCCGCCCTGTATCCGTCTATCACCGTCCTGGAAATGCCAGATGAGTCGCCTCGCGAGGTGCATGATTAACGGATGATCCAGATAACGCTGTCGCCACGTCGCAAAGCTCCAAGATCGCGGTTGCAGAAAAAACTGTTCAATGCGGTCACGCTGTGCCGGCAGGATGCGTTCGATTTCCTTGACGGCGCGTTTCAATTCTTTGAGTTGCTCCGGATGACCATCTTTCACCGATTGCGGAACTGATCTCTGCGCCTTTCCGCCCGATTTGATCCACGTCAATTCGACACAGTCACTGCCGATCACCTTTAAAATTGCTGTGAATTCTCCGAGCGATTCGGTGCGGGTTCCGTCGGTGTCAAGACCGAATGTCGGCACCGCGCCTTCCTGCAAGTCCTCGGTTGTGATGCCGGCACGATCAGCGGCGCGACGCAACGCGCCGGCGATCAACGATCTTGCTGAGTTGTACTTTACGCGCGATTGAATCCTGCTGATCTGCGCAACGCTGTGGCTCGAACTGATCTCCGCCAGTGAGACGACACACGCATTAGCCACCTTCACACAGCGCGGCCCGTGCATCGGGATTTTCTTATAGCACGTTTCCGCAGCGCGGCCGATGGCGGCACAAATCGCCTCGTTGGGTTCAGGCAGGGCGGCACAGCACCAGATCAATCCTTTGAGAATTTCAGCGTTACCATCACGGATTAGTGTCGGTTCCAGTTCATGCCTTCCCGTAATCGTGCTGTAGACCGACGCCGGAGACGAACCGGGCTTTCCCAGCATGTCCAGCCATGTCGAAACACGATCCCGAAACTCCGAATCTCCAACGCTATGCAGAAGTGGCCGCGCCGTTTTTATCCATTTGCCCGAGGGCTTCGAGCCGGTGGTGCTGCGAGCGTAATTAATGATGGCGTCCCATGCGTGATGTTTTGAGGGGTCATTGCGATCCAGACCGGCAATCGCCAGGTCCGACCACGCATCGCCGGGTTCGAGCATGAGGTTTGGAGCCGAAGGGATTTCGCCGCCGCACAATACGTCGATGCGCTGGATCAGCTTGCGGTTGTCTTTCGACGATCCAAAAAACTGTTCCAACATCCCTCGCACCGCCTTGAGTGGCTCAACGAAATCGGGAGATAGGCTTTGGGATGGAAATCGGCGTTCGATGAGCCGCACCAATCCTGTCCACGGTAAATCCCAGGACGGTTTAGGTTTGGTTGCATCATTCAAGACTGAGAGCAGTTCACTGTCGGTGAGTGGAAGGGCCCGTTTAGCCAATTGGATGGAAAGTGCCTTGAGCCCAAGCGATTGCCAATACGTATCCTTTATTCCTTCCGCGACGTTGTCTCGAAGTCGAGGAAGGCGCCAGCAGGAATTGATGAATACCGCGGCTTGAACACGCAATTCGCTCTCAAGCACATTTTGACCCGACGACAAAGTGGACGGCGTTGCGGGATAAAACGCGCCAATGTCGGCGATTTCACCGAGGTATCGGTCGACCAGTGTCGAGGCGCGTTCTGTGATGTCGGCAGGCAGCGGATCGTTTGCATTTGGGGATTGAGTTGGCGGGGAGTTCGCTCTCTCTGCTCGTGCCATCTCGGCCAGCATCTGCTTCCATTTCCCGATGCTCATTGCCTCACCCTCCGACCAGCGGGACGAGTTTCAGGAAGCTCACGGTCGTGTCTGGGGCGAGGGTGATTTCTTCGTCGAGGTCCTCGGCCTGGCGGTTGTTGATGAGCAGGAGGAAGCCGTTGCGGCTGAAGGCGTCGATCGCTTTTTCGTACTGCGGTTTCCAGTCGATCCGGCGGGCCTGGCGGAGTTTGTAGCCGTTGAGGGTTTTCTCGGCGTCGGTGGGTTGGATGAGGCCGCGGAAATATTCGGGCTGGCGGGTGTTGTAATCCTGCACCTCCTGGTACACCCGGCTGCGGATCAGCTCGCGCACGGTGATGCGTTCGGTGAGCACTTCCAGCGCCCATGAATGCAGGGATTGTCCGGATGACGTCTCATCGCGGATGGTCAATGTCGTGGCCACGGCGGAACTCCTGAGAAGGATTCGGCGACTGAGCGGGGATTATAACGGCCTCAGGTTGTGCTTGCGGGTTTCATTGGCCCGACGAGGCTGGCACCCGGCTGAACTGCGGAATATTTGCGACCGGGCGCGCACAGATGTGGTCGTGAAACCGGACGTCCGGGGGGTTTCCCGGAGGCGTGATGGGCGTGAGTGGGATTCGCAGCCTTAACGTGTCGAATCGACGGGGGGTTAAGACGGGAGGTTCGGCGGGAGCGGGCGAGAAAAAGCGATGGGGGGGTGGGGGTGAAAATGTCCGGTCGACGGGTTTGTGCGCATGGGGGGTGACCTCCGGAGACCCGCGGGGATTCGGCGGATCCGCCTTGGGCGGACCTTCGGCCTCATTCCCGGGCTTGGGGGGGTGAAGGGAGTTGGGTGTCGGTTGGGGATTCTGCTTGCCCGCGAAGCCGCAAGCGGCGCGGGGGATTAATCGGCGTGGGGCAGGGCGAGAAGGATGCCCAGGAGCCAGTTGGCGATGAGGAGGACGATGAGGGCGAGGCTGGTGAAGTGGGGGAGCGTGGTCCAGAGCGGCGAGTGGCGGGGCGAGGTGTGGCGGAGGGCGGCGGCGCGGTAGGGGATTTGGAGGAGGACGATGGCGAAGAGGAGCGGGCCGAGGCGGTGGGTGAGGAATGCGGTGGCGAATCGGCCGTGTGCGATGTGGACGAAGCTGCGTGTCAGGCCGCAGCCGGGGCACGAGACGCCCAGCAGCTCCTTGGACCAGCAGAGCGGGGGCAGCGGCCAGCGGCTCAGGCCGATCGGCGCGACGCGGCCGTCGGCGCGGTTGTCGAGGATGGCGGAGGCGAGTATCACGAGCGTGGAGAGCACGAGCACTTCCCAGTGCCGGCGGCGCGTGGCGGGAATGCGTGATGCGGAGCGCGGCGGCGGACTGTCGTGGATCGCGGTGCTCATGGCGTGTCACGCGAGGAACGTCGGCGCCTGGAAGACGGTCTTGCACCGCGGGCAGCGGAGCTTCTTGCCGGCCAGCGCGGGTTGGAAACGCATCTGCGCCGCGCACGATGGGCAGGCGATGACCGGAGGCGTCGCGGGGAGCTCGGTGGCGGGCGGCGGGGACGAGAGCCGGACAGCGGCCGGCGGCGCGGCGGGCGCGGGACGCGGCGGCGGCGGGGGAGGAGCGGTGATGACCACTCTGGGCGACGTCGGCGGCGCGGTCGGCACCGTCGCGGGATCGAGGTCCACGTTCATGTTCACACTGTCGAGCGGGAGCCGCGCGATGTTCTGCTCGGTCCAGCGCGACGCTTCGCCGTTGAGCGGGCTCTTGGTGTTGTAGCTCTGGTACGCGAGCATCTCGCCCATGCGTGCGACGAGGTTGGCCAGCGATTCGCCGGCGCTCCAGTGGTCGCCGATGCAGATGGCGTGCGGGGCGATGTTGGGATGGAAGACGGGCGTGAGCATGCGGCAGAGCGGGGCCATGCGCGGGTAGCCGGCGAGGAGCGTGATCTCGACGAGATGGCTGTCCACCTCGTGCAGTTCGCCGTCCTTCTGGCGGAGACTCTTGACGCGATACTCGAGCTGGTAGCGCTCCGGCGGATCGCCGACGGCCTGGATGAGCTGGAGCCGCGGATGCCGATGCACGTATTGCGTGATCTGGTTGAAGTCGGCCTGCAGTCTCTTGAGCCGGATGGAACTCATGGCTTCGCTGCCTGCGGTGTGGTGGGTTCGGCGGGTGTGGTCGCGGCTTCGGGCTTCGGCTTGAACCGGTCGGGCAGCATGACATCAATGGACTCAACGGAGATCGCGAAGCCCAGGCCCTCGCTCATCCGCTTGTCGTGCGTCCACGTGTTGATGCCCAGCAGGTTGCCCTTGGCATCGTAGAGGCCGCCGCCGCTGTTGCCGGGGTTGATGGGCGCCTCGGTCTGGATGATGTGCAGGTCGTGCGTGCCGAGCTGCCACTTGCGGAACTGCGAGATCGAGCCGCGCGTGTGGGACCAGTTGAGGCCCTGCGGATTGCCCACGGCGAACACCGCATCGCCGATGTCGGGATGCGTCGCGGGGTTCCACTGCGTCGCCGCGGCCTCCGTGATCGTCCCGCTGTAGGGCACCGAGACCACCGCGAGATCGACACCGCCCGGCGCCACCCACTCCAGCCGCCCCGGCAGAAGCTGCTGGCCCACGAGCAACACTTCCAGATCGTTGTTGGTCGGCGGCGCCTTCGAGTCGCTGTCCGATTCCGAGAAGCTGCTGTTGACCACGTGCTGATTCGTCAGGATCACCGCGCGGCCCTGCTCGATCTTGAGGATCACGCCCGAGCCGGTCGAGAAGTGCCCGTTGTTGATCACGACATTTGCACGCATCGCGCGCTGGATCGTCGGATTGAGATGCTTGAGGTCCGCCGCGTCGAACTTCATGTCGCGCAGGTTCAGCGACGGCCCGCCGCCGCCCAGGAACATCGAGAGCAGCACGACCCATCCCACCACGTCCACCAAACCGAGCCCCAACCCGATGCCCGCCAGCAGCGTGCCCTTCTGCTTCGTGTCCCGAATGCTCGCCAGTGCGAAACATCCCAGCAGCACCGCGACCGCGCCGGTGATCACGCCGAACAGCGGGATTCCCGCCAGAGCACAGATGAATGATGCGATGGCTAGCCCGCTGGTCCGCCGGACCGCCGGGCCGGGCATCGCGGCGTAAGTGGCATAAGCGCCGCGCGGCGTGGCCGGCGGAAGCGGCACAGCCTGATCGACTTCGTCAAACGTGATCTTCTGCTTAGGCGCATCAGCCGTGACAGCGCGCCGTCCCGGGGCGCACTCGTACGAGCCGCACTCGCCACGCCAGCAATCCTCATGGTGCGGCTTGCCGCAGCGCGGGCAGAGCACGACCATCGCGTCACTGACAATACGGCCCCCGCAGATCGTGCACGGTGCGCCGTCAAGGAGGGGTTGAGCTCGAACGGATTGGGTCACGGTTCATGGCTCCCATGCGTCGCGTGTGCGCTGATCCGATGATTTATCACCCTCAGGATAGCGCGAAGAACATGAGCATCATCAGCGAGTATATCACGGATAATCCCAGCGCCGCGTAGCCCAGCACCAGGAACGCCGGTCCGGCCTTCTCGATCTTCTTGCGGTTCGGCCACATCCACACCAGGCACACGATCACCATGATCGGCGCGAAGATGCCGATCAGGCTGAACGCGAACAGCACGATCGTTGCCGTGCGCGTCGATTTCGCCTCGTCGGCGTTCCACGCCCGCTTCCGAAGGTCCGCCGCGGTCATCGGATCGATCGTCGGGAAATCGCTGTTGCAATACCGGCAGCGCAGCGCGATCGCCTTGATCGTCTCGCCGCACGCCGGGCACTTCTTCGTGTCGCCCCATGCGCTCGTCGGCTGTGCGCTCTCCTGCGGCTTGACCGTCTCGTGCGCATTGGCGCAGCCGTATGTCGCGCACCCGCCGACCTCTTCCCAGCACGCCCCGTGATGAAGTTGCCCGCATGCTGCGCAGTTCTGCACACGCTCGCCCTCGGCCACAGCGGTCTGGCACACCGGGCAGACCTTGCCAATCTCCTCGGCCGTCGCCGGCGTGCCGATGCCCGGCGGCGGCGCGGGCGGCGACACCGGAGCCGGTTCCGTCGCAGTCATCGGCGGCGGTGGGGCGGTCGCAGTCATCGCGGCCGGCGCAGCAGGCGCGGCGATCACCGCCGATGTGTCAATCGGCGCCTTGCACCGCGGGCACCGCATCGCGACAGCGATCGGCCCATCGGGCAGACGGATCTTGGCGCCACATGTGCAGGTTGCGATAGGCATGGTGAAGATGACTCGCCGGGCCGTGGGTACGCCGTCAGTTCTGGTGCAGGAGCAATGCAATAATAACGCGTCCGAGGATGCCGCAGACGATCGACGCGCCGATCATCTTCAGGCCCTTGGGCTTGCCCTGGATCATCCAGATGATGCCCATGATGCAGCCGATCCCCGAGCAGAGGACTGCCAGCACCCATTCGCCCGCGCCCAGGTTGTCGTCGTCAGATCCGCTCGATCCGGAGGATTTCTTCTTCTGAGCGGCCTTGAGCGTCGGGTCGAAGATCTCACCGCAGAAGCGGCATTTCATCGCCTTTTTGGAGATCATTTCGCCGCACGCCGGGCACGGGCGCCGATCCTCACTGCTCGTCTCGGTGTCCGCCGAACTCCGAGACGCCGAACCCACAGTCACCGGCGAATAGTCGCTGGGCACGACCTCGGGCTCGACAATCTCCGGATCAATCGGCTCCTCTGAAATCGCGGGGCTGGCGATCAGCGTGATCACCTCACCGCAATCCGGGCATCGCCCCTTCTTTCCCGCCGCGCTGTCGGGAGCCTTGAGATTCTTGCCGCATTTCGGACACGCCACTGTGATTGACATGAACAAATCCTTTTGAATGCGTTAGCTGCTCTCACGCAGGCTGAATTCGAGCACGGTTTTGCCGATCACGATCTGGTCGCCGGCTTCTAGGAATTTTTTCTGGACCGGGATGCCGTTGACGTGTGTGCCTTCTTCGCTGCCGCAGTCCTCGATCTCGAAGCGGCCGCCGCGGTTGTGGATCAGCAGGTGGCGCGGGGCGATCGCCTCGTCCTTGAAGAGGTAGACATCGGCCTTGGGCGACGAGCCGATCACCGTCGGGTTGCGGTAGAGCACGAACTGCTTGCCGGCGAGCGGGCCGGCCTTCATGTGCAGCCACGCCGTTTTCGTCCACTGCTCGACGAGCCCGACGAAGAGGCCGACCATCAGGCCGATCACGGTGAAACCGACGGCCCGGCTGAGCGTCGCGCGATCGTGGTTGGAACTCAGCAGCAGGTCGATCGGGTCGAACAGCAGCCCGCCGAGCAATCCGCCAAGGACGCCGCCGAGGAGGCCGTTGAGGATGACCTTCTTTTCCTTGAGCGCGATGCCCTGGCCGAGGCCCGCGGGAAGCGCCGCGATGGCCCACGCCGCGGCGCGGCCCATCATGAAGATCAGCAGCGTCATGCCGCGCGGCATCTCGCCGTGACGCGGGGGAGTTCCGACGCTCACTGCGAGATTCGCCATCATCACGAACACCATCCCCGCCGCGAAGATCGCCACCAATCCGCCGACCAGGCCGATCCCCGCGCCGACCGCGGCGCACAGCGCCGCGCGTCCGACTTGGCGGCACATCAGCCCCTCGGCAGCTCCGAGAAACAGGCCGACCATCGCCGCGACCGTCGGGAACAGCATGATCGCTGCGATGCTTGACTCGTGTTCGCCCTCATTGAAGAACGGCTCGACAATCGCCCACGCCACGAATCCGCCCAGCCCCGACGCGAGGCTCAGGTAAAACCAGCTTGAATAGATCACACGCACGATCAGCGGCTGCGTGGGAAAATCCGCGACCGCGGCGCGCAGCGAGTGCTGCTGCTCGAGGTAGCCTTCGACCTTCGGCGAATAGAGCTCCTCGGAAAGGAGCTTGATGGGGCGCTGGTCAGACATCACTTTTTCTCGCTTCCGGGGGTTCCGGGGGTTGCGGGGAACGCGGGCGCGGTGTTAGTTTCGGGGTTGAAGAGCGGCGGAGGAGTGTTGGGCAGCGCCGGCGTGTTGGCGGGCGCGGATTGCAGGGCGGACGAAGCCGTGGGCGATGTTCCGGGCTTGCTTCCGGTCTCCGCCTTAGGATTTTTCGGTGTCTCGCCCTGCTGCTGCGGCGGCTCGGGCCTGGGCATGGGGATCGCGTTCATCGCGCTGGAGACCGCGCGTGTCTCCTCCGGGGTCAGCCCGTAAATGCTCTTGAGCTGCAGCATGGCCTGTTGAACCTGCCGCAGCGCGTTGAGAACCTGCTGCCAATCCTGACCGCGTGCCTTGAGGCCGTCGTCACCCGCGGCCGGCGGCGTTTCGAGTAGCTGCTTGGTCACCTGCTGGATCTGGCCCGTCTTGATGCTCAGCTCGTCGAGCGATTCCGACAGACCCAGATGCGTGCCGTGCGTCTTGTACCACTCGACGGCCAGGCCCTGCATGAACAAGGCCCTTTCCATTTGCGTCTGCTGAGTGCCGTACAGCGAACCGACCATGAACGCACACACCGCCATCAGAAGCATGAGCAGCGTTGACATCCAATCGGTGCGCGACGGCGGCTGCCGCGAGCTTTCACTGGCCTGCGCAGGCGAATGTTTGCCGTGCTCGCCGTGCTTGGGCTCTTCCGCCGGATCGGGCGGCGCGAAACGCAATTCGTTGCCCACCCAGAACCGTTCGCAGATCACCGGCTTGCCCTGCTTCCACCGGAACACGCCCTCGATCTTGCGCACCGGATCGACGACCAGCGCGGTCTGCCCCGGGCCGTTGAAGAAGTGCTCGTGGATGAACCGGTCGCGGTCCGACAGGAAGATGCCGAAGTCCGGGTGCGTGTGATACCAGCCGACGATCGAAAGGTCGGCGTACTTCGCGTCCATCTCCTGATTGATCTTCGTCCAGGTGTCGTGCGTGAACGTGACCTCGGCGAACTTGTTGGCCGCCGATTCGCCGCGGATCGAAGCGGTGATGAGGGCGAACGGGCCATCGTCGTCCTGCTGGAGCTTGCCGACGAGCACACCGCAGATCTCGACGCTGACGTCTTCGGATGCGTGGGCGTGCACGGCCTTGTGCACCGCCGGATCGAAGTGGACGCGGAACTCGCTGCCGCGCTGCGCGGGGAACGCCGCCTTGGGCAGCTTCTGCCCGGCGAGCTGGGAGACATCGGGGGGTGCGGACGTTGTCATCGGCGTCTCTTTCTAATGGATCAGGAATGGAGCGGACCCAGCACCGACTCGCGATCACCGGCGAATTCGTAGTAACGCTGCTGCATGCCGCTGCGGCCCGCGAGAATGTCCCACGGCGGAACACCGATCTCGCCCAGCGTGCGGTCGATGAAGTCTTCGCTCCCATCAATCGTGTGAAACAGCACGGGCTCGCGCATCTGACCGCACGTCGGGCACGCTCCGCGTTTCTCGTTGACTTTGCCCAGCGAGGCGAACACGGGCTCCGCGATGCTGCATTTCTCGCAGCGCAGCGCTCGCAGCACATCCTGATTGAGCTCGATAACCGCCGCGGGACCGAGGTCGCCGCGCACCTTGTCGAGCAGCTTCCTTAGCGGAGTCTGGCTCACGCGCCAGTCGAGCACCTCGATCGGCTCGAACGCCTCGTGCGTCGGGCAGTCGGGCTTGCGGGAGTAGGTGACGGTGTAGCTCTGATGATGCGTGCCCTCGAAGACGTAGCCGCGGCCCTCGAGCGTCTCCAGGCCGTGCAGGTACTTCACCGCTTCCTGCGTCTGGATCCCCGCGATGACCGAGCCGGTCGTCGGCGTGGTCGGCACCTTCCCGGCCTCCATCTGATCACGCGTCAGCAGCGCACAGCTCCGGCGAGCCGCGAGCATCTTCCAGTCGGTCTCGTTCATCGTGCACTCGTAGCACGGCCCAGTCGCCGGGTCGAAGACACGCGCCACACCATCGAGCCGCTCGATCGCGCCGTCGATCCAGACCTTGCCCGTGCGAGCCGCCGCCTGATTGATCGCGACGCGGGCCTCACGGTTATCCAGCCCGCCGAGGATCACATCCGCCCATCGGTAGATGCCCAGGCCCAGGTCGTAGACGATGTTGCCGTGGAACGGCTGAACCTTCATGTCCGGGTAAATCTCGCGGGCGCGTTCCGCGCCGACCTCCGCCTTGCTCCGGCCACAGTCAGCGGCGCGGAAGAGCACCGAGCGCGACAGGTTGCTGTTCTCGATGCGATCGAGGTCCGCGACGAAGACATTGCCGACGCCCAGCAGCGCCAGGTTCTTGAGGATCTCGTTGCCGATCGCGCCGATGCCGATGAGCACGACCTTCGAGGCGGCCAGCCGCTTCTGGTCCCACCACCCGATGAGCTCCAGCCGCGAGAAGCGGCCGTCTTCGGTCTCGATCTTGATGCCTGTCGTGCTGCTCACGCGTGAAACTCCTGACGATATTCAACGGTGATGTTCGCTCAGCATGGCGACAACCATGAGCAGCCAGAGCAGCGTCATCACCGCTCCGGCGATGATCCCGAACCACGCACGGCCGCGCCCGCTGAGTTGCGGATCGGCGTTGAGCGTCTTGAGCGCCATGAACCCGCAGATCAAACCCGCGATCCCGAACGGAATCCCGATCAGCGGGAACAGTGCGAGAAGCCCGCAATACCCCGCCGCGATCGCCGAACCGGGCCTGCCCACGGGCAGCAGCATCCGCTCCCCCGCGCTGGGCGCCGGAGCCGCGGGCTTCATCTTGGGGTCAATATACTCACCGCAGAAGCGGCACTTGTACGCCACCGCCTTGATCGTCTCGCCGCACACCGGGCAGCTCTTGGTCGGCTCCAGAGCCGCTTCGCCCTCGGCGCCGCTCATGATCCGCTCCCACCGGCGGTGATCTCCGGCTGCAACCGCAGGATGTCACCCTCACGCACACCAGCCCCGGCCAGCGTGTCGGTGTCCAGCAACTGCTTGCCGCTGGCGCGGTGGTGGAACTTGTAGCTCATCAACTGCCCATCGGGGCTCTGGCGCGGCAGGTTCAGCCGGTCCACCATCACCGCCACCAGGCGATTGACCGGAGCGTCGGAAGGCACCTCAAAGAGCTGCTTCTTGTTCCCCGTCGCGTCCCACACTTCGATCGCAATATCAGTACTCATTGAACCTCTTGCACGTTTTGGTTGGCCAATTCCAGAACTGTTCAAACCCGAAATCCAGCGGCGGAATAACATAAACCCGGCACATGCAATCCGCAACAGCCATCAACAATCCCCCTCGCCGCCGCTTGCGGCTTAGCGCTCCCCTTCTTGTTAACCCCTAACCCCCAACCCCCAATTCCCAAGTCACTCCCTGTGCGCACAAACCCGTCGACCGGACATATTCCCCCCCTCCCCCCAACCCCCCGATTCCGCGCCTTAAGCCCTCGAATCCCATCACTTCCAAATCCCCATCCGGGAACCCCCCCCGGACGTCCGGTTTTCGAGCCACGTTTGTGCGCGACGCCCCGGGTGCCACGGCCAGCGCAGGCTCTGCGGAGTCGGCCGTGTGCCTTGGCGCACGGCGCGAAGACACGGCCGACTCGAAGACTCGCTGGCCGTGGCACCCAAGACGCAGCACCCCCGCGCACTGCCCCGCCCTCCGCGATACGATTCTTCGCACGGAGTGAAGCCATGCCCGTCATCCCCGCCGAATACAGCGACTCGCCACGCCGATCCGTCTGGCGCGAGCACCGCAAGATGATCCTCTTCTGCGGCGGTCTCCTCCTGCTCCTGGCCCTCTTCGGCCTCTGGCGATGGGTCCTGACCGTCCGCGTCGAAGCCGCCCTCAACGAAATCCGCGCCCGCGGCGAACCGGTGGTGCTGGAGGATTTGCTGGCCAGGCTGCCGCCGATGCCGCCGCCAACAGAAAACGCCGCGGAATTTTATCGACGTGCGGCTGCTGTGTATCGCCAGCCTTCGCTGGAGAAATTTGACCGGATACCGCTCACGGGTATTGCAGAACTTCCCTCTGACACCGAGCCATTGTCACCGCAGATGCTCGCCGACATAGAGATACACGTGACGGAGAATTCCGCGTGTCTCGAATTGCTGCGGCAGGGCACCGAATGTAAACAATGTCGATACACCCCCGACGGCGCAAAAATTGGCTTGACCCTGGCCGACACGCCCCTGAGTGAACTGCGGAGATGCGTCAGTCTGCTCTGCCTCGAAGCGGTGGTTCATTCCGAACATCATCAGACGGACGAGGCGGTGGAATCTCTGCGTCAGGCATGGCAATTGTCCGAATCACTGGGTGAAGAATCGATGATCGTCACCTTTCTGGTGCAGATCACCATGCATCGTCAGATCGTCGATTCGCTCGCCCGAGTGATGAATCGCATTCCCCTTCCTGATGCAGTGCTGGCAAGATTCATCGAGATGATGAACATCGCTGACGATGAGATCGTCCTGAGCCGATGCATGCTTTGCGAACGCATGTGGGGCATCGAGATATATGGTCATCCCGACACGTATGGAGTCGGTGGTGTGCCGAGCGATCCGGCGCGATATTCGCTGAAGGGGTACGCAGTCGTCGGTCTCTGGAGTGTCGATGAATTGAATTACCTCGCGGGCATGGCGGACATGATCCAAGCGTCGCGCCAGCCCTTTGCGGCGCGATACGCGGCGATGACAGCCGTAGAAGCCGGATGGGGGAAACGCCAAATCTGGACGAATCTGATCAGCCGGTTGATTACCCCTCCCTTATGCCGTTTCGCGTTGCTTGATGGCCGCGCGGTCACGAAGGTCCGCTGCGCGATACTCGCCATGGCCGTCGAGCGTCACCGGCTTGCGCACGGCGGGGCGCTGCCGACCGACCTCAATCAACTCGTCCCGGTGTTCATCGAGCGCATCCCCGAGGACCCGTTCACCGGCAAGCCTCTGATCTTCAAGCCGCTGGCCAAGGGCTTCACCGTCTACAGCGTCGGCGAAGACCTTCACGACGACGGCGGCGCCAAAACCAATTCCGCCGGCAAGGAATTCGAGCCCGGCACGGACATCCCCTTCACCGTCGCGCGGTGATCGGTTCACCTCTCCCTTCAAGGGAGAGGTCGGCGGTCCTCCGCCGGGTGAGGGTGAGATGTAAAGATTTGCAACGTGCGTCCGCGCGAAGCGCACGTATTGTCCCAATGATTCAACCCTCACCCCGGCCCTCTCCCTGGGAGGGAGAGGGAGTGAAACGTCGCCTCGCCGCCACAGCTGTTCGTGAATCGCTCGATCTATTTGGCTTCGGATTCTTCGGCGGCGCCGGCGGCGCCCTTCTTGAAGATGTTGATGGCGGCGTCGTTCTTCTGCGGAGCGCCGGGCGTGCTGCGGCCGTCGGCGACGTATTTTTCGAGCAGCTTGGTGAGACGCGAGACGACTTCGGGGTGGGCCTTGTATTCGTTGGTGCGCTCGCCGATATCCTTGCCCATGTCGTAGAGCTGGATGGGCTCGCCGTCGCCGCCCTTGGACCACCCCGCACTGCCGGTGCAGAGTTCGAGCTTCCACGGGCCCTGGCGGATCGCGAAGCCTCCCTGGATCGAGTGGTGGACGACGGCCTCGTGCAGCGGCCTGTCGGCTGTGCCCAGCAGCGCGGGCAGGATGCTCACGCTGTCTTCACCGGCGCTGTCGGGGATCTTGACGCCGAGCATTTCGGCGCACGTCGCCATGAGATCGACCTGGCAGATGAGCTGATCGCATTTCGTGCCGGCCTTGATGCGATCGGGCCAGCGCGCGATGAACGGGATGCGGTGGCCGCCGTCCCAGATGTCGGCCTTGTGGCCGCGGCGCAGCTCGCTGGGGAAGTGGCCCTTGGCTTCGAGATCGGGGATGCCGGCGGCCGGTGAGCAGCCGTTGTCGCTGGTGACGATGACCAGCGTGTTGCCTTGGACCCCCGCTGCGTCGAGCGCCTTGAGCACTTCACCAATTGCCCAATCGGTTTCCATCACGAAGTCGCCGTAGGCGCCGAGGCCGCTCTTTCCCTGCCACTCCTTCGTGGGCACGATCGGCGTGTGCGGCGAGTTGAGGGGCATGTAGAGGAAGAACGGCGCGCCGGCCGCGGCCTGTTTGCCGATGAATTCGCCGGCCTTTTTCGCCAGCGTCGGCAGGACATCGACGGCCTCGAATCCCGGAGCCGCGGCGCCGGTCCGCTGGAATTTCTTCGTGACCGTCGGAGCTTCGGTGAACCGGTCGTTCTCGATGAACGCAAACGGCGGCATGTCCAGCGAGGCGCTGATGCCGAAGTAGTAATCGAATCCGCGGGTCGTCGGGCCCTGGGTGATCGGACCGGCGGCATTCTTCTTGTCGGGCATCTCCATGCCCAGGTGCCACTTGCCGATGCAGGCCGTGGCGTAACCGCTCTGCTTCATCAGAGCCGGCACGGTGAGGCGATCGGCGGCGATCAGCGGCGGGCTGTAGCCGCTGAGCACGCCCTTCTGAAGGTGCGTGCGCCAGTTGTAGCGGCCCGTCATTGTCGCGTAGCGGCTCGGGGTGCAGACAGCGGAGGTGGAGTGTGCTTCGGTGAAGATCATCCCCGAAGCCGCGAGCTTGTCGATGCAGGGCGTGGCGATCTTGCTGCGGTCGCCGCCGAGGCAGTGAACATCGCCGTAGCCCAGGTCGTCGCAGAGGATGTAGACGATGTTGGGCTTGGGGGCGGTTTTGGTTGGCGGCGCATCGGCGGCGCGGAGCGGCGTCGCGAGGGTGAGCAGCAGGGCGGCGAGGAGGACGGCAGTGAGCGTTTTCATCATCGGGATTCCTGAGGGCGCGGAGGCTGGAATGGTTTGAGGTGTGCTGCCCGCAGAGATCAACGAACGACCCGGAAAATTGTTGTCCTATTCTGAAACTCTTTCCAAGAGCATTTTAAGCGTCGGGCCCGGAGTGGCGTGTACCCATGCGGTGAGCCAGGGCTGTATCATTCTCACGAACCCCAGTTTCACCCACCGAGGCGAAAATATGAAACGCACAATCCTCGCCACGCTCGGTCTCGCCGCACTTTTCACCGGCGGCTGCGATACGGACACCGGATCATTCAGCCTGGGCGGGCCTTCGATGCAGACATTCAACTCGCAGCCGTGCTACGTGCTGCAAAACGCTCAGGTCGATCTCGCTGTCACGCGCATCGGCGGGATGATGGCGCCGGTCACCTTTTACCGTGATAGCCGCGATCCGGTGCAGCCCTACTACATCAGCCCGTGGCAGGATGAGGGGCTCAGCGATCTGCCCGCGCCGGTGCTGACAAGCCTGCGCGGCGACTTCTTCTGCCTGCCGTTCGGCGTTAACGGCGCGAAGTTCAACGGCGAGAAGCATCCGCCGCACGGAGAGGTCGCGGGTTCGCCGTGGACGTTCATCTCCAAGGATTCGGCCAACGGTGTGACGACACTCACGCTCGCACTCGATTCCAAAGTCCGCCAGGGCAGCCGCATCACCAAGAAACTCGCGCTCATCGACGGCCAGAACGTCATCTACTCGCAGGACACGATCAACGGCTTCGCCGGCAACTATCCGCTCGGTCACCACGCGACGCTCGCGCTCCCGGCCAAAGAGGGCTCCGTGCGCATCGCGACGAGCCCGATCCGCTTCGGCCTGGTGAGTGCCAGTCTCTTCAGCGACCCGGCAAATCGCGAGTACCAGGCGCTGCAGCCCGGCGCGAAGTTCACGGACCTGACGAAGGTGCCGATGGCGTGGAAGGGCGCGCCCGATGCCGACTGCTCCCGCTTCCCCGCGCGGCTCGGTTTCGCCGATCTCCTCCAACTCGTCAGCGAGCGCGGCGATGCGCTGGGCGGCAATCCCGCCTGGGTCACCGCGACAAACACCGATGAGCGCTATGTCTGGTTCGCGCTGCGCGACCCGGCGATCCTCAACAGCACCGTGATATGGATCGAGAACCACGGCCGGCACGGCGTCCCGTGGAACGGCCGCAACCGCTGCCTCGGCCTTGAGGATGTGACCGCGTGCTTCGCCGACGGCCTGGCGGCGAGCAATGCGCCCAACGCGCTGACGGCGGAGGGCGTGCTCACGACCGTCGAGCTGCGCGGCGACAAGCCGATGAGCGTCAACTACATCCAAGGGGTGGCAAAGATCCCGGCGAATTTCCAGAACGTCAAGAAGATCGAATTCGCCCCGGGCCAGATCACGCTGATCTCAACAACCGGTCAACGCGTGACCGCGGCGGTGCATCACGAGTTTCTCAAGACGGGCAAACTCTGAGGGACAACCACACCGGCTCGCGGGGCAGCGCAGACGTTTAGATCTGCACCGGAGTAATGGCGGCGAGTTTTTCCGCGGCGGCGTGGAGGCGTGTTGAAAGGGCATCGGCGCCGAGGCGGATGAGGCGGGGTTCGAGTGTCGCGGGGTCGGATCCGCTGTGCCAGAGGCCGAGAACGATTTTCGCATCGGGGAAGCGGGCGCGGATGCGGCGGAGGGCGTCGATGGCGTGGGTGCGGGCGAAGGGCGGCAGGGCGGAGATGCAGATGATGCGGGCTTTGCTTCGCTCAATCTCCAGCATGCGGCGGAGCGGGCGAAGATCGGCGGAGATCACGGCGGCGGGGATGCCACGGCGGCGGAGAAGTTGGCTGAGCATCAGTGCGGCCAGTTCATCGGTTTCGTCATAAGCGGGGACGCAGAGAATCTGTGGGGGCGCGTTGGCATCGGCCACCGCGACGGGCGGGGGCGCGGCGGCGGTCTGCGGCTCGCCCTCGGTCATCGTGCGGACCGCCTGCGGCCTATCGGTGTGATCGGCGAGGTCTTCGATCACTTCGCGGGATTGCTCACGGATGAATTGCTGCTGATCGGTGTCGAGCATGCCCTGTGCGCGGTTCTCCTCGGCGAGGTGAAGCGCAGGGATGACGACCTGATCGTAGAACTGCTGGAGGGTGTGATCGGTGAGGAACTCGCTGGCGACACCGGCGGGCTCTTCGGTGTCCAGCGCGAGGAGCCGCTGGTAGAAGCGGGTCTGCGGCGGGAGGGCCGGTTCATCGCCGAGCAGGATGCTGAGAAAATTCATGGCCGGGACGTAGCGCCCGATGACGACGAGGCAGACGGTCATCGGCGTGGACATGAGCAGGCCGATCGGCCCCCAGAGCCATGCCCAGAACGCGGCGGAGACGATGATGCCCAGCGGCGAGATGCCGGTGCCCGAGCCGTAGAGCTTGGGCTCGATGACATTGGCGACGACGATCTCGCAGAGCGTGAAGAGGCCGACGGTCAGCGCGGGCTTGGCCCATCCCGGATCGACGGCGGCGGCGAGCATGATCGGGAGGATGGCAGCGATGAGGATGCCGATGTAGGGAACGAATCGGAGCATCGTCGCGAGCAGGCCCCAGAGCAGCGCGTTGGGGACGCCGATGAGGAACAGGCCCGTGCCGATGAGGATTCCGAACGCGACGTTCACCAGGAGCTGCAGACGCAGGTAGCGCGAGACGCGTTCGGCGGCGTCGTCGAGGGCCTGCGTGGTGACGCGGAGGCGTGTCGGCCCGAGCAGTCGGAGGATACGGTCACGGAGGTCCTCGCGACCTAGCAGTATGAAGATCGCCAGGATGATCACGGCGCCGGCGGTGGCCATGAAATTGGTGACTCGCGCGATGACGGCGCTGAGGACATCGGCCGGCGTCAGCGGCTGAGCGACAACTTCGACGGGAACTGCTTTGACCGGCTCCGGCGCGGAAGGATCTGCGGCGGGAGTCTTGGGCGCAGGTTCGATGGCATTGGGTCGGACGAGCGATGGGGGCGGCGTGGTATTTTCGTGTGTGAAGGTTTGTATCACCTTGTCCACTCGATTCAGGAGGCCGCCCGTGGGCAAGCGGACCGAATCGATCTTCTGCTCGATGTTCCGCTGGTAATCGGGCAGACGGTTGGCGAATTCGAGCACCTCGACGCTCAGGACATAGCTGACGACGCCGATGAACAGCAGGCTCAGGATGACGGCGCCGACCGAGGCCAGGGCGCGCGAGAGGCCCCAGTGGCGGAACCGGATCACCAGCGGCGCGAGCAGGAAGCTGAGCAGCGTGGCCATCGCGCAGGGGATCAGGATTTCGCGGCCCAGATAAAGCGCGGCTACAACTGTCACCATGCCCGCGAGGGCGACGATGCGCGAACCGGCGGGCGATCGGGTGGTGACATCCATAAAGGCTCCGTAGGGAATCGTACGCACCGATGCGCGTGCGGGCGGCAAAAGCGCATCGGGCCGGCCATTAAAAACCGTCCGGGCGAATGCCCGGACGGTCGAGGTGATGGACGCGAAAACTCAGCGTCGAAAGCGATGAGACTTGCGGTGGGCAAGCCGAGTTGTCGGAGTGTCGGCGATCAGCGGCGATCGTTGTCGTGGTCGTGATCATGGTCATGATCGCGGTCGTGATCACGATCGTGATCGGAGTGGCGGCCGTTGTCGTGATCGTCACGGTCGAAGTGTTTGTGATTGCAGCCGGCGAGGCAGGCGGCGGCGATGAGCAAGACAAACGCGAGCTGCGGGGCGCGCGGCATGAGGCTGGCGAGACGATTTGAGGTGAACATGGGTTGCTCCGATGATTGATTAGGTGTTGCGATGATCAGTTTCGTGCGCGCCCGCCGCCGCCGACGAGCATGAAGACGACGACGATGAGCAGGAGGAGGCCGATGCCGCCGCTGGGGTAGTAGCCCCAGTCGTGGCTGTGAGGCCAGGCGGGGAAAACGCCGACGAGCATGAGGATCAGCAGGATGACGAGGATGGTTGGGAGATTCATAGGGAGCCTTTCAGTGTTGACGGGGTCGAATGATTCGGCCGTCATGGGTTTTGTGTGAGGTGCGGAGTCACTTGTTTTTGCGGTCGTCGGGGTTCTTGTTGTCTTTGGAGTCTTTGGAATCTTTGCGGTCGTCGGAGTTTTTGTTGTCCTTCGCATCATTTCCGCGCTCGGGCGGTTGTGTGCGCGGTTCGGCGCGGGGCGGCGCAGCGGGGGGAGTGGGCTTGGCCGGCTTCTCTTCGTCATTGGGCCGCGCGGGCGGACCGCTGTCGGCGGGGCCGCGGCCCGCGGATTTGCCTGAGATCGGCGAGGCGGGGATCTTCACTTTGTCGGGACCCTTTTGCTTCGACGGTTCCACGGCGGGCTTGATGTTCTCCACGGGCTGCTCGACCGGTCCCTTGGGCTCGATAGCCGGCGGGCGCGGTCCTTTGGGCTTGGTCGGCAGGCCCGTGGGTTTTGTATTTTCAACGGGAGGAAGGCCGGTTTCCTTCTGCGGCGTCGCAGCCCCTTTGCGATCGGGCGGCGCGGTCGGTTCAACAGGATTGCGATCGGCGGGCTTGGCGGACGGCCCGGTGCGCGGCGCGGTCGGAGTCACCGGCACCTTGGGGCCCGCGGTCGGCGTGGCCTTCACATTGCCCGCGCCTTCCGATTCCCAGCGGCTTCGGTCCTGGCCGAACTTCTTCACCGCGGTCTGCTGCTCGATGAACCGGTGTTTGTCCTCGACGGTGACGGCCTGGAACTTCACCGTCACATCCACCTTGCTGGCAACAACCACCGACAGCGGCCGCGCGATCTGCAGGCTCTTGCGCTGAGGCTCGGGCGCCTTGGCGACGCGGGCTTCCATCTCGCGGTAGGTCCGCGCGGGACGGAGATTCACATCGGCGCGGCGGGCGTCGTAGTCGTGGCGCTCGTGCTCTTCCCATCGCGGCTCGGAGCGGCGGTGGTCCCAGCGGTCGTGCTCGTAGATCGGGTCGTACCAGGTGTGCCGCCGGTCGCAGTCAAAGCGCGGATAGATGCCGATGGTGACATAGGAATCGTCGTAGTAGTCGCCAAAGTAGTAGTGGTGGTATCGCGGATAGGCGAAGAGGCTGAGGCTCAGCCCGCCGATGTCAACGACGATGCTGGGCGAGTATCTGTAATCAGCGCGGCCGTAAATTTCGGGGCGGACGTAGACCGGAGCGAACAACACACCGCGGCGATCGAGCGAATAGTCCCAGTGACCGGCGGCAAAGACATGGCCGCGCGGTGTGCGGATGTAGTGCGAGGGAACCCACACCCAACCAACCTGCGCGCCGACCCAATAACCGTTGCGGCGGATGTACTGACCATCGTGCCAGTACCAGCAGGGCGGCGCCCAGACGACGTTGACCGATGGCGCGGCGCTCGGCGCGGCCATGTCGGTCATCACGGGCGGCTCGGGCAGATATTCAATCTCAACGCCACCCTCGGACCAGAAGCCCGGGATCCACTCATACCCGCCGCTTACCTGGAACCAGTAGCCGGGCACCCAATCGCGATTGGGCACAGCCGCGCGCCAGCACGCGCTGACCCAGATGTAGCCATGCCGGTCCGCGTCCCAGGCCCAGTAGCCCGGCACCCAGACGATCTGCCCGCCCTCGGGCCGCTCGGTCGGCGGGACCTCTTCGATGTTCGCCGGCGGCGCGGTCGGCGCGATGATGCCCGCTTCGTTTTCAAGAGCCACCGGCTCGGCGAACGCCTCGTGCACCGGGCCGCGTGTCAGTACCTCGGGCTGCTCCTGCGAAGGCGCGGGCGGAGGCACATCGGAATCTCCGACGGCAGCCAGCGCCGCGTGGCGCTGCGAACCGCAACCGATGGATAGGGCGACGACCGCCGCGGCCCAGCCCAATGTGAGATTCTTGCGCATATTCGTTGTCCTGACGCCCGCGGGTTGCGGGCATGAAGTGGTAATGCTCGGTTCAAAACAGCGCGACCCTGTTAAGGGGCACGCCGCGAAAATTTATCAGAATCAGTTGGTGGTCTTCGTCTCGTGGGTCGAGCTGTCGGTGCCCTTGACGATGGTGCGCGTCTCGTTGTCGACCTTCACGTGGCCGTCGGGGAACGTGGTTTTGCGTTCACGGACGATCGTCGTGGTGCCGTTCTTGGTGGTGGTGGACTCGGTCTCGATGCTCGTCGAGCCGTCGGAGTTCGTGTAGGTGGTATTGACTTCGTGGATGTGGCCGCCGAACCAGCCCTTCTTGTCGCTCTCAGAGTGAGAGGTTTCCCGCGAGGAGTCATGTGTGGAGCGGTCGGCTCGGTCGTAATCGCAGCCTGCGGCGACGAGGAGGGGGCCGGTCAGGAGCGTGGCGAGCGTGAGTGTGCGGAACGTGGAGGTCTTCATGTGATTTTCTTTCTAGAAAGTGTGATTGGTGAGTCAGGCCGAAAGGCGCTGACGCGTGTGTTTCGATCGGGGTTCACTGGTCCTGGATCTTGTCGCCTGCGATTCCCAGGTCCTTGCCGAGGCCTCGCCAGGCGTTGCAGCCCGTCGAGCCGAGCGTGAGGACGATCATGGCCAGCAGCAGGGCGGCGAGGATGATTTTGCGTGCGTTCATCGGATTGCTCCTTGTTTGAGGAACGGGGATCGGATCGCTGCCGCACCGGAGATTCCGGCGCGGCGAGTCGTGTGAATTCACTTGCCCTGGTAGGTGAATTTCTGTCCGCCGATCGCGGCTTCATACATGAGGCCGGCCTCGTCCATGGTGAAGACGACGATGCCGTTGGCGAACTTCGCGTTCGTGCCGGCGCCGCTCTTGAGGGCGACGGCGGTGGCCTGGGCGTCGAAGCGGAAGTTGCCCTGCTTGAAGGTGTCCAGGGCCTGGGGGGTTTCGAAGCAAATGATCTCGGTGTACTTCTGGCCGCCGAGCTGGACACCGATCGTCGCCTGGGTCAGGTCGCAGTAGCCGCTGGGATTGCCGTTGACGTAGAGCACGCCCTTGCCGTAAGCGCCGCCGATGCCCACGGCTCCCTTGCCGACCGCGGGGAACACCGCATAACCCGCCGACCGGTTCATCACATCGGCGAGAGTCGGATCGCTCGTCCGCGCCTTGCCGACAGCCATCGAGGCATCGTTCTCGATCGTGTGCCTGCCCTCTTCGGTTTTCGGAGCCGTCTCACAGGCGGTCATCATCGCGAGCCCCAGCACGCCAGCCATCAGAAACGTCGATCGCAGAAGGAAACTTTTCATAGCATGTCCTTTCAAAGACACAGTGTTCACCGGGAAAATGCCCGGGCATCGGTCAGAAGCGTTGCAAGCGGGCTCGTGTGGACGAGCCCCTGAAAGCGACGGGGAGCAGGCGATGCACCCCGTCGCGGATTGGCGTCGGCCGCCAACTTTGTCCCCTTCGCACGATGGTCGTTGCCTTCGCCGCGGCGGGCACCGGCCTCGGAAATATCGGGGGGGCCGGCTCCGCTGCGTCGGATTGTTCAAGGGGGGGCGTTTCAGGGCCGGGTCGGCGGGGTCGTCTGGCTGCTCTTCTCGGTGTTGAGCGAGCCGTCGGGCGACTGCGTGACGGACTTCTGTTCCGTTTTTGTGCTGCCGTCGGAGCGGACCTTGGAGGACTTCTCGCTGGAGACCTCGCGGTCGCAGCCGGTGAGGATCAGCGGCAGGGTGAGAGCGAGTGTCGTGACGGTCAGCGTGAGCGTGCGGTTCATCTTCATGGTGTTGCCTTTCGGGGATTGGGATGCGGTTGTGAATGGGGTCGTGATTTATGGAATCCGCCGCGGTGACGCGGGCGGGTTGTTGAATCACTCAGCGGCGGCGTGTGTAGAGGGCGCCCAGGAGCAGCCCGATCCCGCCGGCGATCAGAAGCGCGGTGATCGGCCTCGCGCTGACCGTGCCCTCGATGTTCTTGCGGATCTGCTGCGCCTGGTCGCGGACGCCGCTGATCTGATCCTTGAGACCGCTGGAGAGCATGTCGTACTTGTCGGTGACGGCGTCGGCGACACCGCCGAGACGGTCGGCCCCGGCGTGAAGAACATCCGAGACGCCGTCGGCGACGGCGGTGGCGGTGGTGTGCGTGAGGTTGTGATCTTTATTGGAGCGGTTCATAGGTGCCTCTTGGTTGATGGTTATTCGGATTGTTCGAGATGCTTGGTGGGGTCGATGTTTTGAAACTGCGGCGTCGTGAGGCGGACCGGAGCCGGAACCCGGACGGCCCCCGTGACTATCGCTGATCCCTTGTTGCGGGCTTCGAGTGTCACCTTGATTCCGTCCAGATACGCCTGATATGAGGCGTGATCCAGCATGGGGTCCGGCGCGTTGTACTGGCCGATGAGGCAATCGAGCACACCGTTGGACCACCAGAGCGCACATTGACTGCGGTCGATGACATCATTCGAGAGAGCCAGGATGTCCCGGACCTCGGTCATGATTTCTTCGACATGGAAAGTTTGCTGCGACATTGGTGGTTTTCCTCTTTTCTCTCGGACCCGACGCGGACACGTTCGGTTTGATGTTTACAGGCGGCCCATCAGGACCAGGATGATCAGGATGGTCAGGACCAGCCCGATGCCGCCGGTGGGACCGTAGCCCCAGCTCTTGCTGTGAGGCCAGAGGGGCGCGGCGCCCAGGAGCATGAGGACGAGCACGATGATGAGGATGAGGCCCATGGTGTTTCCTTTCGATGCGCTGCGCACGGTTTGGATGCGGAGCTTGGATTCTGCGATGCGTCTGCCCCCGAAATCCGGGGGTCGTTATTTGTGAGCCGCGTGGTTCTGATCGCGGATCGATTGCTCGGCCTGCTTCCAGTTCGCCTCGCAGCGGCCTTCCTCGCAGTTGGATTCGAGGTAGGCCTTGTAGGCCCGGCGTGCGATCTCGGCGTGGGTCGGCACGATGATCTGGGGCTCGGCGTGCGGCGCCGACATCCGGGGTGTTGTGCCGGGGACCTGTGAGGTGGACTGGGCCGCGGATTCGGTGTCGGTTTCAGGTGCGGGACGAAGCGTGCTCTTGTTCATGGAAATGTTCATGGGGATTCTCCGATTTTGTTCTAGGGTTTCGAGGTGACGATTTCGTTGTCGGTGTCTTCGAGATGCATGGGCATTGGGGTGATGGCGGGGAAGTCGATCGTCAGACGTTTGCCCAGGTGGA
>JAYVTU010000009.1:0-58249 GCA_043788485.1 Planctomycetota bacterium
GCTGCCGTTGGCCAGGTGGATGCCGGTGTTGGTCGAGCCGGTGGTGGTGATGGTCGAGCCGCTCGTGCCCTGAACGGTGACGCTGCCCACGAGGTTGTAGGATTGGAACGCGGGAAAGACGCCGTTGCCGCCGGTCAGGATCGCGCCGTTTTTGAGCGTGATGTTGGGCAGGGTCAGGAAGAACGCGCCGCGGTTGATGGTGCCGCCGTCGAGAACAAAAGAAGTGCTGCGAAGCGTGACCGCATCGCCGACGGTGTCGTTGTTGTTGATGATGAGGGTTGCGCCGCTGTTGATCTGGATCTGGCGCCCGACCGTGTTCATGTTGCCCAGGTTGCTGGCGGCCGCAGTCGCGTTATTGAATGCGGTGTTGAGCTGGACGGAACCCTGGTTGATGACCATGTTGCCGTTGAACGTGTTGGATCCGGTGAGGGTGAGTGTGCCGGCGCCGGTCTTGGTGATGCCGCCGTCGGTGGCGTTGTCGCCGCCGATGCTCGAATGGATCAGGGCCTGGCCGATCGTGACCGCGTTGCCATTGGTGTCGATGGTGCCGCCGCCGTTGCGGACGTTGGCGGTCGTGACAGTGATCATTCCGTTGAGTGCGGCGGCGGCTTTGAGCGTGCCACCGTTGAAGTTGACGACCGCAGACCCCGAACCTCCGTTGGCCAGGACGCGTGCGCTGCTCAGCGTTCCGCCGTTGAGATTGAGCGTGGCGACTGCCGCGGCGTTGCTGCTGTAGGGATTGAACCAGAAGTTTGTGGCGTCGAGCCCGCCGGGGCCACCGTTGCCCGCGCCCGCGGCGCCGACGCTCATGGTGCCACCGTTGATCGTGAGCGTGCCCGAGCCAAACGATCCCCCAACCGCCGCGTTGTTGCCGCCGATGCCGACGAAGCCGCTGCCGGTGCCGACCGTCAGCGATCCGCCGCTTTCGACCGAGAGCGTGCCGCTGGCGGTTGAAGCTCCGGCGCCGACGGCAAAGTTGCTGTTGCTGGCCATCGTGACCGTGCCGGAGATTGAGGACGTCGCGCCGCCAACCGCGGCGGTGTTGAAGACCGAGATGCCGTTGAACGACCCTGTGGACGCGATCGAGAGAGTGCCGCCCGAAACCAGAACGCTGCCGGTTTTCGTGTTTGCTCCCGAAAGGGTGACAGTGCCCGCGGTGGTTTTGTTGAGCGTTCCGCTTCCGGCGAGGATCGCGCTGACCGAGCCGCTCTTGAGTTCGAAGGTGTTGGTGGAGTTGACGGTCAGCGCCGAGGTGCCGCTGCCGGTGATCGAGCCGCCGCCGTCGAGCGTCACGGTGCCGACCGTGTCGCTGTGGTTGGCGCCCAGGTCGAAGATCGCGGTGGCGCCGTTGACGGTCAGGAGGCTCGCGTCGGCGAGCAGGCCGGTCGAGGATTCGGCGAGTGTTCCGGCGGAGACGGTGGTGGTGCCGGTGTAGGTGTTTGTGGCGGCGAGCGTCATCGTGCCGGCGCCGCTCTTGGTTAACGAACTGGTTTGGATGACGCTGCCAGCGCCGGCGCCGTTCTGCAGCGGCACGTTGACGGTCAGGCTGTCGGCGAGGTTGGTGACGCTGACATTCAATGTGGCGTTGCCGTTGCCGCCGATGTTGACGGTGTTGAAGGTGCCGGAGCCGAGGTTGATCGCGGAGGTTCCGGTGACCGTAAGCGTTCCAGCGAATTGGAAGGCGGGGAATGAGGCGTTGGCGCCGCCGTTGGTCAGCACGGTGCCGCTGTTGAGATTCAGATTCCAGATCGTGTTGAAGAAGCCGCCGCTGGCCAGCGTGGCGCCGGAGTTGATCGTGATGGAGGAGGACGTCGTGGTCGCGGCGTTGCCGAAGGTGTCATTCGCGCCGAAGGTGACCGTGCCAGCGTTGACGGTATAGATATCCGCGGCGAGGTTGGTTGGCGTGGTCCCGGACCCGGTCCAGTGCGCACTGCTCCACAGGTTGTTGGTTCCGTCCCATGTGAACGTGCCAGCGTTCGCAGCCGGCGTCGCCAAGCCCAGCCCCGCGAGCATCGCCAGCACGACCCGCCTCTTGTGCCGGAGATTGACCCGGTTCCGCCGCTGATTGTTGCCCATCGCCTGCCTCATGTGCCTCTCCTTCGTTTCGCCCGTCAGTGATTGTCTGAAGCCTGCTGATACAGCTTCCCGATCTGATCAGCAGTCAATTCCCCGCGGTACAGCCTCATGTCGTCGAGCATCATGTCACTGGTGCGCTGGCCGTCCTTGTGGCCGATGTGCGCCTGGCACTCGCTGGGCCAGCCCTTGCAGACCGGCTTGCCCGTGCCGTTGAAGCCGAACTCTGTGCCCAGGGCCCGGTGCGGCTGGAGCACGCCGTTGATGTACACCTTCATCACTTCGCCTGATTCCAGGTCAGGCGAAGTCACCACGACGTGCATCCACTTGCCGGGAACGCACGCATCATCCGGCGTCGACACGAATGCCGCCGTGTGATCGCCACCCTCGTAGAGTCCCACAACTGATTGTAGGCCCAATTCGTGCCTGCTGACAATCGAAAGCCCGATGAATCGCTCGCCGCCAAAGCCCGCGGCAAAAATCTGGCATTCGGGTTTGGAGGCATCCACCAGGCCCGGCTTCACCCAGCAGGCGATGGTGAAGCTGTCGCCCGAGGAGATCATCTCATTGACGCTCGTCACCGGCTTGGAATCCAGCGCCAGCGCCCCGCCAACGACACCCGGCACGCCGATGCGAGACCCGCTCAGTTTCAGGTCCGCCTTGCCCGCCGAATCGTGAGCGACATCGCCGCCCTGTTCGTCGAATGTCCAGTGATGGATCGGCGTCGCCAGAACGAGCGACGAATCGATGTCAGCGATCGCCGCCTTGCTGGCGGTCTCCACAGAGATCGTCTGGGAACCGGCGTCGAGCGTCGCGATCTGGCCGACGGCCAGCATGCTGACATCGCCGATCGGGTGCTCCTGCGCATCGGTCCGCTGGAATTGCACGCGCCCTTCCTGGACCAGAACATGCGTGCCGCCGACTTCACCGACGGTCATCGTGAATCGTGTGCCGAGGTCGATGACGGCACACGCCGGGCCGCCGACGGTGAAACCGTGGGCCTGCTGCGGGACGTAGGCGGTGATCCTGCCCTGCTTGAGGTAACCGCGCATCGGCGAGTTGAGCCCGAATTCGCAAGGGCCGTGCAGGGTGACCTCCGCGCCGCTGAAGAAGACGACCTTTGCCGTGCCGTACTTCAGACGCAGGAAGCCGCCGGGGAGCTGGCTGCCTGTGGCGGTCGGGACATCGGATGTGTCGAACACCGCGTCGGCGGTTTCGGTCAGCGTGGCCAGAGGCCGGGGACTGAATCCCTGGAAGTCGTGCTCGCGGACGCTGATCATGTTGAGCACCGACGCGATCACGCCGACGCAGAGCACCAGTGACGCGGCAAGGGCGTAACGCATGGAGCGCCTGTGAAGTGAAAAGATGGAGAGGGGTTTGGACGACTGTTCGACGGCGCCATCCAACCCGGCGCCGACCGGGCAGGCGGCCAAGTCGCCTATCGCCGCCGCAGCGGATTTCCACTGCACTTCCCACTGCAGGATCGCGTGGGCTTCCATGAGGTCCAGGAACATCTCAGTCGCCTCGCGGTCCCCGCGGACGCGTGCCATCAGTTCCTTTTCCTGATCCTCGGTGAGCGTCTCATCGAGCATCGCAGCGACAAGCTGTTCGACGGACGCTTCCGGACTGGGCTGAGTCGGAGATGGTGTCACGGATTACCTCCTCGGGCCATTTTGCCACGCACGCAATCGAGCAAAGTGTTTCGGACGCGGTAGAGCGTCTGGGAGATCGACGCGACCGGTCGGCCCAGCCGCAGACCGATGCTCTTGACGCTCGACCCGGGCTCGTACCGCTGCATCAGCAGGTCGCGCTGATCGGTCGGGAGAACCGAAAGGCATTCATGCAGCGCACGGCGGCGATCCTCAAACCCCGACGCACGCGACGCCGACGCCTCAGCCAGATGGGCCAGAAACTCGTCATCAAAGCGGTGGCGGTCCCGAGCTCGGTTGCGGCGATAGCTCAGAACCTCGAAGTAGGCGACCTTGCAGGCCCAGGCTACAAAATCGTGCCCCTCGACATATTCTGAGGATTTGCGGAGCATCACCAAGTTGGCTTCCTGCAGGACATCGTGGGCACGCTCGGGCTCAGGCATGAGCGTCATGATGTAGGCGTACAGCCGACTCTGACAGGCGGTCAGTTGAGTGGCAAAACGCTCTGTGCGATCCGAAAATTCCAAATTCGCCTCTCCAAGTTGCTCGCCGCACGCGAGTTACACACAATCAGGTTTGTGCCAAATTGCGCAAAACCCAAGGTCGCCTACTGTAAGCGCCACTGAGCCCAAATATCTCAACAAAAATTTTCCCTCGATAACCCAAGATTTTTGCATTTTTTCTTCGGAGCGCGCCATATTTCGTACTTTCGCGGCGCTTCACTTTAAGAGGCGCGTGGGGCGCGACACACATAGACCGGTCAAGGTCCCCGGCGATGAAGCGCCATCATCCCATTGTTTCCGGGGCTCCCGTCGGCGGCAAACCCCGGACGTCCGATTGGCAAGCCGACGAAAACTTTGCGAATTGATACGGGCAGCGGTGAACCAAGCATGTGGAGGATCTACGGCACTTTGATCGTTCTGGCCCTCTTGGGCCCGGCTGCCGTCCTCGCCGACGTTGCCGCACCAATCGAAATCGACAACGGCGTCGTCAAGGCCAGGTTCACGCAATCCGATGGCGGGGTCATTCAACAATTTTTCGCACGGACGGAATACGGCTGGCAACTCATCGCCTCTTCCTTCCGACCGCCACAAACTTTCCCTAGCGAAGGCAATCATTTTTTTGATCCAGCCATCAGTGCCCAGCGATATGCCGTCAACGATGTTCTGAGCAGCGTAGATCCCGCCGTGGAGGAAAGCGGCGCGCGGATCGTGCGGCTGACCGGCATGCTGCGCGACGCGGTCATCGAGCAGACCGTGACCCTCAAACCCGGCCAGCGGCAGTTTCATATCGTAGTCGTCGCCAAACTCCCCGCCACACCTGCCAGTCCCGCGAAGCTCGACTATCTGCTTTCAACATTCGCCTTCGAGCTAGACCATGCCCCGCAGTTCGTCCACACTCCGACGCTCAAATACGACGACCCACGCGCCGGCCCCGGCCGGGACCAGGTCATCGGCGACCGCTGCTTCCACGCACCGGCGGTCATCCTGCAGGATGCCGGTCGCTTCTGCGCCATCGTGCCCGACCTGAACGTGATCAACAGCGCCCGCATCGTCTCGCCCGATGCCCGTCGCCGGATGAATGTCGCGCGCAACCAGTTCTCTGTGCCCGTCGAGGCCGACAAATACACGATGCCCACGGCGCTGGATCTGAATGTGATTTCGGGCCTGAGCGCCAAGCCGCTGGCTTCGTTCGGCGTGATGGACTACGTCGTCTCGCACCACATGCGGTACCAGCGCTACAACGACATCTCGATGGTGCGCACACTCGAAAAGCCCGTCGTGCGCTACGCGTTCGACCTGATGATCGGCGGCGAGGTCGCCGAGGGACAGGGATTTCAAGCCGTCACGCGTCGGCAGTGGGAGATTTTCGGTCACCCGGTGTTCCTCGATCGCCCCCATCTGGCAATGCCCTTTGAAAGCTATGTCCAATTGGTCTGCGATACGACGCTCAAACCGCTGGGGGCTGTCCAACCCCAGGTTCCCGGCTTCCCGGACACCGGCTCGTTTCTCGGCTTCACCCTCGCCGGGCAGCCCGTCGGCGGCTACCGCAACGCAGCGCCATTCATGACCGACAATCTCAGCAACAGCGAATTCTGGAACAACGTCCGCGACGCCTCCGGCATGTTCCTCTGGGGCAAGCGCACACAGAATCCCGCGCTGCTCGAGATGGCACGCCGCACCATCAACCTCGCCCTCCTCGCCCCGCAGGATTCGCGCGGCATGTTCCCCCTCAACTATCGCGCCGCGTCCGGCAAGTGGGTCCGCAATATGTTCAGCGCCTCATCGGGGCACAACACGAACCTCTTCACGCACATCAACGAAGAGGGCGACACCTACAACATCGTCGCGATGAGCAAGACCGCCGCCCACCTGCTCCAGTATTACCAGCGATGCGAGCAGGACCCACGCATCCTCGCCTACGTCCGCCGCTACGCCGATGGCCTGATCCCGCTCGTTGGCGAGAGCGGCTCCGCCCCCTCCTACGTCGCCGCGAAAAACGGCGAGCCCTACACACCGCTCGCGCGCAGCGCCCAGTGCGGCTCGTCGCTCTGGTTCCTCGCCGAGCTCTACAGCGTTACCCACGATCCCCGCGACCTCGCCCCCGCACGCCGCATCGCAGGCTACCTCATGCGGAGCGTCATCCCCCGCCAGCGATGGCAGGACCTCGAGCAGCACTACTCCTGCGGCAACAAACCGCTCAGCTTCGACGGCGACACCGAGCAGGCCCAGCCCGCGCGCGGCAATCTCTCGACGCTCTGGGCCGCAGAAGGTTTCGCCGCCCTCTACCGCGCGACCGGTGAAAAGCCCTACCTCGACGCCGGTGAACAGTGCGTCGATTACCTCACCTTCAGCCAGTGCTGCTGGGAGCCGCACTTCATCTACACCGCATTCGCATTCGGTGGGTTCACCGCCGACAACGCCGACACCGCCACCTTCCTCGACGCCCGCCAGGCCGAGGCCGTCGCCCCCTTCGCGTGGTATGGTCAGACGCTCGGCCGCCAGGACCTCATCGAACGAGCCGTCGCCGCCGCGCGATCCTCCGTCGTCCTCCTCAATCTCCCGCGCCACCAGGGCGAAAATAATATCTACCGCCACACCAATCTCTACCCGCTCGGCCTGGGCCCCGAGAACATCGACCACGAGGGCCATCCCCAATCCGCGATGCGCACCAGCCCGAGCTGGGGCGAAGGTTCGGGCGTGTTCACAGGTCTCGCCGAAGCGTCCCGGCTCCTCGGCGGCGTTTACGTCGATGCCGCGCACCACATCGCCGTCGGCGTCGATGGCCTGCGCGTCGATGGGTTCAAAATGAGCGGCAGCACTCTCAAGCTCACCATCACCTCCCAGCTTTCGCGGCTGCCCCAGCCATGGGACCAGCCCTTTGCAACAGAGCTGCGCATCCTCTCGCTGCCGCCCGGCGATTATCAATTGCAGATCAACGGCGGCGAACCGATCAAAGCCACCGCCGCACAACTCGCGCACTTCCCGATTATGATAACCGGCGACGGTGAGGTTGGATCCGGCCCGCGCATCCACTAATCCTATTTCGAGGCGCCACGTGAACGACACGAATCAATGCTCAACACCCGATTGCTGCGGCGGTGCGAGCCGGCGAGGATTCCTCAAGTCCGTCGGCCTGGGCGTCGCCGTTTCGATGGCGCCCGCGGGTCTGGCGAGCCTCGCCATGGCCGGCCCCTTCGAGCCCGGTGACTTCGACAAGATCGTTCCCGCCGACAAGAAGCTCAGCCCCGATTGGGTCAAATCCCTCTTCGCACGCGGCACGCGCACCGTCTACCGCGGCGCCGAGCTCGAGAAGATCGGCATGCCCATCGGCGGCCTCTGCTCCGGCCAGCTCTACCTCGGCGGTGACGGTCGGCTCTGGCACTGGGACATCTTCAACATTCATCACGCCACCGGCGATGCGAACTACGCGCACCCGCCCAAGCCCGCCTCGCCGTTCGATCAGGGCTTCGCGATCCGCACCCGCATCGGTGACAAGACCGAAGTCCGCCGCCTCGATTCCACCGGCTTCGCGCAAACGGAATTTTGCGGCGGGTATCCCATCGGCTTCGTCGAGTACCGCGATGCCGCGTCGCCCATCACCGTTTCGCTCGAAGCGTTCTCGCCGTTCATCCCGCTGAGCACCGATGATTCGAGCTACCCTGCGACGGTGATGCGTTTCACCGTCAAGAACAGCGGCAAGGAGCAGGCCGAGGTCGAACTCGCCGGCTGGCTGCAGAACGCCGCGCTGCTCACATCCCCCACCGGTGGCTGGGCACGCCACAACAAGATTGCGCGTGAGGCGCGTGCCCTGCTGCTCAACTGCTCCGCCGCTCCCGCGAATCAGAACGCCGCCGCCGCGCGCGAGCCGCGGGCCGACATCCCCTTCGAGAATTTCGAGAAGCCCACCTACGAGGGCTGGACCGTCACCGGCACCGCCTTCGGCGAGGGCCCGATCCTCAAATCGCAGATCCCCGAATATCAGGGCGACGTCGGCGGCGCCGGCCAGCGTGTCGTCAATTCCCACAACGCCCGCGCCGGTGGCGACGTCGCCAAGGGCGATGCCCACACCGGCACGCTCACCAGCAAAACGTTCACCGTCGAACGCGACTACATCAACCTCTTCATCGGCGGCGGCAAACACCCCGGCCAAACCTGCGTCAACATCCTCGTCGATGGCAAAGTCGCGCGCACACTCACCGGTCACGACAACAACCGCATGCGCGCCGATTCCTTCGACGTCCGCGACCTCGCCGGAAAGCAGGCGCAGATCCAGATCGTCGATAACCTCGCCGGCCCGTGGGGCAACATCGGCGTCGATGAGATCGTCTTCAGCGACAAGCCCACCGCAGCCGCCGCCGGCAATGTCGAATCACGTCCCGACTTCGGCACGATGACGCTCGCGCTCCTTGATCCCGCCGCCACGGACCTCGCCGTCACGTCGATCAAAGCCGCACCCGTCACCGCCGCCGCGCCGTGGCTCGATGGCAGAGCCGACCCCGCCGAGTCTCCCACCGATCAGAAGCTGACCGGCGCGCTCGTCCGCAAGCTCTCCCTCGCTCCCGATCAACAGGCGACCGTCACGTTCGTCATCGCCTGGCATTTTGCCAACCTCAGCCTCGACCACCTCGGCGCGGTCGGCCGGCATTACGCCACGCGTTTCAAATCTGCCGCCGACGTCGCGCTGAACCTCGCCGAGAATCTGCCTCGACTCGCGCAGCAGACCCGCCTCTGGCACGACACGTGGTACGACTCGACGCTCCCCTACTGGTTCCTCGACCGCACGATGGCCAACACGTCGATCCTCGCGACTTCCACCAGTTTCCGCTTCGCCAGCGGCCGCTTCTACGGCTGGGAAGGCGTCGGCTGCTGCGCCGGTACCTGCACACACGTCTGGCACTACGCCCACTCCCCCGCGCGGCTCTTCCCCGACCTCGAGCGCGACCTGCGCCGACGCACCGATTATCAGATCGGATTCGATCCCAAGAGCGGCGTGATCCAGCACCGCGGCGAATTCGGCGCGGGTCTCGCCGTGGACGGCCAGGCCGGCTGCATCCTCCGCGTCTACCGCGAACATCAGATGTCCGCCGACGATCAGTTTCTCAAATCGCTCTGGCCCCGTGTCAAAAAGTCCCTTGAGTTCCTCATCGCCGAGGATCGCAACGCCGACGGCATCCTCGAAGGCGCCCAGCACAACACGCTCGATGCGCAGTGGTTCGGCCCCGTCTCCTGGCTCAGCTCGCTCTACATCGCTGCCCTCCGCGCCGGCAGCGCCATGGCAAGAGAGATGGGCGATGACGAATTCGCCAAGCAGGCCGCCGCGATCGCCGACGCCGGGCAGAAGAACATCCTCTCGCTCTACAACGGCGAATACTTCATCCAGAAACGCGACCCCAAACACCCCGAGGCGATCGGCTCGGGCGTCGGCTGCGAGATCGACCAGGTCTTCGGCCAGAGCTGGGCGTATCAGGTCGGCCTTCCCCGCGTCCTGCCCGAGACCGAGACGCGCAGCGCGCTGGCCGCCCTGTGGAAATACAACTTCGCCCCCGACGCCGGCGGTTATCACAAGGCGCGCCGCATCGGCCGCTGGTACGCCATGCCCGGCGAGGCCGGCCTGCTCATGTGCACCTTCCCGCGCGGCGGCGACAAGGAAGCCAAGGGCTCGGGTCCCGACTGGGCCACAGGCTACTTCAACGAGTGCATGACCGGCTTCGAGTACCAGGTCGCGGGTCACATGGTGTGGGAGGGCATGGTCACCGAAGGACTGGCGATCACGCGCGCGATTCATGACCGTTACCACGCCGTGCGGCGTAATCCGTGGAACGAGGTCGAGTGCGGCGACCACTACGCCCGCGCGATGGCCAGCTACGGCGTCTTCACCGCGGCTTGCGGCTTCGAGAACCACGGTCCCGACGGACATCTCGGCTTCGCGCCGCGCCTCACACCCGACAATTTCCGCGCCCCCTTCACCGCTGCCGAGGGCTGGGGAACGTTCGAGCAGAAATCCGCCGACGGCTCAATTACCGCCGCCGTCGCGGTGAAATTTGGAAATATGAAGCTCCAGACACTGGCCCTTTCCGTCCCGGCGGGGATGAAGCCCGCGAAGATTGCCGGCTCGGTCGGGGCGACCTTCAAAGTGGACGGCAACCGCATCCTGATCACACTCGCAACGCCCGCCGATCTCAAAGCGGGCCAACAGTTGCAAGTCACGATAACCTGAGATCCGATTCGTGGAGGCGACGTCTTGAGCCTGATCCGCGCGAGGAATATCTCCAAGCATTACGACGGCGTTCACGCGCTGAGCGATGTCAGCGTGGAGATCGCCGCCGGCGAGGTGCACGCGCTGATGGGCGAAAACGGCGCGGGCAAGAGCACGCTCGGCAAGATCCTCGCCGGCGTCGTCAGGCCCGATGGCGGCGTGCTGGAGTTCGACGGCAAGCCCATCGTGATCACCGACCCGATGCAGGCGCAGCGTCTGGGAATCAGCATGATCTTCCAGGAGCTGGATCTCTTTCCGCACCTTACCGTCGCCGAAAATATCGCGATCGGCAATCTGCATGTGCAGCGCGGGGCGATCGTCAACTTTCGTGATCTCAATGATCGCGTCCGCCCGCTGCTGGATCAGGTTGAGCTCCGTGTCGACCCGGGCGCCATCCTCGGCGACCTGCCGATGGGGCACATGCAACTCGTGGCGATCGCGCGGGCGCTGAGCATGCAGGCGCGGCTCATTGTGATGGACGAGCCGACCAGTTCGCTGACCGACGACGCCGTGGCCAACCTCTTCAACATCATCCGCAAGCTCCGCGCCGCGGGCGTGTCAATCATCTACGTGTCGCACAAGATGGATGAGATATTCCGCATCGCCGACCGCATCACGGTCCTGCGCGACGGCCGATTCATCGGCACCCGCCGCGCCGCCGAGACAAATGTCAACGAGCTGATCCGCATGATGGTCGGCCGCGAGATGTCCGGCGATCGCCGCGCGGCCGCTGCAAATCGCAGCGATACGGTCCTGCTGTCCGCCCGCGATCTGGTCACGAAGAAATTGCGGGGCATCACGTTCGACCTCCACGCCGGCGAGGTGCTGGGCGTCGCGGGGCTCGTCGGGGCAGGCCGCAGCGAACTGGGCGAAGCGCTCTTCGGCATCGACCCGATCCTCGGCGGCACGCTGACCGTGGGTGGCGAGCCGCTGCGGCCGCGCAGCCCGCGCCACGCGATGCGTGCCGGGATCGGCATGCTGCCCGAGGACCGCAAATTGCAGGGTCTGATGATGCAGATGAGCGTCAAGGAAAACGCTTCACTCTCAACACTGGATCGGACGCAGACCGCCGGTTTCGTCCGCCGCGCCGCCGAGCTCGGGGCCGTCGAGGCGGTGCACTCCCGCACGCGCGTCAAGGCGGCCTCCCCCGATGTCGCCGTCAGCACGCTCTCGGGCGGCAACCAGCAGAAGGTCCTGCTCGCACGCTGGCTGCTGGTCGATCCTCGGATCATGTTCCTCGACGACCCGACGCGCGGCGTCGACATCGGCGCCAAGGTGGACATCTACAAAATCATCGAAGAGCTCGCCGCCGCGGGCAAGGGCGTCGTCTTCGTCAGCTCCGAGCTGCCCGAGCTGCTGCGCTGCTGCGACCGCATCATGGTCCTGCACGACGGGCACCTCATGGGTATCCTCGACGCCGGTGAAGCGACGCAGGAGCGCATCATGTCGCTGGCGACCAAGACGCTCGAAGCGACCGTTGTGAATTAACCATGCAAACCGCAAGCCCCCCCACCGCTGCCGCCCCGCCGCCCCGCTCGATCTGGCGTCACGCGCGCCTGCTGCAGAGTGTCGCCAGCCTGCTGGTCATTTTCATCGTCGCCATCGTGCTCAGTCCGCACGACCGCGGCGGCTGGCCCGTCTTCCTCACGACCGAAAACCTGACCAACATGACCCGCAGCATGTCGGAGATCGGCATCATCGCGCTGGCGATGACGCTGGTCATCCTCACCGCCGGGATCGACCTGAGCGTCGGCAGCGTGCTTGCTCTCTCGGCGACGATCACCGCAAAGCTGCTGGTCGATTGGGATCCGGGCATGGGCGGCGGCATGCAGATCACCGCTGCGCTCGCCGCCGCGGTCGGGGCGTGCGCCCTCGTCGGCATGTTCAACGGCTTCGTCATCTCCTGCTTCCGCGTCCAGCCCTTCGTCGTCACCCTCGCCGCGATGATCGGCATCCGCGGCGTCGCGAAATGGCTGACAACCAATAAGAACATCGGTATTCCCTTCAAGGGCGATTACGTCTCGATCCGCTTCGCCGATGCGCTGTCCGACAAGTCGGTCGTGATCGGCATCTTCCTCGTCCTCGCGGCGCTCTTCGGCCTGGTGCTGGCCCGCACCGTGTTCGGCCGTTATGTCCGCGCGCTGGGCGACAACGCCCGCGCTTCGGTCTACGCCGGCCTGCCGACGCGCACGATACAGATCACCGTCTACACGATCTCCGGCACGATGGCGGGCCTGGCCGGCGTGCTCCACGCGGCGCAGAACCGCCAGGGCAATCCCAACGACGGCATCGCCTACGAGCTCGACGCGATCGCCGCCGTCGTCATCGGCGGAACGGCACTCTCCGGCGGCAAGGGTTCGATCTTCGGCACCGTCGTCGGCACGCTGACGCTGGGCATCATCACGAACCTGCTGGGGCTGCGCGGCGTCGATGAAAACGTGAAGTGGATGACCAAGGCGGTCATCATCGTCGCCGCGGTGCTGCTGCAGCAGAGCGGATCGCTGGGCATCTTCGCCAAACTTTTCAGACGCGGAACCAAACAGGCGCAATAGCGCCATTACGGAGGCTGGACATGCGGTTGAACCGTCGCTCGATGATCGTGCTTTGCGCCGTGGCGTCGATGGGCTTCATGCTGGCCGGGTGCGGCGGTTCCGAGCCGCAGAGCCCCTCGCCGACGACCGGCGGCGCCGCCAAACCCGCGGCGGGCAAGCGATATCTCGTCGTCTTCAGCCAGTGCAACAACGCTGAGCCGTACCGCGCCGCGCAGAATGCGCTGATGACGAAGCTCTGGGCCGCGAAGGGCGACGTCGATTTCGAGATCATGGATGGCCAGCAGGACAACAGCAAACAGATCTCGCAGATCGAGACCGTGCTGCTTCGCAAGCCCGACCTGCTGATCGTCGCTCCGAACGAGCGTGAGCCGCTGACGGGCATCATGAGCAAGGCGATGGCGGCGGGCGTGCCGGTGATCTGCCTGGAGCGCGACATCGTCGAGCCGAATTACACGACGTACATCCGCTCCGACAACCGCGCGATCGGCAAGCTCGTCGGTCAGTTCATCGTGGATCATCTGACCAAGAAGAACGGCAAGCCCGCCGGGAATGTCGTGGAGATCAGCGGGCTCAAAGGCGTCGAGGGCGAGATGAACCGCTACGACGGCGCTCACGATCTGCTCGACAAGAACCCGGAGATCAAGGTGCTGGCCAACCCCGTCGCCGACTGGGTGCAGAACAAGGCCAAGGACCGAATGGCTGAGCAACTCTCGGTGAATCCGAAGATCGATGTGGTCTACGGCCACAACGATCCGATGGCGATCGGCGCATACCTCGCCGCCAAGGAGGCGGGCCGCGACAAGGAGATGATCTTCGTCGGTGTCGATGGGCTGGGCGGCCCGGCGGGCGGGATCAAGCAGGTCATGGACGGCGTACTCGCGGCGACGTTCATCTATCCGCTGTGCGCCGACAAGGCGGTGGAGATCGGCGACCAGATCCTGCGCAACCCGAAATTCAAACCCGAGAAGACCTACGTGATGGAATCGCAGATGATCACGCCCGCCAACGCCGAGGCGGTGTACAAACAGGTCAGCCCCTGAGCCAAGAGCGTTTGACCCCCAAATCGGTGAAAACAATGTCCAAAACGCCGTGGGCGGCGTGGTATCCTACACGCCTCCAATGCCGCCCCGGCCGGCTCCCCTGTTCTCACTCATCCCTTTGAAGAGGATCGCCATGTCGCAGAACACTTCTCGTCGCACGTTCGTGAAGTTCATCGGCGCCGCCGGTCTCCTGCCCGTCGTGCTGCCTCGGCTCGCCCGCGCGGAGTCGGCCAACAACAAGCTGAACATCGCGTTCATCGGCATCGGCGGCAAGGGCTCGGAGCATGTGGGCCGGCTGCATGGCTTCGGCGAAAATTGCCCCTGCTTCGTGGACATCGACAAGACCCACTGGGATCACCCGCTCAAGAAGAAGGGCTGGGAGAAGGCGACGGGCTACCAAGATTACCGCAAGATGTTCGACGCACAGAGCAAAGAGATCGACGCGGTGATCGTCGCCACGCCGGATCACCATCACTTCCCGGCGGCGATGATCGCGCTGCAGCATGACAAGCACGTTTACTGCCAGAAGCCGCTGACGTGGAGCGTGTGGGAGGCGCGGACGCTGGCCGCCGAGGCCGCGAAGCGCAAGGTCGCCACGCAGATGGGCAACCAGGGCCACGCCGGCGAAGGCTGGCGAATGCTCGTCGAGTGGATCCAGGCCGGTGCGATCGGCGACGTGACCGAAGTGCATAACTGGACGAACCGCCCGATCTGGCCGCAGGGCATCCCGCGCCCTGCCGGCGAGGACAAGGTGCCCGCGCACCTCGACTGGGAGAATTGGATCGGCCCCGCGCCGATGCGGCCCTTCAAGAGCGGCGTGTACCACGGCTTCAACTGGCGCGGCTGGTTTGATTTCGGGGCGGGCGCACTGGGCGACATGGCCTGCCACACGATGGACGGCATGTTCTGGTCGCTGACGCCCGATGCGCCGACAAGCATCGAGGTCCTCAGCAACACCGGGCACACCGGCGACTGCTACCCGTCGGGCTCGACGATCAAGTGGACCTTCGGGGCCAAGGGCACTCGCCCCGCGTTCAATGCCTTCTGGTACGACGGCATCAAGCCGGGAAGCAATGGAGCCTGGAACCAGCCGGCGCTGCCCGAGGAGCTCGTGGCCGAGAAGCGCCAGTTCCCGCGCACCGGCAATCTGTACATCGGCACCAAGGGCAAGATCCTCATCGCCGGCGACTACGGCGACAGCCCGCGCCTCATCCCCGAGGCGAAGATGCAGGAGATCGGCAAGCCCAAGCGCGTCCTCGAACGCGCCCCGCAGATCGGCAGCATGGAAGACAATCACACGATGGAGTTTGTGATGGCCGCCAAGGGCACCAAGCCCCTCGACTTCCCCAAGAGCAACTTCAGCTACGCGGGCCCGATGACCGAAACGATCCAGCTCGGCAACGTCGCGCTCCGCGTGCAGTGCCTCAAGGATGCGCCCAAGAAACTGGATTACGACGGCGCGAGCATGAAGTTCACGAACTTCGACGACGCGAACCAGTTCATCAAGCGCGAGCCGCGTGATGGGTGGAAGGTCGTCTGAATCGGCTTCCCCTCGCGTGCCACGAAAATCTCAACGACGGGCCAGCGGCCGCTCCGCTGGCCCGTTTTTTTGCGTTATGAAACAAGCGGGGAACACGGGGCCGCAAAGACCCGGACCCGTGACGCTCGGAGGACATTTTATGCGCGGCGACGACGACGTGATATCACGCCGACGATCGAGAGCAGCATGAGACCACCGGGGAGGGAGTGGGGCTCGGGGATGACGGCGAACTCGCTGTTGTGATTCACCACGGCCCAGACGACGTTATTGGCGGCGTCGATGCCGAAGGCGCCCAGGTCCGCGTGGAGATCCGAGTGGGTGGCGAAGAAGGCCTCCCAGTCGGTGTTGTAATGCCCCGCGTTGGCGCCGGCCCCAGTGTTGCCATCGACGGCGTTGTGCCACAGACCATCGAGTGAATTGAGCCAGCCGAGCAGGACGCCGTCGCCGAGGATCGAATCGTCATAGCTCATCTGCAGGACGAACACGTTGGAGCCGCTGACATCGACGCCCGAGAGGTTCAGGATGTCGCTGGAGAGCAAGGCCATTTCATCGGAGCTCTCGCGGGGCCGCCACATCATGGTGATGTCCTGCGTGGTGGCGGTGCCGTTGAGGATCTGCGCGGTGGTCATCAGGTCGGAGTTGTGCTGTGAGCGGAGGTCGGCGGCGGCGTAGGCGGTGGCGTCATTAAGATTGGTGGCGCTGCGCTCGTAGGACGCGAATGTTTCGAGCTTGATCGCCGAGGCATCATTGAGGTCGCCGGTGGCGGTGACGTGCAGGGTGCCGCTGGAGATGAGCGTGTCGCCACTGTAGGTGTTGTAGCCGCCGAGGGTCTGGGTGCCGAATCCCGCCTTGACGAGATTGCCGCCGGCGCCGGAGATGACGCCGGTGAATGAGCCCGAGCCGGTGGCTCCGCCGACGATAAGGGTTCCTGCGCCGAGCATCACGCTGCCGGAGCCGTTGAGCTCATCGATGAGCTGGGACAGGCCGTTGAGGTCGAAGGTTCCGTTGACGAGGACATCGCTGTTGGCGTCGAGGCCGTTGTTGTAGAGGCGGTTGTTGCCTCCGGTGAGCCGCAGGGTTCCGCCGGAGATTGTGGTCACGCCGGAGTAGATATTGGCGCCGCTGAGGATGACGGTACCGCCACCTGATTTGGTCAGGCCTGCGGTACCGCCGAGGTTGGCGGAGATGGATCCGGACTGGACATCGAATGTGGTTGTGCTGGAGAGCGTTCCCCCGGTTCCGATGATCGATCCGCTGACCAGGGAGACACCGCCGACGTGTTCGCTGAAGCCCTGCAGATTGAAGGTGCTGCCACCGCTGACGGTGACGGTTCTGGTGTTGGAAATCTGGTTGGGCTGGAGCAGCTTGACCGTGCCTCCGGAGATCAGGAGGTCACCGGCTATCGAGCTGTTTGTGGGGTTGGCGAGATCGAGTTCGCCGGCCTGGACATCGGTCAGACCTGTGTAGGTGTTGGCTCCGCGGAAGATCTGCGTGCCGGTGCCGACCTTGATCAAGGAGATGGTGCCGGTGCCCGCCGAGTGATCGACGATGAGCCCGGCGAAGTCGCCGCTCGCGTTGTTGTTGCCGAGCGTGAGCGTCGCGGAGGTGCCGGTGCTGTCGTTGAGGATCACGCCAAGGACGGAATTCGCCGTGCCGTTGAGCCCGTTGATGGCGGTGTTGAAGCCGTTGAGATCGACGACGGGCGATGTTTCCGAGGCAAAACCGTTGAGGACGAGATTGCCCTTGCCGCTGCCGAAGGGCAGCGCGTTGTTGAGATTCAGTTGGAGGAGCGCGTTGCTGAGGACGGTGGTGTCGCCCTGGTAGGCTTTGGCCACGGTGTCGTATCGCACGAAGCCGCCGAGCGCGGAGGCGTCGATGCGGATTCCGCCGGGGCCGGTCATGGCGCCGGAGACGATCAGCACGCCGTTGTCGAGTGTCGAGTCGAGGGTGGATGTGGATTGGACGGTGATGGCGCCGCTGAGTGTCACGGTCGAGTTGTAGGCGTAACGGACGATGACGATGCCGCTGCCGCCGGCGCCGCCGGCCGTGCTGCTCCCGCCGCCGCCGTTGCCGGTATTGGCGCCGCCGACGCCAGCAGAGGAACCGAGGCCGCCGGCGCCGAAGGTTCCGAAAGATCCGACCGTTGTTCCGCCGCCCGGCGTGGTGGAGACACCGGGACCGGCATCACCGCCGCCGCCGCCGCCGAAATTGCCGCTGCGCGCGCCGCCTGCGTTACCGGAGCCGCTGGCCCCGCCGACATAATTTGCGCCGCCGCCCGTGCCGAAGCCGCCGCCGGCCGCCGACAGAACGCCGCCGAGGGAACTCGTGCCGCCCGAGCCGCCGCCGCCGTTGCCGGAACCGCCGCCACCGCCGACGCCGACGGTGACGGTGTTGATGCCCGCGAAGATCGAGAGTCCGGTGAGAAGATTGACATCACCGCCCCCGCCGCCGCCGCCGCGCGTGGTGCCGTTGCCCGATCCGCCTCCGCCGCCGCCGCCGACCAGGACGCCGCCGTTGGCGACCGCGCCGCCGGGCATGAGAAGCGAGCCCGAGGCGAGGAAGGTGTGGATGACATCATTGCCGACCTGCGTAACGTTTCCGCCCGAGCCGAGGTTGTCCTGGAGGCCGATCGTGCCGCCGTTGAGCGTGATCGCGTTTGCATAGGTGACGGGCGAGAGGATGACCGTCGCGGTGGAGTTGACGGTGATGGCGCTCGAAGAGCTGAGCGAGCCGTTGATCGTGAGAGTTCCGGAGTTGACGACCGTGCCGCCGTTGTAGGTGTTGACGCCGTTGAGGGCGGTCGTGCCCGCGCCTTTGAAGACCAGGCCGCCGTCGGGAGTCGCGCCCAAACCGCTGTTGTGAATCAAAGGCTGGGCGATGGTGATGGAAAATGCATTATTGTCGATGATGCCGCCGGCGGCATCGACGACGACGCTGTCCACGGCGATCGAGACATTAGCGGCGCGGGCTTTGAGCGTGCCGCCGTTGAAACGGATGGTGGAGCTTCCGCCAGCGGTGACTTCGTTGATCGTGTTGACGGCGAGCGTGCCGCTGGTGCCGCCGTCGAGGATCGAGGCGCCGCCGGTGAACGTGCCGGCTCCGCCGCCGAGTGTGAGAGTGCTGGTTGTAGCGCCTTGTGTGCTGAAGCTCAGCGTGGCGACTGTGACGACGGCGGAGCCGCTGATGTTCAGCGTGCCATTGCCGGAGTATCCCAGCGCTGTGGTTCCGCCCGTGACGGTGAGTGTTCCGCCGGAGATGTTCACGATGCCGGTGGCGGCGCGGCCGATCTGCAAGGGGACGCCGGCGCCCGTGGCCGTTCCGCTGAGCGTGACGTCGCCGCCGGTCTGGTTCCAGGTGCCGGTGCCGCTGGTGAGGCCCACGTGGACCATGGACTCGACACCCGAGACGTTCAGGGTTCCGCCGGACATTGTAAAGGTGCTGTTTCCGTTGCCGATGGCGAAGGCGGTGACGCCGCCGGAGCCGGTGATGCTCGTGGTCACTGTTCCGCCGGAGATGGTGATGTTGCCGGCGGAGGCGGAGCCGGCGTTGATGTTGCTGCTGGTAGTGAAGGTGCCGCCGGCGAATTCGAGCGTTCCGCCGCCTTCGGATTTGACGGTGCCCGCGGTGTCGCCGGTGTGGTTGAGTTTGAGGGTGCCCGGGCCGCTCTTGGTGAGGTTGGCCGCGCCGCTGACGAGGCCGGTGAGTGTGAGCGTAGTCGTTCCGCTGTCGATCTGGAACGTGTCGGTGACGCCCGCGAGTGTGAAGGGTTTGTCGCTGGTGTCATTCGCGCCGACGGCGGTGTATTGCAGGGTGGCGGAATTGCCGCCGGAGCCGAGCGTGACGGCGGCTGCGCTGTGGCCGAGCGTGCCATCGGTATTGGCGTTGTTGATGGAGCCGATGGCGAGCGTGCCGCTCTGGATCGCGAGCGTGCCGGTGAAGGTGTTGGTTCCGCTGAGGGTGAGCGTGCCGGTGCCGGCCTTGGTGACGGTGGCGCCGTCGAGGACGGAGCTGATCGTCAAGGTCTGGGGCGATGCGATCGTGATCGTCGGCGTGGCTCCGGCGAGAGTCAGCGTGCCGCCGGAGACGGTGGGCGAACCCTCTTCAACGGTGATGTTGTGCGCGGTGACGGTGGAGCTGATGGTGACGTTGTACGCGCCGATGGCATCGGTCCCGGCGGAGAAGACGACGTCGTCGCCGTTGTACCAGGCGTGCATCGCGAGGACACCGGTGCTGCTGTAGTTCCAACTCGAGGTGCCGGTGCTCCATGTGCCCGACGGCGTGGCGCTGCCGGTGCCGGCGGTCACGCCGTTGGTGGGGTCCCAGTATTGCGTGACCACTCCGCCCGTGAAGGTCAGTTGCAAATCTTTGCCGCTCAGGCTGGTCGCGATGGAGAATATTCCGCTGCCCACGCCGTTGTTGTTGGCAAAGTTCGTTGTGTCGAGCGCGAATTTATTGGCGGCGAAGTTGGTGATGCCGCCGCTGGCGGTCGCCAAAGTCCAGGTGTAATTGAGGTGCGGGTCCCAACCGGATACGGCGCCCGCGACGTTGCTGGTGTTGAGACCGGTGATGTCTATTTTGAAAAGGTTGGTCGGGAACGTGCCGCTGGTGGCGGTGATGTTGAGGAGGCCGGTGATGTTCTGAAAATCCCAGCCGGGATCGGCGCCCTGTGTGCCGGCGACGTCATTGATCTCCCACTTGTAGGTGCCGCCGGCGGCGTAGGCGGTCGCGCCGGTGTTGATCTGGCCGGGGCTGTTGCCTGGCGCGAGGATGCCGCCGCTGTTGACCGCGACGGTGCCGTTGACGGTTCCGGAGCCGCTGAGCGTGCCGCCGCTGTTGATGGCGACGGCGCTGCCGGCGGCCAGCGAGCCTGTTACCTTGAGGTTGCCGCCGCTGATCGTGGTCGCGCCGGTGTAGGAATTGATTCCCGAGAGTTGCAGGCGACCGGTGCCGGATTTCGTGAGTGAGCCGTTGGACACGGCCGCGCCGATGTTGAGATCAAACCCGGCCCCGGTGCCCAGACCGACGTTGAAAGTCTGCCCGGTGTTCAGGTCGAGGTTGCCGTTGATCGCGGCTTGACCGGTGGTCGCGGCGGTGAATGTCACGGTGCCCGTGGCGGGGAGCTTGAGCGTGCCGGTGGCGGTGTCGAGGGTGCTGGTGAATCCGGCGACCGGGGTGATCGTCAGCGTGCCGATCGTCAGCGTGCCGCCGCCGACGGTGTTGGCAATCGGCGTGGTTCCGGTCGTCGTCGCGCCGGTCGTCACGATCGCGACGTTGCCGATCGTGTCGGTCGAGCCGTTGAAATCGAGCTGGCCGCGGCCGTTGATGGTGATGGCGTTGGTGCCCATCATGTCGGTGCTGGCGCCGGTGTATTTGACGGTCGCCGCTGCGTTCGTCCCCGTGCCGATCGTCATGCCGAGACCGGTGGAGATGGCAACGGCGGAACCGGACTTGTTGAGGTCCAGCTCGCCGGCGTTGACGGCGGTCGTGCCGGTGAAGCTGTTGGAGGCGGAGCCGCTGAGGGTCTGCGTGCCGGTGCCGTTCTTGATGAAGTAAAGAGTGCCGTTGGTGCCGTTGACCAGTGTGCCGGAGAAGTCGCCGCTGTGGCTGTTGTTGCCGACCGAGAAGCCGCGAATCGCGGCGGCCGAGGCGGCGGCGGTCACGACGCTCGTGCTGTCGCCGGTGAGCGCGCCGATCAGGGTATTGTTGTTCGTGGTTGTGCCGTTGGCCCACGCGAATCCCGGGCCGTTTTCCAGAGCGAAGGTCGCGCCGTTGAGCGTGATGTCGGCCGATTGCAGCTGCGTGCTGTCCGCGCCATCGCGCCGGGCGCCGATGCCGCCGGGGCCGTTGACCGTGATCGAGCCGGTGTAGGTGCCGGCGGTGGCGGATCGGAAGTTCACGCCGTCGTTGGCGGTGGTGGTGTTGATGGTCAGGTTACCTGTGCCGAGGATGCCGCCGTCGGCGAACAGGTCGCGGTTGCTGGCCGTGCCGGCGTCGGCGACGTTGATGATCGAGGCGGCGGTGACGATCAGGCTTCCCGACAACACCTGATACCCGGTGTTCGTCGCGCCGGACTTGCTGAGCGTTCCACCGCTGAGCGTGATCGGTGCGGCGAAGCTGGAACTGGCGGTGGGATTGAGCAACAGCGTGCCGTTGGCGTTGACGGTCGTGGGCGAAACGTAACCGCCCGTGAGGGTCAGGGCGACCTTGCCGGCGTTGATCGTCGTCGTGCCGGTGTAGGTGTTGCCCGCGGCATTGGTGAGGCTCAGCGTGCCGGTGCCGGACTTGATCAGCGAGAGGACACCCGTGCCCTGGTTGGTCACGGCGCCGGTGATCTTGGTGTTGCCCGCTCCGTCAAAGGTGATCGTGTGACTCACGTTGGGCTCGCTGGCCATGCTGGCGTTGAAAATAAGCGAGTTGGTCCCGTCGAAAGTCGTGGTGGAGTTGTTGGTGACCAGCACATTTCCGTACCAGTCCACGCGAGAGCCGGCGCCGGTCAGGTCGAACTTCATCCAGCCCGCGCCGGCATCCAACGTGATGGCCGTGTAGACTCGGAAGACGAGAGGCGTGCCGGCGTCAAAAAGCTCAACGCCAACCGTATTGCCGCTGCTCACGTGAAGCGTGCCCACGGATGTGGGATTCGCGGTGAGCTGGACGTTGTGAAAACCTCCAACATCAACCGTATTCGAGTTGAAGAGCGCCTCGTCCGCGGAGGTGGGGGCGGCCCCGCCCGACCAGTTCCCACCCGTGCTCCAGGTCGAGTCGTCATTGAGCCAATTCCGCGTCACGGCCGATGCGCCCGTCGGCGTAAGCAGTCCCGACGCCGCACCGGCGACGCCGAGCATGGCGAGCATCACCAAAACACGCCGGCGATTGCGGCGGAGGCGGCCCCGGCAGCCCGCCGCGCTCTTGCGCGGATTGGGCGGAGTCTCTGCGTGTGTTGCGATCTGCTTGCTCATTCTGATGCGCCAGCCTTTCCTTTCTTCCGATTCGATCATTCTTTCAATCCCGCTTCGATCCGCTCCTACCCCGTCGAAGGTGGCCCGGTCGCTCCGCTATTCCAGCGGAACGTAGACGTCGTCCCCCGTCCACCCGGTGGCGCGGAAGTTGCTTTCGTTGGGCACGCGGAGCAGGCGGGGATCACCCAAGGTGAGGCCGGTCATGGTGATCACCGACCCATCGCGGTAGAGGAAGTTGCGATCGGTCGGGCCCCGCTGGTAGGAGAAATTCACCCATGCCTGCAGGCAGTGCGTGGTGGCGTTGCCGTTGCCGTAGTCATAGAGCCACAACAGGTTCGTCATGTAATCGGGGTGGCTGCTCATCACCTGTCCGATGGCCGAATAGTCCCAGTCCATGTCCGCCGCCATCACACGGATACGATGGCCCTGATACGTCGTGTCGAAACTGGTGCGCAGCATCGCCGACGACGGCACTGTTCGGTCGATCATCGATCCGAAATACATGTCGTAACTCCAGTGCACGTTCGCCATCATCGAGGTTTCAAGATTGATGCCTTCGAGGCGCACAAACGGACACTGCATCGCGTTGATCGAAAAAATCTTGGCCAGCATCGGCCGATCGTCGGAGTAGGTGGAACCGTCGGCGTTGACAGCCCGCAGCTTCGACTTGCGGGGAACCCAGGCGACCATATCCGCCTTGCGGTAGGGGTAGTTCGTCATGTTGTCCGAGGCATACGTGATCACGCCGATGCCCAGCTGCCTCTGGTTTGAAGCGCACACCGCCATCAGCGCCGCAGTATTGGCACGCTTCACCGTCGGCAGCAGCAGCGTGATGAGGAGGAGGATGATCGTGATGACGACCAGCAATTCGACGACCGTGAACGCGCGGCGGCGTTGTGGCGCGATGCCGATCTGGGATTGCGGAATTGATGGCATCATTGTGCTGCTCACCACCATGCGTTCCAGTTGGCGGGGCTGCCGACATAATGCATGGTCGAGTGCTTGTGCAGTTCGGTGTGGCCGTCGCCAAAGGCGTCGGTCATGTTCTCGAACGCGCCCTTGAACATGTGGCCGTTGGAGGCCTGATACGGATCGGTCGGGTTGGGCGAACTGAGACTGCTTGAAGCCCAGTCGGTGAAGACCGGCCTGCTCGAGTTGTTGCAGTGGCGCGGGCTGTTGGGCCAGGTCGCGAAGACCGCCGTCATGTTCGCACCCGTCGGGCCGTTGTCGGACGACGGGACGGGGTGCGTGTTGCCCATCACGCGTGGGACCCAGTAGCTGTAGGGCGGGATCCACCAGCCGTTGTTGCTCCACACCGCTTCGCCGGCCGCGATCCACTGGTCGAATGTCTGATACACCTTGTCCGGCGGTGTCGAATACTGTGCGGGGCAGTACCAGAGCTTCCACGAGTAGCCGTACGTGTCGAACGCCCGCGTCGAGGTCGTCACGATGTCCCACGGGTTCTGCCCCGTGATCATCCAGGGCATGTCGTGCCGCGGGAAGTTGCCCAGGTTGTCCCCGGCGTAGGAGATCACAGCGAAGCTGCCCTGCCGAAAATTCGACTGGCACACAGTCGTGTTGGCGACGAACATCGCGCGGCTCATCGCCGGCTGCAGCAGCGTGATCAGCAGGACGATGACCGTCACGACGACCAGCAGTTCGACAATTGTGAAACCGGCGCGGCGTGCGCGGAGCCCAACACCGGCCACGTGTTCACGCGGCCCGGTCGATTCGGCGTTCTTGGCGATGGGGTTGCCCATTTCGGTCTGCCAGCCTCTTCTTGTCTTGTCGAGCCCGATTTGCTTTCTCTCTCTCACATGGAACAAAAGCCGCAGGTCATTGCACGACATGGCCAACCGAAGCCGGCTCGGCGGCGGCGCCACCCTGGAGAATCTCTAACTTTGGATCACTGAATTCGATGATGGATTTGGATTGCTGCCGGCCCGCGCCGATGAAAATCCTGCCCGCGCCCTCGAGCGAATCCGCCGCCGAATCGCCGAGCTTCTTGGGGCCGACGCTGATGTCCGTGTGAAACTCGCTGTCGTACCGCGTGTCGATTTCGAGGCTCAGCAGGCGATCGCGGCAGGTGAGGCGGAACCGATAGGGACCGTTGCCGCGGAGCCGGTCGCCGGAGACACGATTCCCGTATTGCGACGTGTCAAGAGTGGGACGATCAAAATTGAACTGCCCAGTCCCGCGAACCCAGGCGAAATAAGCGCCGACGGGAACCTGCTTGAAGTACGGCCCCAGTTCGCCGTTGCCCAGGCCAATCCAGACGCGGTCGCCGGTGAAATCCCCCGACACGGTGGGCTCGTCGCGACGCGCGGTGACGGTGACTTCGAAGATGAAATCCTGGCCGTCGAGATCGGCGCGGAGCGTGCGGAGATAGCCGCGCGTCTCTTTCTCGCCGATGTATTGGGCACGGTCGTCAACGATGCGGTACGCGGTCGAGGGATTGGATTCAAACAACTTCCATGCCTCGGCGCCTGTGATGGCGTGAATGACCGGGGCGGCGACGATCTCGGTTACGCCGCCGGGGTGAACGATCGCCGATTGATTGAGCACGAGTTCCTGCGCGGGGTGGCCATCGACGTTCAGAACCACCTTGCCCTCATCGACGCGGATGTCGGCGGCGCCGGCGTTGTCGGCGGACATGGTGAAACGGGTGCCCAGATCGACGACGGCCATGTCCTTGGCGCCGATCGCGAAGCCGTGCGCCTGATCTGGGACGAACGCGGCGATCTTGCCGGACGTCAGGAAGCCGCGCATGGCGGAATTCAGGCCGAATTCGCACGGGCCGGTGAGCGTGACCTCCGCGCCGCTGGCGAACACAATCTTCGCGATCCCCGCACGCAGATGCAGAAACCCACCCGGAAGCTGGGTTCCTGCCTGTGGATTGCGAAGAGCGGGTTGCGGATTCTCGGCATCGGCGTCCCAGACGGCGTCGGTCGATTCGACCAGCGTGGCGACGACGGGGACAGCGATGGCGCTGGGCGTGGCCCGGCCCTGCATCACATTCAACACCATCGCGATGATGCCGACGCAGAGGATGAGCATCGCGGCCAGTAAGTAACGCACCGGGAGACGTTGCAGCGTCGTGATGATGGGAACGGGCGGCGCGACGGTCGCGTCAGCCCGAGCCGCATCGGCCGCCGAAGTCGCAGCCGCTGCCCCGACCTCGTGACGGGCGCGGCGCGTCCACGTCAGCTGCGCGTGCATGTCCATGAACTCGATGAACTGCGCAAACGCAGCGGGGTCCTCGGCCAAGAACCGCTCAAGCTCCTGCGCAGCGTCCGCGTCGAGCGTGACATCGCAGTAGCCGGCGATCAATTGTTCCAGTCGTTCACTCGTCACGCGCTCGCCTCCCCGGATGTCCGGCGACGGATGCAATCCAATAACGCCTTGCGGATGCGATGCAGCTTCTGATAAAGCGCATTGGGTTTGCGCCCCAGTTGCGCCGCGATCTGATCCACGTTCTGGTCCCCGCTGTAGCACAGGTCCAGCAGTTGCCGGTCATCGCCCGGCAGCGCCTCGACGCAATGCGTCAACTCCTGGTTCCGCTGATTGAGCGCCACCGCCCCGTCCTGATGAGCCGCTGCGATGCGGTCCATCATCTCACTGGAAAAAAGGTGCCGGTCACGCAACCGCTTGACCCGGTGATTCCGGACCACGTTGTGCGCAATTCCGCACGCCCATCGCACAAAATCCGCCCGGGCCGGGTCAAACTCCCCCGCCTTCTTCCAAAGGATCAGGCTCGTCTCCTGAAAAATATCGTCCGCATCCGAGGGATGCGCCACGATCGTCAGCACGTAGCCATAAATCCTTCGCTGGAAGCGAATAAAGTGCTCGGCAAAGGACTGCTGATCACGCGATTCCAAGGACGAGGCTCCAACAGAGATGTGCCGGCGAGTTCAACGTCTACCCGGTATTGTGCGCTAATCGCGATTCTTACGCCTAAAACACGCGGAATTGCACTTTTAGGATCAATTTCCCGGTTACCACACTCCATCCGCAACGCCCGCCGCCCTGTTAAGACAAAACCTTCACCCCTCACCGCTCCACCGGCCTCCGTCGATAACGGTCCGGCGTCATCCCCATCACGCGCCTGAACCGGCGCGTGAAATGGCTCTGATCGTAAAACCCGCACTCCTGCGCAATCGCCGCAATCGGCGCCTGCGTCGTCGCCAGCGCCTGACAAGCCGCGTTGACCCGCACCTGCTCCACATACGCGATCGGCGTCATCTGAAACAGCCGCTTGAACCGCCGCTCGAACTGGCTCACCGACAGATGCGCCAGCGCGGCCAGCTCCGCCGCCGTGATCCGCTCCGCGTACCGATCCGCCACATGCCGGATCACCGACGCCATCGCCTGATACGGCTCGAGCACCGCGCCGGCGTGCTCATAATCCCGCATCGCACCCGCGATCCCAATGACGCGCCCCTTCCGGTCAAACACCGGCATCTTGCTGGATAAATACCAGCGCAGCTGCCCCCCCGCCGTCGGCACCAGCCACACCTGGTTCAGCAACGGCTTCCGCGACTTCATCACCCGCTGATCCTCCGCGATGTAACGCTCCGCCAGATCACGCGTGTAAAAGTCCCGGTCGGTCTTGCCGATCATCGGACCGTCGCTTTTAAGACCTAATTTGCTGTACATCGCACGGTTCACGCGCACGAACCGGCTCTCGGCCGTCTTGAGAAAAAAGTAAACGTCCGGCAGATGCTCAAACAGATCCGCCAGCGGATGCGCCGGATCGATCTGATCAAAGAACCGCTTCTTGAATTGTGAGGCATTCATGGAGATGCCGAAATCGTACCAAAGATCGCCGACATCCTACAAGCCTCGACTCGCCGCGACGGATAAATTTCAGGCTCCTCGGGGTGCCACTGGTCGGCGGTTCCTCCGCAGACCAGTGCTCCGCGCCCGAGCAGCCAAGACACACTGGTCTGCCGAGGACGGCCGACCAGTGGCACCCGCTACAGCTCATCCGAATTTCTCTTACGGAGGCGCACATCATGAAACCCGGCCCGCTCACCGCTCAGCAACTCGCCCAATACCACGACGACGGCTATCTCCTCCTCAAAGGCTACTTCGACAAAGAAGAGATTGGCCTGCTCGCCCGAGCCGCCAAAGAGGACCGCGCACTCGACGCCCACGCCTTCAGCCGCGGCGACGGTGAGGGTGGCGCCATCCGTCTCTCGCTCTGGAACCACCCCGGTGACGGCATCTACGGCATGTTCGCCCGATGCCGCCGCGTCACCGATGCCGCCGACCAGCTCCTCGACGACGAGGCCTACCACTATCACTCCAAGATGATCATGAAGGACGCCAAAGTCGGCGGCGCCTGGGCCTGGCACCAGGACTACGGCTACTGGTATCAGAACGGCGTGCTCACGCCGAACCTCACCAGTTGCTTCATCGCCGTCGATCCCGCCACCAAGGAAAACGGCTGCCTCCAAGTGATCCGCGGCTCGCACAAACTCGGCCGCATCGAACACGTCCTGACCGGTGAACAGGCCGGCGCCGACGCCGAGCGCGTCCAAGAGGTGCTCAAACGCTTCGAGCTCGTCTACGTCACCATGGAACCCGGCGATGCCCTCTTCTTCCACGGCAACACGCTCCACCGCAGCGATCAGAACAAATCCGACAACCCGCGCTGGTCCATGATCTGCTGCTACAACGCCAAAGCCAACGATCCTTACAAGCCGGGCCACCACCCGAACTACACTCCGCTCTCCAAAGTCCCGGACACCGCCATCAAGGACGTCGGCATCAAGCGCTTCGGCGACGGCGGCTCCGACGTCGCCTGGCTCGACAACTCAAAAGACCGCAGCGCCGCATCGCTGAAGCAAAAGGCCGCGATGAAGGGGTGAGCCGCTTCCTGCCTTGGGGTGCCACGGCCAGCGCAGGCTCCGCGGAGTCGGCCGTGTGCCTTGGCAATCGACACGGGGAACACGGCCGACTCGAAGACTCGCTGGCCGTGGCACCCAAAACACCGCAACACGGGTGATCCTTGGCCAGCCTCTCCAACCTCAACGACGGTTCGACCGACGCGCCCAAGCTGCGCTGTTACCTCAACCTCGGCACGCTCATCGATCCCCCGCCTCACTCCACCGCCCCACGCGGCGATCTCGACGCCCAGCTCGCCGCCATCGCCGCCGTCGGCTACGACGGCGTCCAATTCTTCAAGCCCGGCGAAGCCGATGCCAAAGCCTGCGACCGCGCCGGTCTCCGCATGGCGGGCGTCGCGCGCATCAACAAGCCCGATGAAGCCGATGCCATCGTCGCCGCCGCGCGCGACGCCGGCCACGAATGTCTCACGCTCCACGTCGGCTGGGGCCTCGAGAGCGACGCCGATGCCGCGCGCCTCATCGAATCCCTCTTCGCCGCGCACGACCGACACAAGCTTCCGCTCTTCCCCGAGACGCACCGCGCGACGATCTTCCAGGACATCCGCCGCACCGCCGATTTCACCCACCGCTTCCCCGGCCTCCGCTTCAACGGCGACTTCTCCCACTGGTACGCCGGCCAGGAAATGGTCTACGGCGGTTTCGAAAACAAACTCGCCTTCATCGAACCCATCCTCCGCCGCGTCCGATTCATGCACGGCCGCATCGCCTCCCCCGGCTGCATGCAGATCGACATCGGCGATGGCGAGTACGCGCAAAATGAGCCCTATTTAAGGCATTTCGAGACGATATGGACCACGTGCTTTGCTGGCTTCCTCGCCAGTGCCAAGCCCGGCGATGTGATCGTCTTCGCCCCGGAACTCCTCTCGCCGCGCATCTTTTACGCTCGCGCTTTCACCAATCCCGCCGGTGAACGCACCGAAGAAGGCGACCGCTGGTCCCAGGCCCTGCTCTACTGCAACATCGCGCGCCGCTGTTTCGAAACCGCCGCATCGCAACATCACGCTCCCGCCGTCACAACCGTTCGGAGCCCGGCATGACGACGCTCCTCGCCACACGTTCCCCGTCGAAGCTCGAGCCTCACGCCGTGCTGCCGCTTGACCGCAGCGTCGGCATCGGCTGCATCGGCTCGGGATTCATCATGGCCGATTGTCATCTTGTCGCATACCGCGCCGCGGGGTTGAATCCCGTTGCGATCACGAGCCGCAAATTGTCCAGCGCCACCGCCGTCGCCGAGCGGCACAATCTGCCCAAGGTATATCGGCACTACACGCGCCTGCTGGCCGACCCGAAGGTCGAGGTGCTCGACATCGCCGTGCCGCCCGATGTGCAGTACCAGGTGATCCGCGACGCCGTGAAACACAGCCACACACGCGGCGGGTCCATCCGCGGCATCCTCGCGCAAAAGCCGCTGGGCATCGACTACAAGCAGGCCAGGCGCATCGTCGACCTCTGCAAAAAAGCGGGCATCACACTCGCCGTCAATCAGAACATGCGCTGGGACCAATCCGTCCGCGCCTGCAAATCCCTGCTCGACGGCGGCGACCTCGGCCAGCCCGTCCTCGCCACGATCGACATGCGCGCCATCCCGCACTGGGCCCCGTGGCAGCAGCGGCTCGGATGGGTGACGTGCCGCATCATGTCGATCCACCACCTCGACACCTTCCGCTACTGGTTCGGCGACCCCACGCGCATCTACGCCAGCTTCGCCCCCGATCCCCGCACCGCAAAATCCTTCGCCCACACCGACGGCATCTGCCTCTACACGCTCGAATACGACACCGGCATGCGCTGCGCGAGCTGGGACGATGTCTGGGCCGGCCCCGCGCGCGAGGGAGCCGCCGCCGACATCGGCATCCGCTGGCGCGTCGAAGGCACCGAAGGGCTGGCCCGCGGAACCATCGGCTGGCCCGAGTACCCCAAGCCCACGCCCAGTACCATGGATTACTCGACGATCCGCGACGCCGGCCGCTGGCGCAAGCCGCGATGGAAATCCGCCTGGTTCCCCGACGCCTTCATCGGCCCGATGTCCGAACTCCTCTGCGCCATGGAACAGGGCCGGGAACCCACCATCTCCGGCCGCGACAACCTCGGCACCATGGCCCTCGTGGAAGCCGCCTACCGCTCCGCACGTGAACACCGCGCGGTGACGATCAAGGAAATGCAGACCTGAAACCACGGAATTTTCCCCACAGATGCACACAGATGCACACAGATGCACACAGATGCACACCGATGAAGAAGGAGCAGGAGATTTAACCGCGAAGGCGCGAAGGACGCGAAGAAGAATAGGCGAGGATTTTTATTGCAGAGAACGCGAAGATCGCAGACAACAGCAGCGAAATGTTTCAAACAAACCAATCATTCATTGTTTTCCTCTGCGGCCTCTGCGATCTCTGCGGTAAATCTCTCCCTCTCCTCTTCTTCGCGTCCTTCGCGCCTTCGCGGTTAAACTTCCCCTCCCATCCGTGTGCATCTGTGTGAATCTGTGGAAAAATCTCCCCAAGGGTGACTCATGAAACTCGGCCTCATCAATTCCGCGTTCGCGCAAGCCGGCAAGGGCACCGTGTTCGGCTTGACGAAAACCAAAGAGATCGGCTTCGACACCGTCGATCTCTTCGTCGATCCGCTCGACGCCGATGAAACCGAGCGTCGACTCATCAAGACGACGTGCGAATCGCTCAGCCTGCCGATCAAGAGCATCTGCTGCGTCGCGCTGGGCCTGAGCGATTTCAATCCGTCGGTGCAGCGGTTTCATGTTGAGCGCTGCAGGGCGTATCTCGATCTCTGCCACCGCTACGGCTGTGACAACCTGCTGCTCGTGATCGGCGAATACATCTGGGAGCGCCAGGTGATCCCGCCCAAGGAGCAGTGGAAGATGGGCGTCGAGAGCGTGAAGCGGCTCGGCGAATACGCCCAATCACTCGGCGTGCAGATCGCCATCGAGCTCGAGCCCTTCGCCGCGTCGCTGGTCAACACCGTCGAGACGATGGAGCGATTCCTCGACGACGTGGCGATGCCCGGCGTCGTCGAAGCCAACTGCGACATCTCGCACCTGCACCTGATGCACATCGCCCCGCGCGAGATCGAGCGGCTCAAGGGCCGCATCGCGCACGTGCACCTCTCCGACTGCGACGGCCAAGTCCACGGCGACCTCCCGCCGGGCCGGGGCGTCACCCCGATCGCGGATTATCTCGCCGCGATCCGCGACACCGGCTTCAACCGCACCGTCTCCATCGAACTCGAATACTCCCCCGTGCCTGACCGCATCGTCGAATGGGTCGCCGAGGCGTACGAACAGACGGACCGGATCATGCGGAGGTTGAATTGTCGGGGGTGATCCGACACCGACTTTTTGCGTAAAATCGAAATCGTGATGACTGCTGAACGCGCCATACCACTGAAATTGATCGGCTATTGGAACGACACAAGACGTCCCGAGGCGGCGCAGCGATACATCGACCCGCGACATTTAATCGATTCGACATGGGCGACCGAAGAGCGGGAACGTGTCGCCCAATATCTCGACTGTGGCGTGCCGATCCGCGGGGCTTTCGGATATTCGTATTGCCGAATTGAAGGCGGCCCGCCGGATCATCTGATGGGCACCAAGGAACTCACCGACCGCACATGGATCTGGCCCGAAGGGTTGTCGGTCTACGTCAGACATTTCTCCGTGCGGCTCCCCGCAGCATTTTTGGAGGACCTCGCACGCCGCGATTTTCAGATTTCGCGTCCGGATCGCCAAGCTGTCACCACACGAGGCACGCCGAGCATTGATGAATCATTTTGGATTTCATGGTGCATTGAAATGTCTCCGGAACTGCCATGAATCGGGAACTGAAAAGGCACGCGCGATCGTTGTTTCGGATTTATTTTCGAGCCCTCGGGGCGACTGAGTTTTAGCCCCGCGGCGACGTCCTCGGAGCCCGGGGAACGGTGACGGTGCGAGACATTGTTTTCTTTGTGTTTCTCCGGAGCCCCGTGGGGCGATTGAGCTGTTTTCCTCAATCGCCCTGAAGGGCTCGGCGGAAAAGCGGGGAGAAAAAATGTTGGGCGTTTCGTTTCCCCGGGCTCAGGGGGACCTTCGCCGCGGGGCTACAACTGAATCGCCCGAGGGGCTCGGGGCGGCGGGGAGAGGTGGGAGTGCGCATGGGAATGTCGCTGGAGGTAGGGGTTGAGGTATGGGGGATAGGGGTACCGGCGACGGGTTTATGCGCACGGATACGACGCCGAGAAGTGGAGCGCGGTTGTAAGTGGCGGTGGGGACGGGGTCGGAATTGGACGGGGAATTGCTTTGGCAGGATTTGGCGGGATGCTGCGGTTGTGCGCGCGGAGGGGTGGAGAGTTTCAGGTTTCAGAGTTTCAAGTTGGGGATGGGAGGTGGAGAGCCCCGCACAGCTGCGCAGTGCGGGGCTTTAAAGAAATGTGCATCAAAAAAAACCGCGACCCGGTTGGGTCGCGGCTATGGGGAGCGGAGGGTATAGGAAGTGCGGATCAGGATTCGTGCAGGCCGGCGTTTTGGGTGCCTTCCTTGATTTCTTCGATCTGGTAGACGTCGCCGGAGTAGAAGAGCTTTTTGAGGTCGCCGGGGCCGCGGGCGGCGATGGCATCGGTGACCTGTTTCTCGATGAGCATCTCGTAGGTTTCGTCCTCGACCTGGTAGAGGATGCCGACGGGCTCGGGGAAGTCGGGGTGCATCATGCGGCTGAGGACGAAGGCGAGCTTCTCGTCGTGGACGTCGTGGAAGAGGAGATCATCTTCCTTGATGCCGCCGCCGAGCTGGACGATTTCGGGTTTGCCGTCGCCGGTGAGTCGGATGCCCTTGTCCTTGTTTTTGCCGAAGACGAGGGGCTTGCCGTGCTCGACGCGGATGATGCTGTCTTCCTTGGAGTCCTTGTCGGTGGCGTACTCGAAGGCGTGGTGATTGAATACGTTGCAGTCCTGGTAGATCTCCAGGAAGCTGGTGCCCTTGTGACGGGCGGCGGCTTCCATGATGTTCGGCAGGTCCTTGTCAACGTCGATGGCGCGGGCGACGAAGCTGGCCTCGGCGGCGAGGGCGATTGAGATGGGGTTGATGGGCATCTCGACGGAGCCCATGGGCGAGCTCTTGGTTTTTTTGCCTTCCTCGGAGGTGGGGGAGTACTGGCCCTTGGTCAGGCCATAGATGCGGTTGTTGAAGAGGAGGATGTTGATGTTGACGTTGCGGCGCAATACATGCAGCAGGTGGTTGCCGCCGATGGAGAGGCCGTCGCCGTCGCCGGTGACCATCCAGACGTCGAGCTTGGGATTGGCGATCTTGATGCCGGTGGCGAAGGCGGGGGCGCGGCCGTGGATGGAATGCAGGCCGTAGGTGTCGACGTAGTACGGGAAACGGCTGGAGCAGCCGATGCCGGCGACGAAGACGGTGTTTTCCTTGGTGGCGCCGAGCTTGGCGAGGACTTTCTTGACCTGGTTGAGAATGGCGTAGTCGCCGCAACCGGGGCACCAGCGGACATCGCTGGAAGAGGCGAAGTCCTTGGCTTGCAGAGCGCTTTTTTCAACATCGGTGGCCATCGTGCTATTACCTTTTTCTACGGGTCCTGCGGGCATGTGAGTATATCCCGATGCTTAGGCGGTTTTCGTCTTGAGACGGTCCGCGAGGTCCTGCTGGCCGAGATCGACGGTGTGATTGTGCGGCTCGAGGTAGGGGCGATTGCCGAACTTGCCTTCGAGAAGCATCTTCGCGGCGAGCTCGACTTCCTCGATGAGGAAGGGCAGGCCCTGCACCTTGTTGAGACCGCGGGCGTCCACGAGGTACTTGGCGCGGAGGAGCATGCGGAGCTGGCCCATGTTGAGCTCGGGCACGAGGACGTGCTTGAAGCTCTTGAGCACTTCGCCGAGGTTCTTGGGGAAGGGATTGATGTAGCGGAGATGGGCGGCGGAGACTTTCAGGCCCTGCTTGCGGAGGTTCGCCGTGGCGCTGGTGATCGCGCCGTAGGTGCCACCCCAACCGAGGATCAGCAGGTCGCCGGACGGGGCGCCGTCGATGTCCATGGGGGGCAGACGGTCGGCGAGGCGGTCGATCTTCGCCTGGCGAAGGCTGGTCATCAGGTGATGGTTTTCGCCGTCGTAATTGACGGCCCCGGTGATGTGCTCTTTCTCGAGCCCGCCGAGGCGGTGCTGGAGGCCGGGCGTGCCGGGGACAGCGTAGGGGCGAGAGAGATTCGCGTCACGGGCGTAGGGCTGATACGCGGTGCCTTCGGCGGGGGCTTCGGTGCGATGCGTGACCTTGATGGGCGCCAGCGAATCGGGGTCGGGGATGTTCCAGGGCTCGGCGCCGTTGGCGATGTAACCATCGCTCATCAGCAGGACCGGGCACATAATTTCGTACGCGATACGCACGGCTTCGAGCGCCACATCAAAGCAATCGGACGGCGACTTCGCGGCGATGACTACAACAGGCGATTCGCCGTTGCGGCCGAACATCGCCTGCAGCAGATCGCTCTGCTCGACCTTGGTGGGCAGACCGGTGGACGGCCCGCCACGCTGGACATTGAGCACGATGAGCGGCAGTTCGGTCATGACGGCCAGGCCGATCGCTTCGCTCTTGAGCGCGAGGCCCGGGCCTGATGTGCCGGTGACACCGAGCTGGCCGGCGAAGCTGACACCGATCGCGGAGCAGACGGCGGCGATCTCATCTTCCGCCTGAAAGGTCTTGACGCCGAAGTTCTTCATCACCGCCAGATTGTGCAGCACATCGGAGGCGGGCGTGATGGGATACGTGCAGTAGCAGAGCTGCTTGCCGGCGAGCTTCGCGGCGGTGACCAGGCCGGTCGCCATCGCCTCGTTGCCGGTGATGCGGCGGTAGGTGCCGGGCTTGATGGGGGCCTTGGCGACGTGGTAACGCTGCGGGAAGATCTCGGCGGTGTCGCCAAAGTCGAAGCCCGCCTTGAGCGAGCGGATGTTGGCCTCGGCGACGACCGGCAGATTCTTCTTCTTGCCGAAGTAGTCGTTGAGGTAGTGGATCGTGATGTCCATCGGGCGATCGAAGAGGTAGTAGATCAGCCCGAGCGCGTACATGTTCTTGCAGCGGTCGACTTCCTTGGCGCCCATGCCCGTCTCTTTGAGCGCTTCCTCGTTCATGCGCGTGATCGGCACGCGGTAGAGGCGGTACTTCTGGCCGATCGCTTCGTCGTTGAGCGGGTTGTAGGCTTCGGGGTAACCGGCTTTGCGCAGGTTTACCTTGTCGAACTCATCGTCGTTGACGATGACGATCCCGCCGTGCTTGACGTCGCGGATATTGGCCTTGAATGCGGCGGGATTCATGGCGATCAGGGCGTCGACCTCGTCACCGGGGGTGAAGATCTCGGTGCTGGCGAAGTTGACCTGGAACCCCGAGACGCCCGCGACGGTTCCGGCGGGGGCGCGGATTTCGGCGGGGAAGTCGGGGAGCGTGGCGATGTCGTTGCCGAACACGGCCGCGGTATCCGTGAAACGCATGCCGGTGAGCTGCATGCCGTCGCCCGAGTCGCCGGCGAAACGCACGGTTGCGGAAGTGACGTTGACCACCTGCTTCGATTGCGAAACCATCGTGGGGATTCCCTCAAGGTAGGACGACCCGGCTGCGCGGGCGGGGAGGCGATTATACCTACCATCGGACGTGTGCAATAGCGGTGTTGAAAAAGGTCGTGGCGGGGGTGGAAAACCGCCGCAGCCGCCCCACCGCCGGGGGTCACGGATTGGCCGGTTTGGCCGCCGCGGGATGCTGCAGCGACCCGCCGGGGAGCATGGCTTCGATGATCGCTTCGACGATCGTCTCGCGCCCCTTCTGGGCCGCGTCGGGCGCCACCGTCGGGGCGGAGAATCTGCCGTTTTGCAGCAGCTCGGAATCCCGCATAAGCACAATCCGACCCGATACTTGAGGATATGTTGCGACCAGCGTTTTGCTCGTTTCAAGTATCTGCGGTTTGCCCAGTTTGGCCTTGAGCTGCCCGGTCACGCCATCCCCGGTCACAGCCGCAAATCCCGTCGACTGGAGCATCAGGATATTCCGCCCGGCGCGGAGGTGCGCGATCAGGGCATCGAGCTTCGCCGGGGCCAGCCGAGGCTGATCACCGCCCAAAATCATCAGGTCCGCCTCCCCGCTCAGATCGTCCGATGCAAACGTCCACCTCGACCTCAGCAGGTAGCTGTAAAAGTAAAAAAATTGATTCGGGTCCGTCGCCCCGAAGGATGAGTTTTCGTAATTCTCACAGCAGAGGATGCGTGGCGATTTCCATTGCACAAAGGCCCGGGGATCCCGCAGCGATGCCCAGCCGGCCGCGGATGCCGGATCGCCCCCGTCCATCAGCCACGCCACGGTGTTCAACCACAGCTTGTAGTTCTCCGCGTAGCGGATGAAATTGTCGCTGAGCATATTCTGATCGCCGACGACGACGATCTTCCCCTTGCCCAGTTCGCGGGCCAGCACCACGCCGAGCTTGCCCGTCCGTTCGCCCGGATCGAACTTGCCGTTGCCGAACATGCCGGGATTGTCGTCGGCGCTGTAGGGATGCACCGACCAGTTGTCCGCCCACGCGGCCTCGGACGTCGTCGCAATCGCATAGCGGTCGTCGACCGTCCCCCCGGTCTGCATCGCAATAACCTGCAGCCCCTGCGTGATCGGATGCGGCTTGAAGTTCGTGATGGTGATCCACGTGCAGCTGGACCCAAGCGTCCGCGGCGCCTTGTCGCAGGCGGAATCCGTGTGAAGCTCGATGCCCAGCTCCTGCATCAGCGGGCCAAGCTTGTAGGCGTGGAAATAGCAATTGGTGTGGTCGACGATGACCAGCAGCGACCCGCCGCTCTCGACAAAGGATTTGATCGCCGCGATCTCGGGCACCGAATAAGGCGGGAGGTCGGCCGACACCAGGTTGATGAAAAGCATCTTGTATTTGGCAAGCGTCGCGGGATCGAGAGAGCCGCTCTTGATCTCATCACAGCCGATGCCGCGCGCACGGAGGTAGCCAATGGCGGTGCAGTAACCGGCGGTCTGATGATATTCGTAGACGCCGGGCTCCAGGCCGTGCTCGATGCTGTTGTGGGCGTGGATCGAGTCGATGAGGATGCGCGGGGCGTTGGCAATGGGGGCGACGAGCGGCGTCGCCGGCGAGGCGGCGGTGACGTTGCCGGCCGCGGCGCGAGGCGCGGCGGAGATTTCAGGAGCGTTGGACGCCGGCGGAGGCGGCGGCGATTTCGATTCACACCCGCACAGCAGAAGCAGCGAGAAGAGCGTGACGACAAATTGCGGCAATGGACGTGTGCAGGCCATAGGCCCGCATGATATGCAAAACTTCTCAAATGGGGTGAGGGCAACGTCAGTCCAGCGGATCGGTCGCTTCCCGCGTCAAATAAAACCGCCCGATCTCCGCGTCGAACATCGTGCCGTCCTCGCGGCGCATCTGGTACGAGCCTTCCATCGTGCCCCACGGTGTCCGCAGCGGACAACCGCTGACATACTTGAACCCCTGGCCCGGCTCAAGGATCGGCGTCTCACCGACCACGCCCGCGCCGCGCACCTCTTCCCGCTTACCATCGGCATCGATGATCACCCAGTGCCGCGAGATGAGCTGCACCTTCTGCTTGCCCTGGTTGAGGATCACGATGCGATACCCCCACACGAACCGCTCCTCCGAGGGATCGGATTCCTGCGGCAAGTAGAAAGCCGTCGCGCCGACGCGGACGCCTTCGGTCGTCACATCGGATAATGCGGGCTGAGCCATGGCGGAGGATTATACTTTTCCCCAGCCATTATGCTCGCCGGACCGTTTTTAGCGGTGAGACTCGGCGCGTTCGAGCTTGTGCTCGATGGCTCTCTTCAGCTTCGTCGCCGCCGCCTTGATGGAGGCGTACAGATCATCCGACACGTGCTCCGCGGCGATCGGGGCAGCCCCCGCAAGCTTCGCCTCCAGCACGCAGCGTTTGTCCACGCCCTTTTTGTGCCCGTTGTCATCGTGAAGATGCGCTTCGACGCGTGTCACACGGCCGGACCAGTGGCCCAAAGCATGCGTCACCTGTTCCCGAACATGACCTTCCAACGCTTCGCTGCTCTGCACATCGTTATGGTGAATCTGGATCTGCATACCTTCGACTCCTCGAATGGTTTGTCTTCCCCTTACACGACCACCATTGTACGACTTTCGCCATGCCCGTTCGACGACAATCCCGTACAACGCTACAGTCTCCCACCTATGTCGATCCTGCTCACAGCCCAGAACCTTAGCAAAACTTATGGAACACGCCGTCTTTTCGAGGGCGTGGCCATCTCCATCTCCCAGGGCGAACGCCTCGGACTCATCGGGCCCAACGGCTCCGGCAAGTCCACGTTGCTCAAAACCCTCGCGGGAATCGAGCAGCCCGACACCGGCACGATCACCACCCGCCGCGGCCTGCGCATCGGTTATGTGCCCCAGCGCGATTCCTTCCCCGAAGGCGCGACCGCCATGGAAGTCGTCCTCGCCGCGGTCTGCGACCGCATGCACGATGAGCACGAGCGCCACGACCAAGCCGAGGAAATCCTCACCAAGCTCGGCTTCGATGACCACAACATCCACCACGACAAACTTTCCGGCGGCTGGCGGAAGCGCCTGGCGATCGCACGCGCCCTCGCCGCCGAACCCGATGTGCTGCTCATGGACGAGCCGACGAATCACCTCGATCTCGAGGGCATCATCTGGCTCGAGAAGCTGCTCGATGAGGCGGAGTTCGCATCGGTCGTCGTGACGCACGATCGCTACTTCCTCGAAGAGGCGGCGAGCCGTGTCGTCGAGCTGAGCCGCGCGTATCCGCAGGGGACGTTCAGCGTCGAGGGCTCCTACAGCGACTTCCTCGTCAAACGCGCCGAGTTCCTCGAAGCGCAGAGCCAGCAGCAGGCGTCGCTCGCCAACAAAGTCCGCGAAGATCTCCGCTGGCTCGGTCGCGGCGCCAAGGCCCGCCGCACCAAGAGTAAGTCACGCATCGGCGCCAGCTACGAACGCATGGACGAGCTGGCCGACCTCAAGAGCCGCAACGCCCCCGCCCGCGCCGCCGGCATCGATTTCACCGCCAGCGGACGACAGACCCGCAACCTCCTCGTCGCCAAGGACCTCAGCAAATCGCTCGGAGGAAAGCCTCTCTTCCAACACCTCGACCTCATCCTCTCCCCCGGCATGCGCCTCGGCCTCCTCGGCCCCAACGGCTCGGGCAAAACCTCCCTCATCAAAACGCTGCTGGGCGAAATCCCGCCCGACACCGGCACACTCAAGCAGGCCGACAAGCTCCGCGTCGTCACCTTCACCCAGCGCCGCGAAGAGATCGATCCCCGCGTCTCGCTCCGTGAAGCCATCTGCCCCGGCGCCGATTTCGTCATCTACCGCGACCGCCAGATCCATGTGAACACCTGGGCCTCGATGTTCCTCTTCCGCACCGATCAGTACAACACCTCGGTCGGCGACCTCTCGGGCGGCGAGCAGGCCCGCATCCTCATCGCACGTCTCATGCTCCGCCCCGCGGACCTGCTGATCCTCGATGAACCGACCAACGATCTCGACATTCCCTCGCTCGAAGTGCTCGAGCAGAGCCTCAGCGAGTTCCCCGGCGCGGTGCTGCTCGTCACGCACGACCGTTTCATGCTCGACCGTCTCTCAACCGATGTGCTGGGCCTCGACGGCAACGGCAACGCGAAGCTCTACGCCGATTATCCGCAGTGGCAGGCCGCGCAGGACGCCGCGGAGCGCGAGGCGGCGTCACCGAAATCCGCCGCCGCCAATGCACCGACCGGCGGTTCGACCGCGACGGCGGCGAAGGTCAAGCTCTCCTACAAGGAGCAGCGTGAGCTCGACTCGATGGAGTCGAACATCGCAACCGCGGAGGCCGAGGCCAAGCGTCTCGAAGCGCAGTTCGGCGACCCCGCCGTGATCGCCGACCACAAGAAGATGCAGCAATGCTGCGAAGCCCTCGACGCCGCGCACGCCAAGGTCGCAAGGTTTTATGCACGGTGGGAAGAGCTCGAAGCCAAGATCAAAGGTTAGTTTCACGCGTGATCCGGAGGATCCACCTCTCCCTTCAAGGGAGAGGTCGGCGAGTCCGCGAGCCGGGTGAGGGTGAGACGTGAGAACTTGCAATGTGCGCCCGCGCGGCGCGTGTGTCGTTCTTGTGATTGGACCCTCACCCCAACCCTCTCCCTGGGAGGGAGAGGGGGCCGGAAATAAAATGCGGGAGGCGGGACTCGAACCCGCACGAGGGTTGCCCCCCAGGGGCTTTTAAGGCCCCAGCGTCTGCCATTTCGCCACTCCCGCGGCCATGGGAGTGTACCGGCAACCCGCCACCCCGGCGACGCGTCCGCCCGCACCTTCACATCATCATCGCCGCCGCCAGCACCACACGCAGCGTCCACCCCGCCGTCCGCCACCAGTTGCTCGCCACCAGCCGCCACACCACACGCTCGTCGAATCCCCGGCCCAACCGATCATGACACGGCACGGAGACCGTGAACGTGACAACCCACACCATGACCAGCAGCGCCAACCCGGCCCACGCCGCGCACACCTGCCACCCGTCGCGCACAGCAAACAACAGCGCGACCGCCGTCCCGGCCTCGCATAGCATCAGCGGCCCGACCACCCACCCCGTTCGCCGCACGTGAGACTGCTCATAGGCGACAAAGCACTCCGCTCCCACGCTCGCCATCAGCGGATAGTGCACGCATTGCACGAACCAGATCAATCCGGCCATCATCGCCGTGGCCAGCAGGTGCGCGATCAGCAGCGTGTGCGTAACCATTTTCACCTCTGTAGTAACCGTTCCCCGTTGAATCGGATGCCCGACACGATGTCCGCAACGAATGTCAGTGTAACCATCGATTTTGCGCCGCAAAGACATCGCCGCCGCCGAACAGGAATCCGAACCTGCAATACCCGCATCTCGTTACAATTTCTCCGATGCGCACGCTTGTGTGGTTCCGAAACGATCTCCGCGTCGCCGACAACACCGCGCTGCACCGCGCTGCGGCGATCGGCGATGTCGTCGGCGTCTTCATCGTCACCGCCGCGCAGTGGAAGCGACACGACTGGGGCGCGACCAAATCCGAATTCGTCCTGCGCAGCGCCGCCGCCCTCGCTGAGGAACTGGCGAAACTCAACATCCCGCTCCGCGTGCTGAGCGCCCCCACTTTCGCCGACATCCCCGCGAAGCTGTTAAAACTCGCCAAATCGCTCAAGTCCGATCGGCTCACGTTCAACCGCGAGTATGAGGTCAACGAATCGCGGCGCGACGAGGCCGTGACTCAGCTTTTTGAATCGTCGAGCCTCGACGTCGAGGCGTGTCACGATCAGACGATTCTTCCGCCGACCTCGCCGCGCACCGGTGAGGGGCGCTACTACACGGTCTTCACCCCCTACCGCCGCTCGTGGTACGCGGCGGTGAAACAGTTGCTCCCCATCACACCGCTGCCGCCGCCGAAAAAACAACCGAAGCTGGCGATCGACTCCGACACCGTCCCGCTCCGCGCCGCGGGGTTCGAGAAATCGCCTGTCGATCCCGCGCTCTGGCCCGCCGGTGAGCGCGAAGCGCAGCGCCGCCTTGCCCGCTTCATCGCCGATCCGATCCGTCACTACAAAACCGCCCGCGACTTCCCGGCCGTCACCGGGACCAGTTCGCTCTCACCCTACCTCGCCTGCGGCTCGATCTCGCCGCGGCAGTGTCTCGCCGCCGCGATGGCGGTCAACCGCAATCGCCTCGACACCGGCGATGCGAACATCGTCACGTGGATCTCCGAACTGATCTGGCGCGAGTTCTACCGCCACGTCCTCGTCGGCTTTCCGCGCGTGTGCATGAACAAGCCCTTCAAGCTCGTCACCGATCAGCTCAAGTGGAATGACGACGAAGAATCTTTCCGCCGCTGGTGCGATGGTAAGACCGGTGTGCCGATCGTCGACGCCGCGATGCGCCAGCTCTTCGCCACCGGCTGGATGCATAACCGCCTGCGCATGATCGTGGCGATGTACCTCACCAAAGACCTGCTCATCGACTGGCGCCGCGGCGAACGCTTTTTCATGCAGCATCTGATCGACGGCGACCTGGCGAGCAACAACGGCGGCTGGCAGTGGGCCGCGTCCACCGGCACCGATGCGGTCCCCTACTTCCGCATTTTCAATCCCGTGAGCCAGAGCAAACGCTTCGACCCGCGCGGCGAATTCATCCGCCAATGGTGCCCGGAACTCGCCGCACTCGATGACAGGTCCATCCACGACCCCGCACAACTCCCGGCGTTGATGCGTAACACCCTTGACTGGCCCGCGCCGCTGGTCGATCACGCCGCCGCCCGGCTGCGCACGCTCGCCGCCTTCAAGGCGATCCGCGAACAATAGGCCCCGGCCCGTCACTGCCAACATTGCCGCCGCCCATGCCATGCGGTACGTTGCACGCTTCGTAGAATCCATTTCAGGAGGCAAAACGTGCGCAAACTCTCCGCGTTGATTTTCGTGGTGCTCGTGGGCGTCATGCTGTTCACCTGGGTGACACCCGGTCGCGCCGCCGACAAGAAACTGAAATTCGCCTACATCATTAACGGCATCGATCCCTTCTGGGACACCGCCGTCGCCGGCGCCAAGGCCGCGGGCAAGGAACTGGGCATCGAGGTTGAGATCCAGAAACCCGCTAAAGGGATCGTCGATCAGAACCGCATCGTCGAGGGGCTGATCGCGCGCGGCATCGACGGCATGGCCATCAGCCCCATCGACGCCAAGAACCAGACCGAACTCATCAACACCGCCGCGGAGCAGTTCCCGGTCGTCACGCACGACTCCGATGCGCCCAAGAGCAACCGCCTCATGTTCATCGGCGTGCACAACTACTCCGCCGGCCGCACCGCCGGAAAGCTCGTCAAGGCCGCGATGCCGGGCGGCGGCAAGGTGATGATCTTCGTCGGCCGCCTCGAACAGCTTAACTCGCAGCAGCGCCGCCAGGGCGTCATCGATGAGTTGCTCGACCGTCCCGCGCAGTCCGACAAGGCGATGAAATTCGACGCCACCGGCGCTCCGCTGGCCGGCGCGAAGTACACCATCGTCGACACCCGCACCGACAACTTCGACTACGGCAAAGCCAAGAGCAACGCCGAGGACGCCATCAACGCCGTGCCCGACCTCGGCTGCATGGTCGGCCTGTTCGCCTACAACCCGCCGCAGTGCCTCGAAGCCATCAAGGGCGCCGGCAAGATCGGCAAGATCAAGCTCGTCGGTTTCGACGAGCAGGACGCCACGCTCCAGGGCATCAAGGACGGCAGCGTGTACGGCACCGTCAGTCAGGTGCCGTTCCGTTACGGCTACGAGTCGATGAAAGCGCTGGCCGCGATCGCCAAGGGCGACAAGACCGTCATCCCCGCCGGCGGCTACATGGAACTGCCCGCCGTCGAGGTCACGAAGGACAACGTCGAGAAGTTCTGGGCCGACCTCAAGCAGCAGCAGGCGCAGGGCAAGGAGTGATACCCGGTGAGTGCCGCTGCCGATTCACCGCTGCTGGAAGTGCGCCAGGTCACGAAGCAATTCCCCGGCGTGCTGGCGCTGCGCGGCGTGAGCCTGTCGTTGGGCCGCGGCGAGGTTCTGGCGGTCATCGGTGAAAACGGCGCGGGCAAAAGCACGCTCATGAAAATCCTCGCCGGCATCCAGACGCCGGACACCGGGCAGGTGCTGGTGGACGGCAAGCCCGTCGTCATCGATTCGGTGCGCAGGGCGTCGCAGCTGGGCATCTCGCTGATCCATCAGGAACTGAATCTCGCCGACAACCTCGATGTCGGCGCGAATATTTTCCTCGGCCGCGAGCCACGTGTCGCAGGCATGATCAGCCGGCGGCGGATCGATCGCGAGAGCAAGAAATACCTCGACATGATCGGCCTCAACGTCTCGCCGCGCACCATCGTCTCGCGGCTGGCGATCGGCCACCAGCAGATGATCGAGATCGCCAAGGCGCTCTCGACCAGCGCCCGCGTGATCATCATGGACGAGCCGACGTCGAGCCTTTCGTCGCATGAAGCCGAAAACCTGTTCCGCGTCGTCAAGGACCTGCGGAGCCGCGGCGTGAGCGTCGTCTACATCTCGCACCGGCTCGGTGAGGTCAAGGAATTGGCCGACCGCGTTGTCGTCCTGCGCGACGGCCAGAACGCCGGGCAGTTGCAGCGGAGCCAGATCACGCACGATGCGATGGTCAAGCTCATGGTCGGCCGGGAGCTGAGCCAGTTCTACCCCCATCAGCCGCACACCGCCGGCGAAGCCGTGCTGCGTGTCGAGAAACTGCGCACCCCCGCGAACCCGGCGCACGAACTGAGCTTCCACGTCCGCTCCGGCGAGATCGTCGGGCTCGCGGGCCTCGTCGGAGCCGGCCGCACCGAGATGCTCGCCACGCTCTTCGGCGTCGTGCGGCCCGTCGGCGGAACCATCAGCGTCCTCGGCAAGCCCGTCGATCTCCGCAGCCCGCGCGACGCCATCGCCGCCGGCATCGCGCTCGTCCCAGAGGACCGCAAGCTGCAGGGCCTCGTGCTCGAGATGGCGGTGCGTCAGAACATGAGCCTCGCGAGCCTCAGCCGGGATTGCCGGTTCGGCTTCCTCAACCGACCCGCCGAACGCGCCATCTCCGCGGAGATGATCCGCAAGATGAACGTCAAGACGCCGAGTGATCGTCAGATCGTGCAGTACCTCTCGGGCGGCAACCAGCAGAAGGTCGTGCTCGGCAAGTGGCTGGCGATGAAGCCACGCATCCTGCTGCTCGACGAGCCGACGCGCGGCATCGACATCGGCGCCAAGGCGGAGATCTACGCCCTGATGGAGGCGCTGGCCAAACAGGGCGTCGCGATCCTCTTCGTCAGCAGCGAGCTTGAAGAGGTGCTCGGCATGTCCGACCGCGCGCTGGTCATGCACGAGGGCCGCCTCACCGGCCAGCTCCTGCGGTCACAGCTCAGCGAAGAGGCCGTGATGAACCTGGCGACCGGCAAGACCCACGCCGCCTAATCCAACGGAACACCCATGAAGAAAATCATCGGCATCGCGGCGATTCTCGCGGTCGTGTTCATCGCCACGGCGATCAAGAATCCCAATTTTCTCACCGCCATCAACCTCTACAACACGCTCCGCTGGTCCTCCATCTACGCCTTCTTCGGCATCGCCGTCGCCTTCGTCATCATCACCGGCGGCATCGACCTCTCCATCGGCTCGGTCATCGGCCTCGTCGGCTCCGTGCTCATGGTCATGCTCGTCCAGAAGCAAATGCCCGTCTGGCAGGGCATCGCCGCGGTGCTAGGAATCTCCGTCGCGATCGGCCTGTTCCACGGCCTGCTCATCACCAAGATGCGGCTCCAGCCCTTCATCGTCACGCTATGCGGATTCCTGCTCTATAGAGGTTTGGCGCGCTACATCACCAACGATGAAACCGGCGGCTTCGGCGAGGGCTTCGATTCCATGGTCTATCTCGCCGGTGGCAAACCGTTCTCCATCCCCGTGCCGGGGCTCGCGCGTCCGCTGCCCATCCCGATGCCGATGCTGATCATGTTCGCGCTCGCCGCCGTCGCGGCGATCTTCCTGAACTTCACGATCTGGGGCCGCTATCTGCTCGCGCTCGGTCGCAACGAACAAGCCGCTCGCTACAGCGGCATCAACACCGGTCGCATGACGCTCCTCGCCTACGTCCTCTGCTCCACGATCACCGGCCTCGCCGGCATCATCTACGCCATGGAGATCAAATCGATCCAGCCCGGCGGCCTCGGCGAGGGCATGGAGCTCTACGCCATCGCCGCCGCCGTCCTCGGCGGATGCTCGCTGCGCGGCGGCGAGGGCTCCATCATCGGCGTCGTCCTCGGCGCAGCCCTCATGCAGCTCATCTACAACGCCATCAACATCCTCGGCATCCCCACGCATCTCGTCCAAGCCATCATCGGCGGCGTCATCCTCATCGGCGTCATCGTCGATGAGCTCGTCAAGCGCTTCGCCGCGCGGCGGAGGGCCGTCCGATCCTCCGTCACCGACACCGCACCGCCCGCGCCGATCGCCGGCGGCGCCTCGTCATGATCCGCCGCTTCTGCGCCGCTATGATCCTGCCTAACCGGAGCCCACGCATGTCCATCATCGCCCGCCGCATTGTCACCGCCCTGCTGCTTTCAATTGCGACGCTTTCCGCCGCGGTCTTCGCCGCCGAATCGGTCGCGCCGTTCAACGGCAAGGACCTCACCGGATGGAAGGGCCGCGCGCCCGGTGACAAGACTGGCGGGTGGACCGTCGGCACGGCGAGCCTCGATCCCAAGGATCCGCGCCAGCTCGTCGCCGATCCCGCCGGTCACGAACTGATCAACATCAGCGCGGGCCACGGCAAGAGCGTCGATCTCTACACCGCGCAGAGCTTCGGCGATGTCACCGTCGAACTCGAGGTGATGGTGCCGAAGGGCTCCAACTCCGGCGTCTACCTGATGGGCGAGTACGAGGTGCAGGTTCTCGACAGCTACGGCAAGGACAAGGACGCCGACAAGGGCGACATGGCCGCGATCTACGGTGTGAAGGCCCCGACGAATCCGACCTACAAAAAGCCCGGCGAGTGGCAGTCGCTCAAGATCGTATTCCTCGCCCCGCGCTTCGACGCCGACGGCAAGAAAACCGCCAACGCCAAATTCATCAAGATCGAACTCAACGGCTCCGTCGTCCAGAGCGATGTCGAAGTGCTCGGCCCCACCGGCAGCCAGCTCAGCGATGACGAAAAACCCACCGGCCCGCTCCTGCTCCAGGGCAACCACGGCGCCGCCAGCTTCCGCAACATCAAAATCACGCCGACCAACTAAAATACTTCCGGTCACCGGCGATCCGTCGATCAGCGTGCCTCGAGATCGGTGTGTACCAGACCCTTGAGCAGGTAATCGGCGAAGACGCGGTTGTAGAGCGCGCCGGGGCGGCGCTGCTGGCAGCGTTCGACGGCCTGCGCGCCGGTCATGCCGCGGTACATGAGGATCAGCGCGATCATCAGGGCCGAGCGGTTGAGGCCCAGGCCGCAGTGGGCGAGCACACGGTCGCCGCGGGCCACGAGTTCCGCGCCGAGCTTGGCGACGGCGTGGAGCCGATCCATGTCCGGCATCTCGCCGTCGGCGATGGGCAGATAGACATACAGAAATTTGTTGGCCTCGGTGGGCACGCCGTGATCGATCCCGCCCTCGAGGTCGATGACCGTGTCGATGCCGCGCTCGAGGATCGGGTCCCAGTCCTCGATCGCCGCCGAGAGATAGAGCTTCCCGTCGTCATCCATCTGCACGATTTCGCTGAGCATGTCGCCCATGGCTATTTCGTCTTCGTCAGTGTTTCGGGTAGCGTTTCGACGAATGCCCGGATCTCGTCGCGCACGCGGCGGTAGTGAGCGAGGGCCTCGTCTTCGATCTTGGCGGTGAGCGCGAGCTTCGGTGGGTCGTCAAAGCCGATGTGGATGATCTTCGCATTCGCGGGGAACACCGGGCAGGTCTCGTGCGCGTGGCCGCAGACGGTGACGACGTAATCGAAAGGCACGTGCATGAGCGAATCGAGCAGCTTGCTCTGATGTTTGGAGATATCGACGCCAGCCTCGGCCATGACGCGGACGGCGATGAGGTTCAGGCCGTGCGTCTTGATGCCTGCGGAGTAGGCTTCGATGGCGTCGCCCTTGAGGTGACGCGCCCAACCCTCGGCCATCTGGCTGCGGCAGGAGTTGCCGGTGCACAGGAACAGCACTTTGAGTTTCGTTGGCAAGCGGCAACTCCAAGGGTTTCGATTCCATGTATTAAAGCAGAAATCGTAGGCAACCGGGAGCCGGCCGCAAGCCCGGCCTGCTTCGGTTCATGGCATTGACACGCCTTTCTCAAGCCCGCGGCGAATAACCAAATATTCCCGATGCAATCCGCGGCGATTCCTTTTACGATGTCCGTCATGGGCCAGACCATCAAGATCACCGGAATGACCAACCGCGAGTTTCTCGAAACCTATGCCAGCCCCGGCCGCATCGGCCTTGTCGGCGGCACCACGCTGATCGACAAAGCGATCTCGCGAGCCCAGCGCCATATCGACGAGAAGAAAGCGTGGGGCCAATGGTCGCACGCTTTCATTTTCCAGGGCCAGCGCACCGACGGCCACCACTGGGTCATCGAGTCCGACCTGCAGATCAACCGCAAACACATCCGGCTCGGCGTGCAGGAGAATCGCGTCAGCAAATTTTATGACGATAATTTCTACTCGACCTTCGCCGTGCTCGACTTCGACCTGAAACCCGAACAGGTCCAGCGGGTCATCTGCGAAGGCTTGGAACTGGTTTCAAGCCGCGTGAAGTATTCGCTGCGCGAGCTGGCGGGCACGCTGATCGCCCTGCGGCACGCGAATCTGCGGACCAAGGAAAACCTGCTCGACCGCGACAAATCGTATTACTGTTCCGCGTTCGTACACCACCTCTTCCGCACGGCACAGATCGACCTGGCACCGGGACTGTCCGAAAAGAACACCACGCCCGAAGACATCTGGCGAACGCTCGTGCCGCACACGCGCTACGTCCTGGAACGACCGACCCCGGAGTCCGCGAAAGCCGTAGCGGCATCGTCCTCCGCTGCGGCCCCGGCTGCCTCAAAGTTCCCCAAGCTGAAAAAGCTGCGTGAACGGGTGCGCAAACACCTCCCCGGCAAATCCGATCGGTCATAGCCCGCGACGAAGGACTGATCCTGCCGCAGATGCTCAGATAGCGATTTTCCCCTATTTTTGGCACCAATCCGATATCTGCCTTGCCTTCGCCCCGACCGGGTGTATTTTCCCATCGACCCATTTTTCAACGGGCCGTTTCGAGTGTGACGATGTCTGGAGATGCCGCGGAGGCCCGACACGCCTATGCCTAAGCCCAATTTTTTTCTGGTCGGCGCCCCCAAGTGCGGCACCACGTCGCTCTATGAGTACCTGCGCGTCCATCCCGAGATCTTCATGCCCGAGATCAAGGAGCCGCATTACTTCGCGAAGGACATGACGTTCAACGCCCCGTGGCACGTCCGGGATTGGGACCGCTATATCGCACTCTTCGAAGGCGCCGATTCCGCGACACGCATCGGAGAGGGCTCGGTGTATTACCTCTACTCACGCACGGCGGCGCGTGAGATCCGCGACTTCAACGCCGATGCAAAAATCATCATCATGCTCCGCAACCCACCGGACATGATGTATTCGCTGCACGGCCAGTTCCTCTCGTCGCACAACGAAAACATCGCCGATTTCGCAGAGGCACTCAACGCCGAAACCGAGCGCGGCGCCGGCCAACGCATCCCGTCCACCGCGCACAGCCCGCACGTCCTCTGTTACGCCGCCGTCGCGCGCTACTGCGAGCAGGTCCAGCGATATCTCGAAACATTCGGCAGGGACAACGTCCACGTCATCCTCTTCGACGACCTCGCCACGGACACTCCCGGCGTCTATCGCCGGGCGCTCGAGTTCCTCGGAGTCGATCCCGAGTTCCGGACGACCTTCCCCAAATTCAACGTCGGTGAGCGCAAGACGCTCCGCAACATGCGCCTCCGGCACGTACTCAGCCGATCGCCGGTGCTCCGCAAAACGATCGCCGTCGCACTGCCAGATACCGCGCGCGGCATGATCGGCAGCGCCCTCGCCGCGGTGACCGGTTCGCAGATCAACCGCCCCAAACAGATCGCCCCCGAACTGCGCCGATCGCTTCTCAATCAATTCTCCGGCGAAATCGAGCAGCTTGGCCACCTGATCGGACGTGATTTGAGTTCATGGTTCAACTGAAATTCCGCCAATCCATAAATGCACTGATGCCGAATTAAAACTGCAACTCCGTCGCCTTGGCAGCTCCGGCTGCCGGCACTTCCGCTGCGCCCGACGGCACGAGTTCCACCAAGTCTCGAACCGGGAGCGCGTCCGACTCCCTGACGCGGCTGGCCAGCGCCCAGATTCGTCCACCCGCCGTCACCATAGGCCCAAATCGCATCCGCCAATCCTGCCGCAGCCCCACCAGCGGAGCGCGGCCGAGTTCCCGCCCGTCCTTCAGACCCACCCAGGTCAGCACCGGCAACCAACCTCCATTCGCGCCGCTCTGAGCACGCGCGAACAGGAGCCCGCCCGCGCCGCCGCAGAGCTGGCCGGCCAGCGTGTCGTCCGCATCGTGGCGCCAAACCTCACGCCCGTCTTCGGCGTCCAGCGCGACAAATCCCGCGATGCCCTGAACCACCACGCGGCCGTCGGCCACACCCACCAGTTTCCGAAGACCGCTCACCGGACTGCGCCACATCAGCCGCCCCGTCGCCGTCTCGATGCAACTGACCACACGCACGCCGGGCTGAACCACATAGCAGCGATCGCCCCGGACAATCGGCGGAGACAGGCACTGCAAGGACCAGTTCGCATCCATCGTCGGCGGCAGCATCACCTCACGCCTCGCCCAGCGCAGCTCGCCGGACCAGTCGATCGACAAAACCACTCCGAGCCCCGCGACGATCAGCCCCTCGTCCGCCGAAGCGATGTCCAAGGACTGCATCTGTTTCCACGACTCCCGCAGCGTCACCAGCGGCGCCTGGCTGATCATCGCACCCGTGCCGGGATCCAGCACGCACCAGGTCAATGTCCATTCCCGATCATCCGAGGTCCGCGCGACCAGCACGACGAGCTGATCCTGCATGATCACCGGGTCGGTGACGAACAGGCTCCGCGCGTTCCAAGGCGTCGTCCAGATCACCCGGCCGGTCGATTCATCGACGCAGCTGAGCGTGATCGACGGAGCCGATTCCGGAACGGCGCCCCGGACCATCGTCTGCCGGGTCACGGCAACGCTCTGCTGGATGCGCCGGACAAACACGCGCCCCCCCGAAACGAGCGGGCGCATCGGGATCCCCGCGAAGGAATACGCCGATCCCGGCCATTCGTTACGCCCCGGCTCACGTCCGACCGAGGCGCGCCACTGCAACAAGCCGGTCTGAAGATCGTACGACGCGAGGTGAAAACGGTTGCTGAGCAGCAGCCGATTGCCGTCGACCGCCATCGCGATCTGTTGCGATTGGACGTCGATCGGAACCTGGGGCATGCTCTGAACATTCTCGCCGAATTCCCCTTCATACCGGCTCGGAGCGGTCAACTGAAAACCGCTGGGCGCCGGCGCGTCGAGACAATCGGCCCGGGATCCAATCCGCTTGTCGCTGCCCGCGGCGGCCTTCGCCTGCCGCAGCGCCTCGAGCTCATCGGGCGTCAGGCGCACGCGACCGAATGTCGCCGGACCAGCCGGTGCGGCGCCGAGCGAACGGCCGAGCATCGCGGCAGCGAGCTGCCGCCCCGACTCGAGGCGCGACTTGCGCGAGCCGTCGTCGTTCTCCGCCGCGTGGCGGTAATGGCTCATCGCCTCCGCGGCCGAGCCCTCAATCATTGCCTGGTCGCCGAGCCAGAGCTGCGCCTCGGTCGCCGCCTGCGTCCCCTCGTAATGCAGGGCGGCGAACCGCATCGCCACCGGGTCGGACGAATCGACTGCCTGACGGATGCGGAGCCGCGCCTCACCGGCAAACTCCTTTTGCATCGTCGCCCTTAGATCGGGGCTCTGACGCATCAGCAGGCGCACCGCTGTGGGCCACGACAGCGTCAGCTGGGGGTCGGCACTGTAGGGAAGCAGCCCCTTGCCCGAGCTCCGCGTGCTCGCCTTGACGATGATGCGGCAGGCGTCGAGATTCGCGCCTTGCTGCATCGCCGCGGACAGCTCGTACATGTCGCTGAATCCATCCTTATTGAGCTCCAGCGTCACGGGCGCCTTCCACGCGATGAACTTCACATCCTCCGCGCGAATCTTCCCGGCCAATGCGGCCGCGGCGGTCGATTCGCCCCAATCGAAAGCGTCACCGGCCGATCGCACCTGCCCGCGGGTGAACTGCGCCTGCCGTGCCATGCGATACATGTCGGTCCATTTCGAGGCGTAAGCGAGATTCGACATCTGATCCCCGATCAGTGTTGCGGGAAAGCAGGAATAGACCTGCGACGAACACATCGGGGCATGGATCACCGCGCGGCGCGTGGCATCTAGGATTGGCACTACTTCATCGGGACCTGCAGCTGCAATCGCCGCAGCACCCACGCGCTCATACCAGCCCGTAAACATTACGCCCTGCCCCGCGCTCGCCGTCGGGTGAAGCGACGCGGCCTCGTCGAGCAGCTCGAATTTCTCACCGACGGTCCCCGGTCTCCGCAGACCCGCTTCGACCAGATGCTGCAGCAGAGATGTTGCGACGCCTGACGGTATCTGGCCGCTGGCCAGCGTGCGAATCGCACAGGCCGGGAGCCAGTCGCCCGGCGGCACATCTTTGGGACGCGCTTTTTCAGCCGATTCAAGCCATTCGCTCAGATGCGGCGCATCGATCACCGGCGAGCGCCGGATCAACTCTTCGGGAGCCAGCGCGTTGAGCCGGCGCATCGGGATGAGCGTGATGCGTTTGACGGTGATCGACCGCGCGTCAGCGCCGGCCGCACAATAGACCCCGAGCAGGTCGAAGCCGACGGCTGAACCGCCGGGGGTTGCTCTGCCCCTCCGCTCGCCTAAATCCCCATCACGCGTCGGTTCCACCCCATCGGGCCCCATCGCCCAGTGAACGCCGTCTGTGCTGATCCAATAGCGCAGCCCGTCACAGGCGCTCGACAGACGCATCCACACCGTCCCCGAGACCAGGAGCGGCGGTGCCGCGCGATCCGCGGATCTCTGGCCGGAGATCCGCGGCCTGCCCCCGGACGATTCGACCACCAGCCCGCCGCTCTGATCCGCGGCAAAAAAGCCCAGAGACAAAACGGATCGGTGATCACTCTTGCCCAGAAAAACACCCGTGCCCGCCGTCACATTCTCAAGCTGCAGCACCACGTCGGCGATCAGTGGGCGGCGCAGCGGGGTGACGGCGGTCGCTGTGGCGCCGTTGTTCCGCGCCGAAAAGATCATCGCGCCGTCGGGGGGCTTCTGCAGGGTCAGTTGCGCTCCGCCGTCGCCGCCCGACCAGGTCAGGTCCGCCGGTCTGCCGATCGGTTCGCCCCGAGGCGCCGCGGGCTCGTCTGCAAATTTCACCGCGGGGACAAAATTGATCTGCCTGAACTGAGCCGCGCCTTCGAAATAAATCTCATCGGGACGGGCGTCGATCGGGACGCTCAGCACACGGATGTCCGCGCAGCTCACGATGAGCTGGCCGTCCTCGTAGCTCAGGTCGAGCATGCCCGCCGTCTCGCCCCAGATCGTAGGCGGATCGACGCGCCACAGACGCTGCTGGTCATTGGCGGCGACGTTTAATGTCAGCGGCCTCGGTTCGGCGGCACGACGTGTGGTGTGATACGCGACGACGTTGCGCGCCGGCATCGAGCGCGATGTGTAATACTGAATCGTCACGCCCTTCTGCCCGTCCCAGAAGTGAAGCTTGAAACCCTGGGTTTCTCCCACCCAGAACCGAAGGGCATGGCCCGTCTTCCAGGGCGGTGTAAGGCGGAGCAGCCCCTCGACGCTGTAGGTCGCCGACCTCTTGTCGCCGAGCTGGCGCAAGCCGCCGTCTTGGCCGCTGATCGGGGTGAACCACGCATCAACCTCGGCCTTGGACATGGCCGCGTGCCTGGGCGGCATCGCGTAAAGGTCCTGCACGACAACGGGCGATGCACTCTCGATGGGCAGCACGGCAGCTGTCGACGTCGTTTCGATTTTTGAAGGAGCGCCGCTTTGCGAAAAAGAAATCCCTGCGGGGCACAGCATGGCCGCAACGAAAATCACGGGAGCGGCACGCCACGCCCGGTCAATCACGGGGAGGCCCCCCGGCCCGCTGCGCATCGATGCGTGCAGTCAGGCACTGCCGCAGCGCCTGTCGGGCACGCAGCATGAGCAGCTTGACTGCTCCCTCGCTGCGATGAAGCTTCTGGCCGATCTGCACGAGGCGGAGCCTCATGCGGTACTTGAGTTCCAGCGCCTCGCGGGCGCTGGGCCCCAGCGCCGAGAGACAACCGGGCAGGTGCGGCGCGAACTCGTGGTAGCGCGAATCCTGATCGTCGAACTCCATGAGCTGCTCCATGCGGAGACAGAGCTCGGTCCACGTCACCTCGCGCCGGGTCTCGATCTTCTTGATGTATTCGCGGAGGACATTTCGGGCGATGGCGATGAGCCAGGGGCGAAGATCGCGCGAACGGTCGAACTTCTCGCGGCCCGCGTACCAGCGCATGAAGACTTCCTGGGTCAGATCCTCGGCATCGGCGTGCTGAATGAGCCGCGTGCGGAGGTAACCGTAGATTGGACCTTGATGTTCGCGCAGGACACATTCGAGCCGCAGGCGCGGATCGGTTTCGGTCGCGGCGTCACGATGCGCCATGACCAGCGGATCGGACGCCGCTGAGAATTCGGCGGCGGTCGGCGATTGCCCGAGCTGGCGGCGGATGGGAATCATGAGGGCTCTGCGTCGATTCTAGTCATGCGTCGGCGCCTACGCACCCACGAAGTTGCCGATTTCATCCTCAGCGGTTCATCCGAGCCGCCGACCATGGGCGAGCCCGCGCTAGTTCTGCGTGCTGATCACCACACCGGGCCGCGGCGGCGGATCAGCCACCGTGCCGCGCACCGCCGTGATGCGGAACTTGCCGAGGTGAGAGAACGCGAACGCCTTGGGGTGGCTCAGCGTGAAGGTCAGGATCGTCCCCACGGGGAAGCCGACCGTGCGGTCGGCCTTGAAGACGGCCACGTGATCCTGTCCCGCCGGATTGGGGCGCCAGGCGTTTTCGGCGATCGCATCGATCACGTTGGTCACGCGATTCGCATCAAGCTCCGAATCCGCCGACGCTGCTACGAGGTTCACCGCCTCGGCTGCATCGGGCTTGTCCAGAGGCGCCGTGGTGGCCGTGAACTCCGAAAGCATCACGCTGCCGTCCTGCCGGCCCGGACCCTGATTTGGCAGACGACGATCGGCCAGCAGTTCCAGACGGAACCCGGTGATGTCCGTCGCGGCGGTCTGTGTCACAACGGTAATGACATCGACCTGCGGGTTCTGGCCGTGGGTCTTGTTGAGCGCAAGCACTACGCCCTGCGGCTCAACGCTCACAACCGTCAACGGCGTCCCGGCCGTCGCCTTGGTCACCTGCAGCGGGATCGCGCCGTAATACTCGTTGGACGTAAATCCGATGCAGCGCCAGTTCACCGTGGCCTTGTCATCGCTGGGGATCAGCTCGATGTCGATCTTAACGGTCTGCCCGCTGAACTTCTGCAGCGACAGCAGCCGCGGCGGCGTGCGGAAAGGAACCTGCGACGGCGGCAGGTCGAAGTGCGCGTGGAGCTTGCCGTTGACGCGGACATCGGCAGCAGTCGGCGTTGACGACACGCCGCACGAGGCGCTGATCACCAGATACGCCTGCTGCGGGCCGATGAGCGTCTCGCGGCTGAGCACCAGATGCCCAGCGGTCGGCCGCGTCTCGACAATCTCGCGCCGCTCCGCATCCTCCCAGCGATACAGCCCCGTCAACCGTGCCCCGGCGGGAATCGCGACGCTCCAATCCGTCCACGCAGCCACCGACTGCGGCACCGCACTCGCCACCGCCGCCGCCAGCTTCTGCCCATCAAGCTCCAGCATCGGCTCCATCCAGTCCACCATGTCGCGGATGTTCAGCGGATCGGCGCCCGCGGGCCTGCCCTCGTGCGCCATGTCCGCCACGAGCAACAGCGTCTTCTGCCCGCCATCCGGACCGCTGAGCGCCACCATGCCGGCATCGGCGACATCCTTCGACCCGATCAGGAATCCGCTCTGCCACAGCGGCGTGCCCTGCGCAGCATTCGCATAGACCATCACCTTAGCGCACCCGCCACGCAGCACCTCATCATCGAGCCCGGCGCGCGTGTGAAACGCTCGCACGAAACTCGGCAACTCAAACTCCAGCACATTGTTCGCATGCACCCCAAATCCCCAACCCCACAACCGCCCGCCGCCGCGGATCGCTCGCCCCTTCACGCTCCGATCCGCCTGCCACGGCCGAACCCCGCCCAGCGGCGACTCCTGCACCACACGCACAGGATCGAGCATCGATAGCGACACCTCATTGGCCGCCGCGAACCGCCGCGCCACAACCTGCTTCACCGGCGTCCAGATCGGGTCCAGGCACCACGCCGTCTGAATCATCTGCGACTCATTGCCGTTGAACCGCAACCGCTCGACCGTTGTCGTCGCGATCAGCCCCGCGCTCGTCTCGATCCGCATCAGTCGGCCCGTGCAATCGGGCGTCAGCCGCGCCAGCATCCGGCAGTAGTTCTGCCACGCATCGCGCCGCGGCATGTGCAGCTCCGCGATCTCCGTGAACGGGATGCTCCGCGTCGTGCTGTCCTCCAGCATCAGCGTCACACCCGCAGCCGTCCAACGCACACGCCGGAACGCCACCTGCCGGCCATCCGTCAGGTACACCACACCCGGGTTGTACACCCGCGCCACCGGCTGCCACACAATCCGCTTCACCTCGCTCAGCACCACACGCACTTCCGTGCCTTCCGCCCCGCCGCCGATCGGCACGTCGGCCTTGACGATCAGATTCCCCGGCCGCGACTCCGCCAGCGACTCCCCGCCATTCTGATACTCCACCACGCGGCCCGGCAACCGATCACCACCCACCATCTCCACCCGCGCCTCAGGCTCCCGCACCGCTTCCCCGCTCTCCACCGCCATCCAGCGCACCGGATTCCGTGGATCAAGCACACCCGCGAACGGCTGCCCCGCATTGCCGTCCGGATTCCGCCGCATCAGCCGCAGCGGGCTGTTCTCGTTCCAGTCGCTCAGCAACATCTGGTTGAACATCGTCCCATTGGCAAACTCACCAGTCACCGCGCCCTGCTCGCCACGCGCCGCCGCGCCCGCCAGCGCCAACATCACCGCCCACGCGCACACCACACACGCCAAGCAACGCTTGAACCGTTTCATCGGCTGCCCATTCATCATCTGGAGGTCGCATCCACCGCCGCTGGAGCACACCATGATAACCCGCCCCGACGCAACCGTGCATCCCATCGCACTCCCCACTCCGCATTCCATTCCCAATCCGATACAATCCGCCACATGCTTATTCCCACCCGCCTCGCACTCGCCGCACTCGTCACCGCCCTGCTCCTCTCGCTCGCCGCCTGCAAGGCGCCCGGCCCCGCCATCCGCGACCTCCAGACCCGTGGCCTCCGCGAGCGCTCCATCGCCAAGATCGTCTTCGTCGCCGCCTCCACCGACCCAGGCGCCCCCTTCCGAGTCACCGTCATCGAGCCCGGCGTCAACCACTACCTCTGGACCGCCCTCCAATCCGCCAAGCCCGCCGAAGCCAAGCCCGTCTCACACGCCCGCACCCTCGAGATCTACGACTCCGTCCAGGCCCGCATCCCCGCCGCCACTTTCCTCGTCGATCCCGAGCAGCTCACCCCCGCCGACCAACCCCAGACCGGCGCCTACCTCGCCCCGGGCCTCTACGACCTCATGGGCACCTACCTCGCCACCGAACACGACCGCCAGCAACGCCGTAACCCAGCCCCTTGAGCCAGTAATCAGTCTCCAGTTTCCAGTGTCCAGCCCTTCCGCCGCTTGCGGCTTCGCGGCGAGGGGATCATCAAACCAAGCCCAATGGAGTTTGGAGTAACGAGTTGGGCGTTGGCCAATCCCTTCTTGCTAACCCCCAACCCCTAACCCCCATTTCCCAGGTCACCCCCCGTGCGCACAAACCCGTCGACCGGACATTATTACCCCCTCCCCCCACCCCCTCTTGCCACACCGCACCCGCCGAACCTCCCGTCTT
>JAYVTU010000010.1:0-52115 GCA_043788485.1 Planctomycetota bacterium
GTTCCCCAAGTCCCGCGACAATCACCACAACTGATCCGCTCCGCAGCGTGACCGCCGCGGCTTCCGCCCCGGCGAGCTCCGCCACGAAGCGTATCGGTTTAAGCGATCTGCCCCACAGAGGCGAGACCGGCTCAACCGCCGTTCCGCCCCTTCCGAGACACCATGAACACCTTGACCGAACATCCCGAGATCGAGATCGACGAGATCGAGACCAGCGTGTCACGCAGTGAGGCCCAACCTCACTGCGACGCACTGGACCGGATGGTCGGACAGAGCCCCGCGCTGTGCAGGCTGCGAAGCCTGACCCGCGCGGTCGCCGCTCGTAACTGCCCCGTGCTCATCCACGGTGAAACAGGCACGGGCAAGGAACTGGTCGCTTCGAGCATCCATGCCGCCAGCACACGTGCCGCCGGGGCCTTCGTCCCCGTCGATTGCACGACGCTGACCGACAACCTCTTCGAATCCCAGCTCTTCGGCCACGCCCGCGGCGCCTTCACCGGTGCCATGAAGGCCACGCTGGGCTTCTTCCGTTCCGCCGACAACGGCACGCTCTTCCTCGATGAAATCGGCGAGCTCGGCCTCCACCAGCAGGCCAAGCTCCTCCGCTGCATCCAGGACCGGGCCGTCGTCCCGCTCGGCTCCGTCAAGCCCATCCCGGTGAACGTCCGCATCGTCGCCGCGACCCACCGCAACCTTGCCCAGATGGTCGCTGCCGGAACATTCCGCCAGGACCTTTTCTTCCGCCTCAATGTCGTGATGCTCGATGTCCCCGCCCTCAAGGACCGCGTCGGCGATGTCGATCTCCTCGCCGCCCACTTCCTCAACCAGGTCTCCGAAATCTACGAAGAGCCCGTCAAGAAGCTCTCCGACGCCGCCCTGCAGACGATGCGCCGCCACAACTGGCCCGGCAACGTCCGCGAACTAGCGAACGCCGTCGAACACGCCTGCATCGCCTCCCAGTCCCGCATGATCGAAGACGCGGACCTGCCCTCCTCGGTCCGCCCCGCGCCTCCCGCCGCCGCCACCGCGACGAATATCGCCGGTGGCGTTGCGACGGGAACGCTCCCCATGGAAACCATGGACGCCGCACAGCGTCGCCTGGTCACCATGGCCCTGCAGATGACCAACGGCAATCAGACCCGCGCCGCTCAGATCCTCGACATCGACCGTCGCCGCATGTACCGCTACGTCGAAAAGTTCGGTCTGAAGCCCACCGCGGCCTGATCCGCTCGCCCAGTTCCGATCCCGTCGGGTTGTCAGATGTGCAAAATGTTCGGGTGCTTCGGTTGGAATGTTTGACGCGCCGCTGAACGCGTCAGATAGGAGACGACTCTTATGCGACACATCAACACGCTCCTCACCCTCCTCGGCGGGCTCTGCTTCGCCGCCACCGCCACCGCCGCTCAAGTCGAGCCCGACACGAGCGTCACCAAAAACCCCGCCAGCCTCACCGCCCTTCAGTGCCTCGCACAGGCCGGTGACCTCCCCTCCGCCACAACCCAAGCCCCCGAAACTGACACCAACTCCACTACCACCGAAGCCCGTCGCACCACCCTCCTCGAACGCATCGACAGCCACCGTCGCACCGCCACCATCGCCGCCCCCACAGGCGCCGCCGGCTCCCCCGCCGACTGGCAGCCCGCCGCGACCAATGGTCTCCAGCTCGTCGATTTCTCCCCCCTCATCTCCGAGCCCCCAGTCCCCATCCCCACCCCCGGCGTCATGCCCGCCGGCTTCGCATTCCTCGCCGGCCTCGCCGTCCTCCGCCGTCTCCGCCGCAAGTCCTGAGCAGCCCTTCCGCACCACCCCAAGGGGCCCGAGTCACACCCGACTCCCGCTCCTTTTTTCATGCGCACTCCATAAGTCTTCTGCCTCGCCGCTTGCGGCTTCACGAGCAGACGGAATCCCCAACCGCCACTCAGCCATCCATCCGCGCGCACCGCAGCGGCACCCACCCAAATCCTGCAAAATCAATCCTCCCAAAAACTCCGCCCGGCTCCCACCGTGACTTACAACCGCCCCTCACCATCCGGCGTCGGTCCCGTGCGCACATCCCCGTCGCCGGTACCCCCCTACCCCCTACCTCAACCCCTACTTGCAGACCACTTCCATGACCCCCACCTCCGCCCCACCGCTTGAGCCTTGAGACTCCTCCCCAGTCGTCATCCGAATTCCGCCATCCGTCATTCCTCCTTATCATCCCCCTCATGCCCATGCACCTCCTCCACGCCGTCTTCCTCGCCGACACCGCCCGAGTCCTCGGCCAAGTCACCCTCGGCCCAGGCACAAACCTCTGGCCCGGAGCCGTCGTCCGCGGCGATGTCGCCCCCATCACCATCGGCCCCGGCACCAATATCCAGGACAACGCCGTCGTCCATTGCGACTCCAACGTCCCCAACCACATCGGCTCCAACGTCTCCATCGCCCACGGAGCCATCGTCCACGGCAAATCCGTCGGCGACGGCACGCTGATCGGCATGGGCGCCAAAGTCCTCGGCCAGACCGTCATCGGTAAAAACTGCCTCATCGCCGCCGGAGCCCTCGTCCCACCAGGCCTCATCGTCCCCGACGGAATGCTCGTCGTCGGCGTCCCCGGCCGCATCGTCCGCCCCATCACCGACAAAGAAAAAGACTACCTCGCCTGGCTCGCCCCGCATTACGTCAAACTCGCGCAGCTGCACGTCGATGAGCCGAATCACCCGCGCATCAAACCCTGGAACGGCAATCCGTGAATCGGGTGCCACGGGTCTGCGGTTCCTCCGCAGCCCCGTGTGCCTTGTTGCCTCGCCGCTTGCGGCTTAGCGCTCCGGTAAACAGGCGAAGCTTCACATTCTCCAAACTTGTTGGACACCACAAGGCGGCCTCGATCAATTTTAGTTCCCGTCACTGACACCCCAGCGATAGGCGAGCATTTCAGCACGTCCAACCAATGTGTCGAGCGAGCAGTTCATGCCGCAGCGTGACGCGAGCTGGTCTGCGACATCCAGTCCGCGTTGCGCATCCTCGATACCGGAGATGTCGCCGGCGTGGAGGATGAGCCGGGTGACATTCGCGGCGCGAGCGGCGAGGGATTGCATCGCGACCATGAGCTTCCGGTTGCCGCCGAACGCGCCGCACCCCCAGAATCCGGTGTGGATTAATGTTGTTCCCGACGGCCCGACGGCGCGGATCGATTCCTGATGGGCGGCTTCAAACGCGGTGTAGGCGGTGGTGAAAATCTGTTCGATCTGCCGCTCTGTGTAATCGCCGTGGCCGCCGGCCGGGGCGGCCATCGCGATGATATTGGAGTAGCTCGGCGGATCGATGCGCCGAGTGGCACGTCGTACCGTTTCAAACGGCGCGGCGGCGAATCGGTTGCCGTACAGCCCGGTGGGACGACCGGCGGCCGCATCGACGTTCGTGGCGACGTGTATGCGCCGCTCGACATTTTGGACGAGGATCGGCGTGGCACCCTTTTCGTCACTCGTATTGGCGACCAGTTCGCGAGCGAGCAGCGCTTCACGCACACAACCGAGCAGCGGGTGCTCGACGACCTGCATCTCGTCTTGCGCGAAGAGTCCTGAACCATACGCACCGAAGAGCCGCGGGTCCGCGAAATTCACGTGCCACTCGGCGCACGCTCCGCTAATTCCGACGGGCGCGTAGTCGTAGTAGTCGGGCCGGACCTCCGAATCGATTGACTTTGGCAACGTGATCGGATCAGCGATGTGCTGCGGCCACCGCGTAACGACGATCTCGCCCGGCGAAGCTTTGCAATCGGGGTAGGCGATCTCGCACAACGCCGCCTTGTGAGGGTGATGAAGCCTTGGCGGATGTTTCGCAAGAAGTGTCGAGGCGTCCAGGTTCAACCGGTAAAGCGGCTCACGCATTGGACATTCCTTTGAGCACGGGCGCACATTGTCAATTCCCTCGTCTCACCCTCACCCGGCTCGCGGACTCACCGACCTCTCCCTGGGAGGGAGAGGTGGGGTGGGGAGCGCTAAGCCGCAAGCGGCGGAGGCAATCAGACGCCGATCGCTTCGGCGTCGCGGTTGGAGAGCATCGCGCCGTCGCTGCGCTGTTTCACGGTGCCGTCGCGTTTCCAGGAGCGTTCGCATTGGGGTTCGTTGCGGAGGTCGAGGACTTCGAAAATCGTCGGGGCGTTGTCGGGGGAGCGGGTGATCTCAAAGCGGCTGACGTTGAGGAGGTCGGCGAGGTCGGTGGGGTCGAAGTTTTTCAGGAGCGCAGCGGTTTCGCCGCTGGCGTGGGCGCGGAGGGCGACGTCGAGCGGGTCGATTTTTTTGGTGTCCGAGCCGGGCTGGCGGGGGATCTTGGCTTCGAGCTCGGCGGCGGCCTGCTGGCGGAGGAGCATGAGGGCTTCCCACGCCGGCTCGGCGGCGAGGCCCATGTGCTGCGGCAGTTCGTGCAGGTGCACGGTGTCGCCCGAGTCCATCGTCTGGTTTGTCAGCGCGAGCCAGGCTTCGTCGGCGGTGTGGACGAGGATCGGGGCCATGAGGCGGATCAAGGCGCTGGCGGTGTCGTACATGACCGTCTGCGTGCGGCGGCGGCGGTCGGAATTCTTGCGGTCGCAGTAGAGACGATCCTTCGTCGCGACGACGTACACCGCGGACATCGCATCGTTGCAGAAATTGAAGATCGACTGCTGCACCGTGCGGAAGTCGAAGGCTTCGTACGCGCCGCGCGCGGTGTCGATGAGGATCGCGAGCTGCTGGAGCGCCCACTGATCGGGGCTGAAGCGATCCGCGGCGGTCATCTCGCGGCGGTCGGTGGCGTTGTTGAAATCGGAGAGATTCGAGAGCAGGTAGCGGATCGTGTTGCGGACCTTGCGGTACTCTTCGCCGCCGAGGCGGAAGAATTCCTTGTCCACCTTGATGTCGTTGTCGGTGTTGACCGACGCGACCCACCAGCGGGCGATGTCGGCTCCGTATTCGGTGAAGAGCTGCTCGATGGTGGGGATGTGGGATTGCTGATCGAGCTTGGACTTGGAGATTTTCTCGCCGTTTTTGTCCACCATGAAGCCGTGGGTGAGAACGGCTTTGAAGGGGGATTGCCCGGTGACGCCGAGTGCGGGGAGGAGCGAGTGCTGGAACCAGCCGCGGTGTTGATCACTGCCTTCGAGGTAGAGGTCGGCGGGGTAGGGGAGGCCGCGCTGCTGGAGGACGGAGTGCCAGGAGGAGCCGGATTCGAACCAGACGTCGAAGGTGTCGCCGCCCTTGGTGATTGTTGACTGGGGATTGGCGAGTTCCGATTTGATCCAATACGGCGCATCGGGGTCCGCGTCGGGTTTGTAGTCGGCGAGGAGTTCTTGCGCGGTGGCGGTGAACCAGAGGTCGGAGCCGGCGGCGCGAAATTTTTTGCTGACGGCGGCGATGGAGGCGGGGGTGAGTAGGACCTGGCCTTTTTCGGGGCCGAAGAAAGCGGGGATGGGCAGGCCCCAGGCGCGCTGGCGTGAGAGGCACCAGTCGGGGCGGCTTTCGAGCATGCCGCGCATGCGGTTGCGGCCCCATTCGGGGAGGAATTTGACGTTGGATTCGGTGACGCTCAGCGCCTTGGCGCGGAGAGAATTGTCGGGCTTGTCCACGGCGGCAAACCACTGCTCTGTCGCGCGGAAGATGACGGGGGTTTTGCTGCGCCAGTCGTGGGGATAGCTGTGGGAGAATTTGTTGTCGTGGAAGAGATGGCCGGAGGCGCGGAGATTTTCGACGACGAGGTCGTTGGCATCCCAGACGCGTTTGCCGCGGAGGAATTCGGGGGCGGTGTCGTCGAAGGTACCGTTTTCGAGGACAGGGCAGTAGATGGGCAGGTTGTATTTCAGGCCGGTCTGGTAGTCTTCGACGCCGTGGCCGGGGGCGGTGTGGACGAGGCCGGTGCCGTCTTCGAGGGTGACGTAGTCGGCGGTGAGCAGCGGATTGATGCGGTCGATGAAGGGGTGCTGATACTTGATTCCGGCGTTCATGAGTTCCGCGCCGGTGGCGGAGCCGAGCTGGGTGAAGCTGGCGCCTTCGACCATGCCGAGGACTTTGCGGCCGAGGTCGCGGGCCATGATGGCCATCGCTTCGCGGTCGCCGACGTGGAACTTGTAGAGCACATAGTCAGCGGTCGGCGATGCGGCGACGGCGAGATTGGCGGGGAGCGTCCAGGGCGTCGTGGTCCAGATCATGAGGTGGATCGGAGTGCCGGGGCGGGCCATCATCGATGCGGGGAGGTCCTGCGGATTGGCGACGGGGAAGAGGACGAAGACGCTGGTGTCCACGCGGTCCTGGTACTCGAGCTCCGCCTCGGCGAGCGCGGTGCGGTTCTCGATGGACCAGTGCACGGGCTTGAGCGAGCGGTAGACGAGACCCGCTTTGACGAGGTCGGCGAAGACTTCGAGCGTCGCGGCTTCGTACTCGGGGGCCATCGTTTTGTACGGGTGCTCGTAGTCGGCGATCGTGCCGAGGCGGATCATCTGATCGCGCTGCGTGTTGATGAACTTGTCGGCGTCGGCTTTGCAGAGCTGGCGTATCTGCTCGGTCGTCATGGAGCGCGCTTTGGAGCCGAGGTCCTTCATGACCTTGTGTTCGATGGGCAGGCCGTGGCAGTCCCAACCGGGGACGAAGGGGGCGTCGAAGCCGAGCATGGAGCGGGAGCGGACGACGAGGTCTTTAAGGACTTTGTTGAGGAGGTGGCCGAGGTGGATGGAGCCGTTGGCGTAGGGCGGGCCATCGTGGAGGATGAACTTGCCGCGGCTGCGCGGTTGGGAGCGGAGCTTGTTGTAGACGTCGATACGGGACCAGCGTTTCTGGAATTCGGGTTCACGCGTGACGAGATTCGCCTTCATGGCGAAGGGCGTGGCGGGGAGATTCAGCGTCTCTTTGTAGCTGCGTTTGGCGGGGTTTTCGGTAGTCATAGGGGGAGCAATGATAGCAAAGGCGGGGAGCGGAGGGGATTCACCACAGAGGCGCAGAGGCACAGAGGAAGACAGGGAGCGGAAGGGATTTTGGGGGAATCGAAAAACGGGAGGGAGGGCACGGAGGAAATCGGGAATGAAAAAACCTCCGCGCGGGGCGCGGAGGTTTTGAGAGCGGAGGGAGCGGAGGCGTGGATTACTTCTTGGCCTTGGCGGCCTTCTTGGCGGCCTTGGCCTCGAGGTCGGACTTGAACTCGGCGAGGGTGACATTGCCATCGCCATCAGCGTCGATCTTCTTGAAGGCCTTCTCGACGGCTTCGGGCTTCTTGGCGGCGAGCTTGACGGCTTCGGGGCTGGCCTTGTACTCGTCGAGCGTGACCTTGCCATCGCTGTTGGCGTCGAGCTTGGCGAACTGGCCTTCGGGGGTCTTGTCGGCCTTGGCGCCCTTGTTGCCCTTGGCGAAAGCGGGGGTGGCGAACAGACCGGCGACGAGCGCGAGCAGGAGGAGCTTCTTCATAATCGGGTCCTTTAGAAGGGGTTTGATGGTTGCGATACGGGTGGGTGCGATACAGAAGATTAACGCGGAGTTGCCGGGGATATTGCAGGAATTGCCGCGTGTTTTTCGGATGAACGCAAAGCCGGGTCACTGCGGGGGATGGCAAAAAAAAGCCCCCGGCAGTTGCCGGGGGCTTTTGAATGCGGGTCGATGGAGCGGGGCTCAATTACTTCTTCGGAGCGCCCTTGTCGCCGCCCTTGTCGTGGTGGTCGCCGTGGTGCTTGGCGAGGTGGGCCTTGAACTCTTCGAGGGTGACGGAGCCGTCGCCGTTGGCGTCCATTTCCTTGAAGGCGGGCTCAGCCTTGTCGGGGGCATCCTTGAACTTCTTGCTGGCCTTGAGCTCGGCGAGCGTGATCTTGCCATCGCCATCAGCGTCGATGTGCTTGAAGATGGCCTCGGGGTCCATCTTGGGGTGGTCACCCTTGGGGTGATCGCCACCGGGAGCGGGGGCCGGGGCGGGGGCGTCTTCGGCGAAAGTCGGGGCGCCGGTGAACAGGGCGAGAGCCAGGGCAGCGAGTGCGAGCTTCTTCACGGTCGGATCCTTTAAAAGGGGGGTTGGGGGTGTATCGTAGTTCACACGCAATTGATCGTGTTATTTCTTCTCGGCGGGCTTGTCGCCGGGCTTGTGCTCGTGCGCGGACATGAAGGTCTTGTACTCTTCGAGGCTGACGGAGCCGTCGCTGTTGGCGTCCATCTTCTTGAAGTACTCGGCGGCCTTGGCCTTGGTGGCTTCGTCCTTGAAGCGGGGGTTGGCTTGGAATTCAGCGAGGGTGAGCTTGCCGTCGCCATCGGCGTCGAGCTTCTTGAAGCGCTCCTCGGGAGTGGCGTGGGGCTTCTCGACGGGCTTGGGGGCGTCTTCGGCGAACGACTGAGCGCCGGTGATCAGGGCCAGAGACAGTGCGGCGAGTGCGAGCTTCTTCAAGTGCAGATCCTTTACGTGAGGTCGAGGGCGTTGTCGGTTCATTGGTTGTCAGCGGAGCGATGCGAGGCCGCGATTCACTTCTTCTCGGCGGCCTTCTCGTGGGCCTTCTCTTCAAGGTGCTCACGGATCACCGCGGCGCCGGCCTTGAACTCTTCGAGGCTGATCGAGCCGTCGTTGTCCTTGTCGATCTTCTTGAACATCTTCTCGGCAGCGCCGGGATGCTTCTCCTCGATCTTCTGCACGATCGGGCCCGCCTTGAACTCCACGAGGCTCAGCTTGCCGTTGTTGTCGGTGTCGAGCTTCTTGAAGCGCTCTTCGGGGCTCAGGTGCGGATGATCACCGCCGCCCTTCGGGGCTTCCTTTGGAGCATCTTCAGCCAGTAGCGGAGCGCCGGTCATCAGCGCGAGTGACAGGATGCCAAGTGCGAGCTTCTTCATCACAGTGTCCTTTACGTGGGTGGCTTGAGAGCGGTTCACGAGACCCGCCTGCGGGGCGCGATTCGGAGCGTGACCGATAGGTTAACGCACCCCCTCGATTGTCTATTGCACCCTCTATACACGCAAATACTCCGGCGTTTTACGCATTTTCTCATGGTACAATCGCAACCCCTTCGCCCCGCTCGTCCAGCGACCGTTCCCGCCCCCTCGACCCACAACGGATCTCAACGCATGGCCTCGGACACCGCCGTCGATCCCAAGCCCCCCACCCACTCTCCCTTCGTCTCCAGCGGGGCCGGCAAGTGGACCGCGCTCACCGCCGCTTTGCTCGGATGGATGTTCGACGGCGTCGAGATCGGCATGTGGCCCGTCGTCGGCAAGCCCGCACTGATCGAAATGATCGGCTCGGCTCCCGAGCTCAAGACAACCGTCAACCAGTGGTTCGGCGCCATCGTCGCCATCTTCCTCGTCGGCGCCGCGAGCGGCGGTGTCTTGTTCGGCTGGCTCGGAGACCGCATCGGACGCGTCCGCGCCATGACGCTCAGCATCCTCACCTACGCGATCTTCACCGGGCTCTGCGGCCTGGTGACGCAGCCTTGGCAACTGGCGCTATTGCGTTTCATCGCGGCGCTCGGCATGGGCGGCGAATGGGCGCTGGGCGTCGCGCTCGTCACGGAAGTCTGGCCCAACAATTCGCGCACGTTCCTCGCCGGTCTCATCGGAGCCGCGGCCAACGCCGGCATGCTGCTGGTCCCGCTGCTGAGCCTCGGCGTGATCACCGCCGGCACAGCGCTCAATGGCACGATGGTGAGCATCGGCATGCCGCAGGCCTGGGCCGATGCCCTGCTCGCTCACTCCGCGTGGCGACTGCTGCTCATCTCCGGCGCCGCACCCGCCGTGCTGACGCTCTTCACCATCCTCTTCGTCCCCGAATCCGAAAAGTGGAAACACGAGCGCGACCGCGGCTCCACCACGCACATGTCGAGCATCGACCTCTTCGGCACCGTCATCGGCACGCTCGGCGCGCTGGCGATCGTCGTCCTCTGGTCGCCGCTGGTGGACAACACCGCGCTCCGCATCGTCGGCACGCTCATCGGCCTGACCGTCACGCTCATCGGCTTCATCTACCCCATCCGCATGTACCTCCGCCGATCGCTCGCCGCCGGTTCGATGGCCGCGGGCTCCGACCGCCCCATCATCAAGCGGCTACTGCTGGGCGCGGGCCTCTCGGGCGTCGCGCTGCTGGGCACATGGGGCCTCGTGCAGTGGGCTGCGAAGTGGGCCAGTGAACTGGCCGACCCCAAGCTCTTCCCCAGCGCCGTGCAACACACGCAAATCGTCAACAGCTTCGGCGCGATCGTCGGCACGATCCTCGCCGCGCTGGCCGCCGGGAAATTCGGACGCCGCGCGACCTACTGCGCCCTCTGCTTCGGCTCCCTGCTCTCGCTCCTGTTCCTCTTCCAGTTCAACAGCGCCTACGGAACCCAATTCCTCGTCTCCGTCTTCTTCGCCGGCGGGATCAGCGCCGCGTTCTACGGCTTCTTCCCCCTCTACCTCCCCGAACTCTTCCCCACCAGCATCCGCTCCACCAGCCAGGGTTTCGCCTACAACTTCGGCCGCGTCATCGCCGCCATCGGCACGCTCCAAACCGCCCAGGTCGAAGCCTTCTTCGGCGGCTCCTTCGCCAAAGCCGGTTCCGCCCTCGCCTTCATCTACCTCATCGGCGCGGCGATCATCTGGATCGGCCCCGAAACCAAAGGCAAACCGCTGCCGGAATGAAGTCCGGCCCCCTCTCCCCCCCAGGGAGAGGGCTGGGGTGAGGGTCAAATCGCGGCGATGCAACGTGTGATTCGCACGAGCGCGTGTTTTTCAATCGTAACGCCTCACCCTCACCCGGCGGAGGACCGCCGACCTCTCCCTTGAAGGGAGAGGTGGAACCCCGAACATGCCCAACCCCGCCGACATCCGCATCCGCCGCGCCGAGGTTTTCTTTCTGCCCGTGCAGACGCGCGTGCCGCTCAAGTTTGGCAGCGACACGCTGACATCGGTAACCTGCGCGCGCGTGCGCACCACGGTCGAGGGCTCCGGCGGGAAAACAGCGGTCGGTTGGGGCGAGACGCCGCTGAGCGTGCAATGGGCGTGGCCCAGCGCGCTGGGTTACGCGCCGCGGCACAAGGCACTCAAGAATTTCTGCGGGCGCATCGCCGAATCGCTCGTCACCGAAAAACTTGCCGGCCATCCGATGGAGATCGGCGATGATTTCCATCACCACGTCCTGCCGGGTTTGACGCAGCGATACAACGCATCCTCCGGGCTCGGCGAGGATCTGCCGCAACTCGCGGCGCTTGTCTGCGCCAGCGCTTTCGACATCGCGATCCACGATGCCTACGGCGTCCTGCACGGTGTCGATATCTACACGACCTACAACCGCCGCTGGATGAGTCGCGACCTCGCTCAATTCCTGGAGCCCGATACGCCGGGCGTCGATTTCACCGGAAAATTCCCGGAGGATTTTCTCGTTGCGCCGCCCGTGCCGACGAAGCTCCCGGCGTGGCATCTCGTCGGCGGGCTCGATCCGCTGGAGACATCCGATCTCACCGGCGGCGAGCCGCGCGACGGATATCCCGTGATGCTGCGCGACTGGATCACGACCGATGGTCTGACCTCGCTGAAGATCAAGCTGCGCGGCACGGATGCCGCGTGGGATTACGACCGTATCGTTCGCGTCGGCGAGATTGCGCTGAGCAGCGGCGTGACCGCGTTGAGCACCGATTTCAACTGCACGGTCACCGACCCGCAGTACGTCAACGCTATCCTCGATCGGCTGCGCGCCGAGCAGCCGGAGATCTACTCCGCGATGCTCTACGTCGAGCAGCCGTTCCCGTATGACCTGCAGAAGCATCCGATCGACGTGAGCAGCATCACATCGCGCAAGCCGCTCCTCCTCGACGAGAGTGCGCACGACTGGAGATTCATCCGGCTCGGCCGGTCGCTGGGCTGGTCGGGCGTGGCGCTCAAGACGTGCAAGACGCAGACCGGCGCGCTGCTGAGCCTCTGCTGGGCCAAGGCGCACGGCATGCCCGTGATGGTGCAGGACCTGACGAACCCGATGCTCGCGCAGATCCCCCACTGCCGTCTGGCGGCCCACGCCGGCACGATCCGCGGCGTCGAGACCAACGCGATGCAGTTCTACCCCGACGCCTCCCTGCCTGAGGCTAAGGTCCACCCAGGCCTCTATCGCCGCCGCGATGGCTGCGTGGACCTCACCACCCTCCGCGGCCCGGGCTTCGGCTACCGCGTGAGTGAAATCAACCGCAAATTGCCGGCGGTTTCGATCGACCGGCCGCAGCGGCCATCGCTCTAGCCAAACTTTCTTCATCCCTATGCGGCGCTTCAAATTGGGTATTAAAGTTCTCAAGTTCTTGAGAATTTGAGAACTTACTGGAAGAATCGATCGGCTTTTGCCGCATAAAAACAGGCTTTTAATGCGTTAAAATCGAAATTTTCATTCTCAAGTTCTTAAGAATTTAAGAATGAAATCAGATGTGAAAATCGCCGAGGCTTTATGGGGAGGACTGTCTGTTGGGGTTGCATCTAATTGCCAGCGGCAGGGAAATGGACTTCGGTGACGGCGTTTTCGGAGACGTCCGCGGTGCCGATGAGGTTGGCGGTGATGGAGGGGGCGATGGGGTATTCGAATTTCACATCGACAGAGCCGGCGGGGACGCCGGGGACGGTGAACTTGCCGTCGGCGTCGGTGGTGAAGCGGATGTATTCGATGGGCTCGAGCAGCGGGTGCATCACGAGGCCTTCGGCGTGCGGCCAGGGCTTGTGCGTGTTGGGATCGAAGACCTGGCCGCGGATCGAGCCGGGGGCGCGAACTTTCACGGCGCCCAAATCGAGCGGTGTGGCGGCGACGTCGAGGTTCATGCGGCGCGGTGTTATGTTTTTGCCGCCGATGTGAAGTTCATATTTGCCCGGCGGGACGTGCGGGACGCGGAGCGTTTTGCCATCGGCGGGCGTTGCGGTCAGCGTGGTGAACCGGGCGCGCGGGCGGTCGGGGACGGTGACGCCTTCGAATTGCGGTACGAGTCGGGCGTAGAGATCGGTGGCCGATGCATCGGCGGGCTGGAGCGTGGCGCCAAATTCGACTCCCCGATCAAGCACCACGCTGACGGTCGCGCCGCCGGGTTTCAAGTCGATGATCTGCTGCCAGACGGCGTAGCCCTCGCAGCGGACGGCGACCCAGTGCGGGCCGGGCTCTTTGAAGGTGAGGGTGAACCGGTTGTGTTTGTCGCTTTGGGTTTTGAATGTGCGGTCGGAGCGTGGATTGTCGCCGGGGCCTGCGAGGATTTCGGCGGGGCCGGGAATTGAGCCATCGGCGGCGGTGATCTCGCCGGCGAGTTCGATTGTCGGCTCTGTGGCGTGAGAGTTGGGAACGGGCCCCACGGCCTGCTGTCCGTGGGCTTCGGGTGGCGGCGCCGGTGCGGGCGGAGCGCTGCGGTCGCTGCAGGCTGCGGCGAGCAGGCAGAGGATGGCCAGGATGACGCATCGTGTGGGCATGGTGGGAATTATCGACGAATCGCGGGGCTGATGGGCAAAGAAAACCGGGGCTGGGCGGCGGTAATAAAGTGGCTGCCACGGCGTTTGGCTTCTGGTATCATGAACGGCTCGCTGTCGATCAACCGCCCGTCGCCCCGCGTCGGGCTCAACCGTCGAACTTTGCCAGCTGAAAGGGTGCTTATGAAGAAGCTGCTCGCGATTCTCTGTGCGTCGGTCCTCGGTTTCGCCGCTCAATCCGCCCGGGCGGACAAGGTGGATTTCGCCAAGCAGGTTCGGCCGATTTTTGCCGAGAGCTGCTACAAGTGCCACGGCTCCGAGAAGCAGAAGGGCGACTACCGCCTCGACATGGTCGCCGGCGAAAAGGGCATGATGAAGAAGCCCGAGAAGCCCGCCGATCCGACGGCGATCGTGGCCGGCAATCCCGACAAGAGCGATCTTGTCCGCCGCATCACGCTCAAGCACGATGATGAAGACGCGATGCCCCCGGACGGCAAGGGCGATGCCCTCAAGGCTGAGCAGATCGCGCTGATCAAGCAGTGGATCACCGAAGGCGCGGACTTCGGCGGTTGGACCGAGGACAAGACCAAGGCCGCGGCTCCCGTGGCGATCGTGCTGCCCACCGTTCCTCCGGCCAAGGCCGAGGACCTGGCCAAGCTACACGAGGTCGGCGCCCTGGCGATGCCGCTGGCGCGTGACACGAACCTGATCCAGGTCAACTTCCGCGCCGAAGCGGACAAGATCGGCGACTCGCAGCTCGCGCTGCTGGCTCCCGTCGCTGAGCAGGTGATGGACCTGAACCTCGCGGCGACGAAGGTGTCCGATGCGGGCATGACATCGCTCAAGGGCCTCAAGAATCTCCGCGTGCTGCACCTCGAGAAGACGGCGATCAGCGATGCAGGCGTCGCAAGCCTGACCGGCCTGCCTGAACTGCGATACCTGAACCTCTACGGCACGAAGGTGACCGATGCGGCCCTCGCGTCGATCAAGGCCATGCCCAAGCTCGAGAAGGTTTACCTCTGGGATTCGAAGGTGACCGAGCCTGCGGTCGATGCACTCAAGAAGGAGAAGCCGACGCTGCAGATCATCGCCGGTTTCGAGAAGCCCGCTCCTCCGCCCGCCGCCGCCCCCGCAGCGCCCGGTGCCAAGCCCGCCGCTCCCGTCGCCGGTGGCGATGACGCGGCCAAGAAGCTGCTTGCGACGTTCCTGACCTTCAAGGCCGACTTCAAGCCCGGTGGCTGCTGCTTCAAGGCCTGCAAGGCCGGCGAAGTCTGCGAGCATCCCTGCTGCAAGGAAGCCCTCGCCGCCGGTCACGTCTGCACCAAGTGCAACCCGCCCGGCGCCGCCAAGAAGAAGTAAGACGCCGGTGATTCACACGAACCTAAAACCCCGCCACCTCGGCGGGGTTTTTTCATTCCCGGGTGCCACGGCCAGCGCAGGCTCCGCGGAGTCGGCCGTGTGCCTTGGCACACGACGCGGGGACACGGCCGACTCGAAGACTCGCTGGCCGTGGCACCCAATACGTCACTCCCCGTCCACCTCATCGGCCGCGACGATGTTGCACGTCTCGAGCTCCTCGTCATACGTCAGCACGACAGTTCCCGATCGCAGCTGCCGCAGCACCTGCTCGGTCTTGTGCGCCACGTCCGTCAGGTCCGTGCCGTCGCGCGTCACGAATTCCTCGATGACGCGGGCCAGCGTCGCCGGGTCCAGCAATTCGGGGTCGATCCGCATCCCCGCATCGTAGCCTTTTCCTCCGCCCCATGCGGCTTATCGCTACCCTTCCAGTCCCCTTTTGAGCCGCACCAATTTCATGCTATTCTGTCGGCCCTAACAAAAGCATCCGGAAATCAGGAGCCGCGCCATGCCTCAGTTTGCCGAACTGAAATTGCCCGAGAAAACCGTGCAGCTGCCGATCGTCATTGGCTCGGAAAAAGAGCACGCCATCGACGTCTCCAAGCTCCGCGACGAGACCGGCTACATCACGCTCGACTCGGGCTACGGCAACACCGGCTCGACCTACTCCGCCATCACCTACATCGACGGTGAGAAGGGCATCCTCCGCTACCGCGGCTATCCGATCGAACAGCTCGCCGAGCAGTCCACGTTCGTCGAGACCGCGTACCTGCTGATCTGGGGCGAGCTGCCCACACGCCAGCAGCGCGAAAAATTCCGCGAGCTGCTCACCGAGCACGCCCTGCTCCACGAGGGCCTGCGCCACAGCTTCGAGGGCTTCCCGCCCAACGCACCGCCGATGGCCATCCTCTCGGCGATGATCAACGCGCTCAGCTGCTACCACCCCGAGACGTACGCGGTGGGCTGCGAAGAAAACTTCATGGTCACCGTCGCCAAGCTCATCAGCAAGGTGCGCACGATCGCCGCGTTCAGCTACAAGAAATCCGTCGGTCAGCCCGCGACGTATCCCAATCCCGTCCTCGACTACTGCTCGAACTTCCTGCACATGATGTTCAGCCTGCCGTATGACGATTACGTGCCCGATCCCGATGTCGTCCGCGCCCTCAATCAGATTCTCATCCTCCACGCCGATCACGAGCAAAACTGCTCGACGTCCACAGTCCGCATGGTCGGCTCGTCCAAGGCGAATCTGTTCGCATCGGCGTCCGCCGGCGTCTGCGCACTCTGGGGCCCGCTACATGGCGGGGCGAACATCGAAGTCCTCGACATGCTCCAGGAGATCAAGGACGGCGGCGGAACCGTCGCCGACCACGTCGCCAAGGTCAAGGACAAGAAGGCCGGCGCGAAGCTCATGGGCTTCGGCCACCGCGTCTACAAGAACTTCGACCCCCGCGCCAAGATCCTCAAGTCCTCGGCCGACCGCGTGCTGGCCAAGCTCGGCGTCAACGATCCGCTGCTGGACCTGGCCAAGCAGCTCGAAGAGGTCGCGCTCAAGGACAGCTACTTCATCGAACGCAAGCTCTATCCCAACGTCGATTTCTACTCCGGCATCATAATGCGGGCCATGGGCATCCCCGTGAATCTCTTCACCGTCATGTTTGCCATCGGCCGCATGCCCGGCTGGATCGCCAACTGGTACGAAGTCGCCCGCGATCCCAAGGGCCGCATCTACCGCCCCCGCCAGATCTACACCGGCCCGACGCCGCGCGATTACACGCCGATCGACCAGCGCGTCTGAAAAGACAGAGGTCAGAGGTCGGCGATCAGAGGTCAGTAAAACCAACTCCGAACCAGCCCCCGCCGCAAGGCGGGGGTTTTCGTTCGCACCGCAATGACCTCGTATGCGATCACCATGTGATATAATCCGCCACATCAATTTTCGGAGTTTCTCATGCGAAGCGCCGTCGCCGTCACGCTGATCATCGCTGGGGCCATCCTTATCGCGATCCCGCCCCTGTCGGATTATTTAATGCAGCTCAACGTCGTGAGCCTCCTGCGCGACGGCGGGCATGTCAACCTCACGGGCCAAATGTCCGATGTCTACCGCTTCGGTTGCTGGCTGACCGGCTCTTTGATGATCGGGATCGCCATCAAGGGCTCTTTCGCGGCGCGCCCGGCGTAAGCTGGCGCGCATCTCAAAACGCCTGATTCACGCCAGCAACTCCGTCAAATCGATGACATGATCCGCGAACGCCAGCGGCGAGAGTTTTTCGCCGGCGCGGTGCGTCGTCACGCTCTGATACTTTCCGCCCGCCGGGTCGCGGTAGACGGTGACGAAATTCTTCTCGGCGTCGATCACCCAAACTTCGCCGATCCCGTTCGCCGAGTAGAGCGGCACCTTGATGTTGTGGTCGCGGTCCTGTGACGACACGGCCACTTCGACAAGCAACAGCACATCGGATGGAAGCGGAAGCGCAGACATGTAATCGTCGGCGCTGGGGCGTAGCACCGTGAAATCGGGCTGGGGCTCCGATTCATCGGAAGGCATCGGCTGCGGGCCCTGCACCCCGAGATGAGCGCGGTGCGGAACGAGCGGATGGAATAAGCGATTTAATCGCTTGACGAGCCCCTCGTGACGTCGGCTAATGGGTGACATCTCAACAATCTCTCCATGCAAAAGCTCGACATGATCGCCCTTGCCGAGGATCCCCGTCTCGATCATGCGGTGATAATCGTCCACGGAAAAGCGATGTCTGGTGAGCGTCGTCATGCGTGGGATTATACCCCTCGAAACGCGGGCGGACAGCAAAAAAACCGCCGGTTTGCGCCGGCGGTTTTGGGATGCGTGGCAGTTGTGATCGACGCCTGCCGCGTCGGGTCACACGATCAGAGGACGCTCTTGGGCTTCTTGGGCGAGAGGATATCGACCGTGCTGTCGAGCAGCGCCGCGAGCGAGGAGGGCGATGCGGACCCGTTGGAGTTTCCCGTGACCTGCGGCTTGCCGATCTTGGTGGGCAGTTCGGGGACCTCGTCGCCGACCTTGAGGAGCAGGAGGTCGGCGGCGCTGCCGGCTTCGCGGACGGTGGTCGTGATGGTCGAGGAGCGGAAGTTTCCGCCGTATTTGTGCGTGCCCTTGACGGTATAGACCCCGCCGCTGAGGGTGATCGTTCCGGTCGATGTCTTCCCGTCGCCCCAGTTGATGGTGGCGATGAATGCGGTGGGCGATTCGACGCCGGCGGCGTGGGTGAACGTCGCGACGGTCAGGTTGCTGGGGCTGCGGTTGGTGTTGGTAATGGCCCCGGAGACGGCGATCGCCGGTTCGATGACGGTGGCATTCGCCGTCGCGCTGTTGTTGGCGAGGTTCGAGTCGTTGGTCCCGCTGGTCAGCGACGAGGAGACGCTCAGCGTGCCTTCCTCGAGGGTCTGGGCGGTGACGGTGACGGTCGCGGTGGCACCGGCGGCGAGCGTGCCCAGCGAGTAGGTGACCACGCCGCTGGCCTGCGAGAACGAGCCCTGGCTGGCCGTGGCCGAGACGAAGGCGAGATTCGCGCCCAGCGTGCTGGTCAGGACGGCGGAGCTGGCGTCGATAGCGCCGGCACCGGTGTTGGTCAGGGTGAAGGTGTAGGTCGCATTGGCGCCCTCGGCGACGGACGACACAGGGCCCGAGCCCGTGACGGCGAGGTCGGTGCCGGGAGCGGTGTTGACGATGCTGCCCGTCTGCGTCGCGCTGTTGTTGGCGCTGTTGGGATCACTCGTCGCGCCGGCGACCGAAGCGGAATCGGAGAAGTTGACGCCGTTGCTCAGGCCCGACGGGGCGGAGACGATGAGCGTGAAGACGTTGGTGTGGCCCGAGGCGATCGCGGCGGCGGCGGTCTCGGTGACCGAGCCGCTGGCCGAGGAGAAGTTGAATGTATCGGGGTTGGAGCCGGACGGCGTCAGCGAGACGAAGACCGAGCCGGTCGGCAGCAGATCGGTGAGCACGGCGGTCTGCGCGGCGTTGGGTCCGTTGTTGACGAGCGTGATCGTGTAGGTCGCATTGGTGCCCGCGGTCACCGAGGAGGGACCGGAGAGGCTGACGGCGAGATCGGCGATGGCACTGGCGACGGTGCCGCTCTGTGTGGCGCTGTTGTTGGTGTTGTTGGGATCGCTGGTGGAACCGGAGACGGAAGCGGAGTCGGAGAAATTGGCGCCGGTGGCCAGGGTTGCACCGGCGGTGACGACGAGAGTGAATGTGTTGGTGTGGCCCGAGGCGATGGCGGCGTTGGCGGTCTCGGTAACCGAGCCGCTGGCCGAGGAGAAGGTGAACGCATCGAGGTTGGCGCCGGAGGGCGTCAGCGAGACGAAGGTCGAGCCGGTCGGCAGGAGGTCGGTGAGGACGGCGGTCGCCGCGGCGTCGGGGCCGTTGTTCGTGAGGGTGATGGTGTAGGTTGCATTCGTCCCGGCGGTGACGGACGACGGGCCGGTCACGCTGACGGCGAGGTCCGCGGAGGTGGTCGGCGCGGCCAGCGTGAAGTTGGCGATGGCGGTGCCCCAGTTGGCGGTGGCCTCGGTGTTGGCGAATTCGTTGGCAGCCCAGAAGGAGCCGTTGGACGGATCGACGTTGATGCCGCTCAGATCACCGGCGCGGCCGCCGGTGGTGAAGTCCTTGTAGTTGGCGACCCCGGTCCCGGCGGAGACTTTGACAGCGGTCTCCATCGTGCCCGCGGCGTCGGCGGGGATGCGGCCGGTGACCCACATCGACATGTAGTCGGTCGTCGTGTCGGTTCCCGCCTGCATGTAGCTCATGCCGATCTGGCCCGAGGGATTGATGTCGATGCCTGGGAAGAAGACGTAGGTATTGGCCCCGGCGCTGACGCGGCCCTGCTGCGAGAGCACGGGCGTGCCGCTGCTGACATCGACCGCGTACCACTGAGCCACGTCCTGCGTCGAGGAGACCGAGACGGTGTGCGCGGCGACGAGAATATTGTTCGCCTCGGCGGACTTGAGGATCCGCGAGTCCATATTGTTGGTGATCACCGTGTTGTTCGGGTTCCGCGGCGACACGGCGGAGGAGTAGTCGGTGACGTTCAGGTTGGTGTAGCTGAAGCTCGCGGCATTGGTCATCACGCCGGTCATCTTGATCACGTCGATGGTGCTGTTGTCGCCGTGTTCGGTGACGAGCCACATCGGGTCGCCGGTGACCGAGCCGTGCATCGTGGTGGGACGGAGGCTGAAGTCGGCCAAGTCGTTCTTGAAGACGTGAAGGTTGGCCTGTGTGACGCCGTTCGCCAGATCATTGGCATCGACGCTGACAATCTGCGCGTGCCCGCCGCTGGTGACGCCGAACATGTTGAGCGTGAAGACGAAGCCATCCTTGTTGTAGCCGAAGTTGCCGGGGTAGTCGGCGTCGAAGCCAGACTCGGTCGTGGTGATCTTGTAGAAATTCCAGTCCGCGCTGGTCAGCGTGGTGGGATTGCTCGTCTTGGAGACGGCGATGTCGAAGGCGCTGACGTGCGAGGTGAAGTTCACATCCTGATCGCCGATGATGAAGCGACCGGCGAGTTCATCGTAGGCGACGATGGGATCGGACAGGCCGGAGCTCGCGTCGGCGCGGGACAGGCCACCGGTGGTGAAGAAGAAATTGGAGAGCGAGGCTGTGACCTTGGAGGACGATGTCTTGCTCGGGAAGACGGCGACGGTCTGATTGACGGTCTCGACATACGCGGTTGGTCCGGCGGCTCCGCAGGTGTCCGGAGGGACGTAACCGCCGCTGGCGTTGAAATCGAGACCCGCGTAGTTGGTGCCAACGGTGACCGAAAGCATCGCGCGGTCTTCGAGGCGCTCGAAGAGCGGATTGCGTTTGGCAAGTGTGATATGACGACGCGACAGCACACGCATTTTCCTGTTCATTCTCGCCATTGGGGAAGCAGCTTTCTCGGCGTTGCGCCGATTGGGGATGTCCGCCTCTAACATAGCCATTTCGGGTTGTAGATAGTAAATCTCACTACGAGTGGGACGCAAGAAAATTCAGGTGGGGGTTTACCCTGTTAAAAGGTCAGCCCAGCAGGCCGGGAATGACATTCCCCTCGACGTCCGTCAACCGGAAATCGCGGCCGGCATAGCGGTAAGTGAGCTTCTTGTGGTCGAAGCCCAGCAGCCAGAGCATCGTCGCGTGCAGGTCGTGGACGTGCACCGGATTCTCGACGGCGGCGAAGCCGAACTCATCGGTCGCGCCGTAGACGCTGCCGCCCTTCACGCCGCCGCCGGCCATCCAGACCGTGAAGCCGTGGTGGTTGTGATCGCGGCCGTTGATCTTGCCTGCGTTCGATCCGGGCTTGGGCAGTTCCACCGTCGGCGTCCTTCCAAACTCGCCGCCCCAGAGCACGAGCGTGTCCTCGAGCAGGCCGCGGTCCTTCAGGTCCGTCAGCAGCGCCGCGATCGCCTTGCTGCACTCACCGGCGAGCCGGCGGTGATTCGCTTCGAGGTCATCGTGGCTGTCCCACGGTTGGCCCGAGCCGTGCCACACCTGCACGTACCGCACGCCGCGCTCGATGAGCCGCCGCGCGATCAGGATCTGCCGCGCCTGCACGCTGCTGCCATACGCATCGCGCACAAGCTGCGGCTCGCGCGAGATGTCGAAGGCGTCGGTCGCCTCGGTCTGCATGCGATACGCCAGCTCGTAGGACTGGATGCGCGACTCGAGCGCCGCATCGACGCCCCGCTGCTGGAGGTGCATGCGGTTGAGCTGCTGCACGAGATCGAGCTGCCTCCGCTGCGGCTCGCCGGTGAGCCGGGCGTTGCGCACATTCTCGATGAGCTTCCCGATCTCGGTGTGCTGCGAGTTGACGTACGTGCCCTGGAACACGCCGGGGAGAAACGCCGACTGCCAGTTCTCCGCCCCCTTGATCGGATGGCCGCCCGGGCACATCGCGACGAAGCCCGGCAGATTCTCGTTTTCAGTGCCCAGGCCATACGTGACCCACGATCCCATGCTCGGCCGCACCAGATTGCTCGTGCCGCAGTTCATCAGCAGCAGCGAGGGCTCGTGATTCGGCGCGTTCGCCTGCATCGAGCGCACGACGCACAGATCGTCGGCGTGCTCACCGAGCGGCGCGAAGATCTCGCTGATATCCAAGCCGCTCTGGCCGTATTTCTGGAACTTGAAGGGTGAGCCCAGCGCCGCGCCGGTCTCGCGCTCAGTCTTGAGATGGATGTTGGGCAGCGGCTTGCCGTGCATTGCGCTCAGCGACGGCTTGGGATCGAACGTATCAACGTGCGACGGCCCGCCGTTCATGAACAGATGGATCACGCGCTTCGCCCGCGCGCGGATCAGCGGCGGCTTGGGCGACATCGGATTCATGCCGATCTCCGAACCCAGCGCCATGTCGCTGCCCAGCAGGGACGTCAATCCCATCGCGCCGATGCCCATCCCCGCACGGCGCAGGAAATCCCGCCGCGTCGCCGGTGCGTGTCTCGGGTCGTGATCGTGTGGCAATCCGTGCATGTCGTCGCCTTTGTTTAGGTTCCGGGTGCCACTGGTCGGCGTCCTCGCAGACCAGTGCGCCTTGGGTCGCAGGACACTGGTCTGCGGAGGAACCGCCGACCAGTGGCACCCTATCGTCAATCGACAAAGACAAACTCGTTGCTCATCAATAGCGCCTGCGCGAAGTCGGCCCATATCTCGGGGCCGCCGCCGGTGACGTACTTGAGCGCGAGATCACGCTCGGCCGTCTCCGGAGCGCGGCCGAGCACGATGCGGTATGCGGCGGCGATGCGCTGGTTCGGATCCGCTTCGTTTCGCACCTCGGGGCGTTCCGCGATCGCCTTCGCCTGCTCTGCGACAAAGGCGCTGTTGAGCATGAAGAGCGCCTGCTGCGGCACCATCGTGACGGGCCGCGCGGGACAGGAGGCTTCGGAGTTGGGGAAATCGAAGTTGCGGAGCGTCTCGGGCAGGTCCTGGCGATCGACGGTGCCGTAGACGGCGCGGCGCGTGGTGAAGGGCTGCTTGAACTGCGACTGCGGGCGGCCGTCGAGATGCTCATCGAGCCGGCCGGCGACGGCGAGCATCGCATCGTGCATCGACTCCCACTCGAGCCGCGTTCGGTTCATGCGCCACAGCAGCCGATTCTCGGGGTCCGCGGTCGCCGCATCCTTCCGCTCGTTGCTCTGCTGCCGATACGCCGCGGAGCAGACGATGAGCTTGTGCATCTTCTTGACGGACCATCCCTCGGCGACGAATCGCGCCGCGAGCCAATCGAGCAGCTCGGGATGCGTCGGCGGATCGCCGCGCACGCCGAAGTCGCTGGTGGTGCGCACGAGCCCGCTGCCGAAATGGTGCTGCCAGATGCGATTGATCATGACGCGCGGCGTGAGCGGATTTTTCGGACTGGCGATGGCGTGGGCGAGATCGAGTCGTCCGCTGCCGTGCGGAAACGGTTTGCCACCGTCGACATCGGAGAGAACGGAGAGGAATCGGCGCGGGACGGCTTCGCCGCTGGAGTTCGAGTTGCCGCGCAGGAAGACGTGCGGGCTGAAGAGCGGCCCATCGTTCATCACCATCGCGTGCGGCGGCGTCTGCGGCGAGCTGATCAACCACTCGTTGATCTTCTTCGTGAACTCCCTGATCTTGTTGCCCTCGCCCTGATTGGGCTGGCGCCCGCCGAGCGAGGCGATGTAGTCGGCGCGGTCCTTCTTGCGCTTGTCGAGCTCGGCTTGATACTTCTGCTGCTCGGGCGAATCGGCGGGCTTCTCGATCTGCGGCGGTTCCTCGGGCTCGACGGAGCTGCGAAACACGCCGTAGAGCGCGTAATAATCGGCGGTGGGCAGCGCATCGTATTTGTGGTCGTGGCACCGGGCGCACTGGAGCGTGAGCCCCATCAGGCCGCGGGTCACGACGTCGATGCGGTCATCGGTGATGTCGTGGATGTTGTTGATGAAGCGGCGGCCGACGGTGAGGAAGCCGAGCGCAGCCAGCGGCCGTTTGTCCTCGCCGAGGTCGAGCTGATCGGCAGCGAGTTGCTCGGTGATGAAGCGGTCGTAGGGCAGGTCGGCGTTGAACGCGCGGATCACATAGTCGCGGTAGGTGTAGGCGAAGGGGAGGCGATCATCGGCGGTGTCGCCGACGTAGCCGGCGGTGTCGGCGTAGCGGGCCACGTCGAGCCAGTGCCGCCCCCAGCGCTGGCCGTACGCCGGTGATGCGAGCAGGCGATCGACCTGCTGCTCATAGGCGTTGGGTGATTTGTCGGCGGCGAACTGATCGAGCTGCGCGGCGGTCGGCGGCAAGCCAGTGAGATCGTAGGAGAGACGGCGGAGCAGCGTGCGGCGATCGGCCTCGGGCGAGGGGCGGAGCTTGGCGGCCTCGAGTTTCGCGAGGATGAAATTGTCGATGGGCGACCGGCACCACGCGGCGTCCTTGACGACCGGCGGCTGCGGCGAGGCGACGGGCTGGTAGGCCCAGTGGCTGCGCTTCGCGGTATCGAGATCGGCGGGCGTAACGGCGCTGTGCAGCGGCGGCGATGGGGCATCGGCGGCGCAGAGAAGCGCTGCGCCAATCAATGATACGGCGCACAGCAAAACGAGTCGCAGCCTTTGCGGAGGTTTGGTCATGTGGCGGTTGTGTCAACGTCCCCGGAGCGCGATGGAGCAAACGAAGTTTAGCCGATCGCACGACGCGTAGGCCAGCGGATCACCAAAAAAAGACAGAGGCTCGAATGTGCCTCTGTCTCCGGTCGTTGGGATTGGGTCATCGAGATTTTCAGGTATTGCTCTCGATGTCGTCGCCGCCGACGTGGATGATGTCGTGGCCGTGGCCGGGGTCGATGTGGTCGTGGCCCGCGCCGCCGCCGAGGCTGTCGTCGCCGTTGCCGCCGCTGAGGTCATCGTTGCCGGCCCCGCCGTCGAGGGTGTCGTTGTCATCGCCGCCATCTAGGACATCGGCCCCGGCATCGCCCTTGAGCGTGTCGTTGCCCGCGGCCCCGGTCAGCGCGTCATCGCCCGCGCCGCCGCGGAGATCATCGTTGCCGGCGTCGCCGGTGATTGTGTCATCGCCGTCGCCGCCGAAGAGATGATCGTCGCCGACGCCGCCCTCGATGACATCGTGGCCCTTGCCGCCGCGGATCGTGTCGTTGCCCGGCGCGATGCTGGCCAGGTCGTCGCCTTCGAGGTGGTCATCGCCGCCGCCGCCGTCGATGGTGTCGTCGCCATCGCCGCCGATGATGTGGTCGTTGCCGTCGCCGCCGTGCGCGGTGTCGTTGCCAGCGCCGAGGGTGATGGTGTTGGTGCCGCGGCCGGCGACGTTCACGCTGTCGTCGCCGTCATTGGTGGTGATGGTGTTGTTGCCGCCATCGTCGCGGACGCGGTCGTTGCCCGTGCCTGTGGTGATGGTGTCATCCCCGCGGCCGGTGTGGATGTTGTTGACGCCGTCGCCGGCGGAGATCGTGTTGGCGCCTCCCTTGTCCTGGATCAGGTCGTCGCCGGTGCCTGTGGTGATGTTGTCATCGCCGGAACCGGTGTGGATGTTGTTGCGGCCATCACCGGCGGAGATGACGTTCGTGCCACCCTTGTCGATGATTTTGTCGTTGTCCGCACCGGTCGTGATCGTGTCGTTGCCGGCGCCGGTGGAGATGTCGTTGGCACCGTCACCGGCGGAGATGCTGTTGTTGTTGCCGCCCTTGTCGCGGATCGTGTCGTCGCCGGCACCGGAGGTGATGGTATCGTTGCCGAGACCGGTGGCGATGCGGTTGTCGCCCTCGCCGGCGTTGATGGTGTTGTTGCCGAGCAGGTCGGTGATGGTGTCGTTTCCATCGCCACCGGAGAGGTGATCGTCGCCGGAGCCGCCGGTGATCGTGTCGTTGTCATCGCCGCCGAAAACATCAACGCCGATGAGGTGCCCGGTGTGGTCGTGCAGGCCCTTGCCGATGGTGATCTTGTCGTTGCCGGCGAATGTGCTGATGACGATCTGATCGACATCGGCGAACACAGTCCCCGCGGTGACGCCCGGAGCGGCGAGGATGACAACGTCACCGTTGCCCGGGCCGGCACCGATCTTGATGGTGTCGGCGTCGGCGGTGCCGTTGATGGTCAGCGTGGTCGTGAAGGTTGCGGGATCGGCGCCATCGGGGATGAGCTTGATGGAGGAAGCGGTGCCGAGGTCGGTGGGCGTGTTGACGGTCGGCGTGAGCGGGTTGCCGCCCGAGTTGGTCAGCGCCGGGTCGAGCGTGACGGTATCGACGCCGAGGTTCGGGTTGATGACGATGTGATCGACGGTCGCGAAGGCGGTGTCGTTGGCGACGCCCGGGGCGAGATTGACGATGACATCGCCGTCACCGGCTCCGGCGGAGATCTTGATCGCGTCGTCGCCGGCGGTGCCATCGATCGTGAGCGTGCTGGTGCCGGCGTCGAAGGTGGCGGAGAGCAGCGTGCGGCTCTCTAGCATTTCGAGACGCGGGGCGACGGGGCGCGAAGGTCGAGGGCGGCGCGAACGGGAGGCGGCGCTGTGCGAGTCGCTGAGCAACTGGAAGAACCTGCCAAACATAGCGAGCTCCAAGGGAAAAGGCCGGCGAGGCCCCGCAATGCGGGGTCGGGTGACACATCCCCTTTTATCGGCTGAACACGGCGAAATGCGTGATTTCACGCGGCCGCGACGCTGCCGTTTGCGGCCATTTCTGCGCATCAAAAAAAGGGCCGCCCGGTTGGGCGGCCCATGAGTCATTTTGGATTGTCTGACGTGTGTCCGCGGATCAGCCGTGGCCGGAGCCGCCGCCGTCGTTGGGATCCTCGACGACGCTATCGCCGTTGCCGCCGCCGTGGTTCTGGTCGACGCCATCGCCGCCATCGATCTGGTCATCGCCAGAGCCGCCGTTGAGGCTGTCGTCGCCGGCGCCGCCGAGGACATCGTCGGCCCCGGAGCCGCCGTTGAGGCTGTCGTTGCCATCGCCGCCATCGACGGTGTCGTTGCCCGAGCCGCCGCTGATGTTGTCGTCGCCCGTGTCACCGGTCAGGTCGTCGTCGCCGGACCCGCCATTGATATTGTCATTGCCGACGCCGCCGTCGATGTGGTCGACGCCCGATCCGCCATGTGCGGTGTCGTTGCCGGCGCCCAGCGTGAGGGTGTTGGTCCCGCCGGAGTCGGTGACGGTGTCGTCGTCATCGCCGGTGTCGACCGAGTCGTTGCCGGAGCCGGTGGAGACGTGGTCGCTGCCGGCGTTTGTGGCGATGGTGTTGGTTCCGCCGTGGTCGTGGACGGTGTCGTTGCCGGAGCCGGTGGTGATGTCGTCGTCGCCGCTGCCGGTGCTGACGTTGTTCGTGCCGTCGCCCGTGTCAACCGTGTTGTTTCCGCCCCGATCGCTGACGTGGTCGTTGCCCGAGCCGCAGGTGATGTTGTCGTTGCCCAGGCCGGTGGTGATCGTGTTATTGCCCGCGCCGGCGTCGATCGTGTTGGTTCCGCCGCGGTCGCTGATGCGGTCGTCGCCGATGCCCGCGGTGATCGTGTCATCGCCGAGGCCGGTGTTGATCCGATTCTCGCCGTCGCCGGCGGTGATGACGTTCGTGCCGCCTTTGTCGTTGATGCGGTCGTCGCCCGTGCCGGTGGTGATCGTGTCGTTGCCGGAGCCGGTGTCGATCCTGTTTTCGCCGTCGCCGGCGGCGATGACGTTGGTGCCGCCTTTGTCGTGGATGCGGTCGTCGCCCGAGCCGGTGGTGATCTGATCGTCGCCGTCGCCGGTGTCGATCTTGTTGTTGCCGTTGCCGGCGGTGACCGTGTTGTTGCCGCCCTTGTCGAAGACACGGTTGTCGCCGTCGGCGAGCGTGATGGTGTCGTTGCCCGTGCCGGTGGTGATGCGGTTGTCGCCGTCGCCGCCGTCGATGGTGTTGTTGCCTGCGAGGTCGGCGATGCGGTCATCGCCGAGGCCGCCGGTGATGTTGTCGTTGCCGGAGCCGCCGGTGACGCTGTCATCACCGTCGCCCGCATCGACGGTGACGCCGATGAGCGCGCCCTGCGTGTCCTTGATGTCGGAGCCGATCTTGATCCGGTCATCGCCTTCGTGGCCGTTGATCACGATCGCATCGACGCCCTGGAAGAGCGTGTTGGCATCGACGCCGGGGGCGCTGTTGACGACGACATCGCCGTTGGCGGCGCCGGCGGCAATCTGGATCCGGTCGCCGTCGACGGTGCCGTCGATCGTGAGCGTGTGGGTGTTGCTGTCGAATACGGCGGAGAGGAGTGTGCGGGATTCAAGGCCCTCGAAATGCGGAGCGCGTGCGCGGGACCGGGGGCGGGGCGACTGGAGACGATTCTTACGGGACGAGAAAAAGAGCTGACCAAAAATGGTTCGCATGGGCTTTCTCCAGAGATCGAGGGCGGGGATTTGGGGTGCGGGAGTGGAAGAGTAGCTTGCCTCGGAGCCGGTCTCCACAAAACATAACCATTTCACCCGCACGAAATCATCCGTATTTTCCCTAAAAAATTAAATGATTTTTTGAAAGAATTGTTTATGCGGTTTAGGGAGACTTTGGCGGCGGCGCATCGTCGGCGTGGATCGTCGCGGCGAGGCGGGCGCTGGTCCAAGGGAGCGAGAGCAGCGACGTGTAATGGTCGCCGGCAAGCATGATGTGGTGGTCGGGCTGAAGCTTGGCGGAGGCGGCGAGGGCGGTTGAGCTGAACTCGGGGATGACCTGGTCGGAGCGTGCGGTGAAGAGCCAGGTGCGCGCGGGGTTGAGACGATGGACGAGGAAGCCGGGGTCGGCCTGATCGACGACCTCACGGAAGCGATCCCCCGTGTACCCGGCGCGTTCGAGGGATTGGCGGACCCACGCGGCTTCGCGCTCGCCTTTGAGGAGCATGTTGCACAGGTCGCCGCCGCAGAGGACGAGGTAGGTGTTCTCGAAGGCGTTGTCGAGCGACGCGGCGCCGGCTCCGACAAACGCGCCGAGGCTGGTGCCGTCGAGGCTGATGCGGCGGGGATCGACGCGGGGCAGTGCGGCGATGGCATCACGGGCACGGCGGGCATCGCCGACGGCCTGGCGGATGCGCGTCAGAAATGTCTCGCCGTTGAAGCGCGATTCGGGACCGTAGCGGAGGCCGTAGTCGGGCAGGTGCATGAGAAATGCGTTGATGCCCTGCTTCGAGAGCGCTTCGGCGACGCCGCGGTCGGTGATGAGTCGATAGTCCATGATGTGCAGCACGAGCACGGCGGGGGCGCGAACGGCGGCGCGCTGGCCCGGGACGAATTTCGCCTTGTACCACTCCATCACGACCGTATTGGACGCGTGTTCCTTCTGCTCACGCGGGTGCGGCGAGGCAAAGTAGACCAGCGCATCGGCATCGGTCTTGAACTCAAGCGGGTTGCGGCGGGGATCGAGCGTGGCCGGAGCGACGGCGACCTGAAACGGCTGCGGCTTCCACGCAATGGCGTCGAGCATCTGCTGCACTTTGGGCGAGCCATCGGGAGTGATGTTCAGGGTGTCGCGAGCTTCAAAGAATGTGGCTTCGGTCCCGGCCGGGGCGGCGGCGAGCAGCGGCACCGGTTCGGTCTGCGCCACGGGCGTCGCCGCGGGCGCGGGACCGGCGAGCAGCAACGATGCGGCGAGGGATAGGAGCAACATGCGTCGGAGCGAAACGGATTTCATACGCACATAGGGTAGGCCCGCACCTTGGTCCGGTACATCGCCGAGCGGCTCATTTACGGCAAAATTTCAGAAATGGAATGCTGCGGCCGGTTCGGTCACTTGCCGGGGCAGTAGCGGAGCTTGCGGGCCGGGCACTTGGTCTGCAGGACTTCGGTGATCTTCTGGCCCTTGGCGGACTCGGCTCCGACCCAGTTCTTGGCGTCGGCCGGATCAAGCTCGGGGGCGCAGTAGAGGCGGCCCTTGAACGCGGCGTCGTAAAGCTCAAAGGACTGCGGGTTCTTCTCGAGCTTTTCCTTCATCTCGGCGGTGTACTTCTCGTAGTAACCCAAGAAGCGCTCGCCATCGGCGCACTCGGCGCAGCTGAAGTAGTGGGCGCGGACGGCTTCGTGACCGTCGGCGGTCGTGATCGGGGCGATGCGCGTGACCTTATCGCTGATCAGTTCCTTGGTCACCACATCGTAGAAATAGGCATTGCCCGGCGAGGAGGGCTTGCTCTGGCGATTCTGGTTGATGATCACCGCCAGCGACAGCAGCAGGATCGCGACCGATCCCACCGTGACGGCGGCGGAGTTGTTGTTGAGCCACTCGCGGTAGCCCTGCGTCTTGAGGTTCTCGAACTTTTCTTTGAGATTGTCCATCATCGACATGGTTGGCAATTTCCTTTACGGGGCAAGGACGCACATGCACAGCATGATGCCTCAACAGACGGCAAAGTGACGCATAATGTAACCCACGGATTGCGCTGCCGCAATGCGCGGTAAGCGCAGCGGGGCATCAGCGGCTCATCCGCATCTGGATGCGGGGGGTCGCCATGTCATCGAGGAACGCGCGGGCGTGGCCGGAGTCCAGCAGCGTCTCGAGCTGCAGTGAACCGCTGTTGCCCGAAGAGCTGCTCGAACCCGCGAAGACCTCAAAGAGCCCGCGGGGCGCGTGAAACACGACGACCGGCGGCTCCGATTCCTTGAACTTGCCCATCACTGTCGCCTTGGCGATCGCGGCATCGAGGTAGCCGATCTCGTCGATCAGGCCGTTGGCCTTGGCTTCGGGAGCGGTGTAGATCGAGCCGTTGGCGATGCCCGGCAGCTTTTCGGCGGTGATCTTGCCCTTGCGACCCTCGGCGACGACGCCGGAGAACTGCCCATAAATCGCGTCGAGCAGCTTGCCCATCGCGGCACGGTCCTTCTCGGTCCAGTCGCGGAACATGCTGTTGGCGGTCATCTTCTCGGGCGAGCCGGAGGCGTGCAGCTCCTCGAACTTCACGCCCAGCTTCTGCTCCAGCAGCACCTGCATCGTCGGCACCTCGGCCAGCACGCCGATCGAACCGGTTACCGTCGTCGGCTCGGCGAAGATGATGTCCGACTGGCACGATACGTAATATCCGCCACTCGCCGCGTAGTCGCCGTAGCTGGCGACGATCGGGAGCTTGCGCTTTTCACGCAGGCGATTGATCTCGTGGAGGATCTGGTCGCTGGCCGTGGCGCCGCCGCCCGGGCTCTCGACGCGCAGGACCACGGCTTTGATCGTCTCGTCCTTGAGCACGGCTTCGACGGCGGCGTGAACGTACGACGCGGTCCCGCCGCCGATCGTCCCGGTGACCGGGATGATCGCGATGCGATCCGGGCCCTTGCCCTCGCGGTATTCGGTGGGCGTCAGGTGCCCGCTGTGCGTCATCAGGATCAGACAGAGGTAGAACCCGATGCCCACGAGCATGATCGCGACGGAGAACAGACCGCCAAGCTTCGTGAATCCGCCTAGAAAGCTGCCGCGCGGCGCTGCCAGCGGCGGAGGATAGTAATAGCTCGGCGGAGGTGTCGGAGGCGACGAATAGTTCGGCGTCGGGGGCGGGGTCTGCGACGGGGGAACATAGCTCATGGCGGGCCTCGGGTTGATTGTGGACAGTCCGAGTTGTGCTTATCGGCAAAATCGCCGGCCCAGCGCCAGCACAAACCCCCCACCCATCCGCCCCATCGCTTCTCGCGGTTAGAATCCGCCCATGCCCCGCCACCTACACATCGACGCCTTCGCCGGGATCGCCGGCGACATGTTCCTCGCCGCTTGCATCGATCTCGGAGCACCGCTCGAGGCCATCGACCGGGCCCTCCGCCCCCTGCCCATCGCCCTCCCCTGGCAGATCACCATTGCCCAAACCTTCCGCCACGCCATCCGCGGCCTGGACCTCAAAGTCCACGTGGAACAGCGTTCCGGCTTCACCATCCCCTCCGCCGGTGAAATGGACCTGCATCACCACCACTCCCACGATTCCGCCCATCCTCATCACCACAGCCACGACAGCCACGCCATCCCCCCGCTGCTCCGCCCTCCAACTCCTAACTCCCAACCCCTAACTCCCTCCCCGTCCCACACCACCTACCGCGACATCCTCGGAATGATCGAAGCCCTCGACGCCCCGCCGCGTGCCCGGCAGCGTGCCCGTGACATCGCCGCTCAGATCGCCACCGCCGAAGCCCATGTGCACGGCATCCCCGTCGATGCCGTCCACTTCCATGAGGTCGGAGCCGTGGACTCCATCATCGATATGCTCGGCTCAGCCGTCGCGCTGGAACTGCTGGATGTGGAGACCGTCAGCGCCGCCCCGCTTCCGATCGGGCGCGGGTTCGTGAAGTGCGCGCACGGCAACATGCCCCTACCCGCACCCGCCACAGCCGAGATCCTCAGAAACGTCCCGCACTACGGTGTCGATTGGATCGGCGAAACGGTGACACCCACCGGCGCCGCGATCGTCGCCGCGCTCGCTCCGGGCGTCGGCCCGATGCCCGCCATGCGGGTCGATGCCATCGGCTACGGCGCCGGCGACCGCGACCCGGCGGAGGTGCCGAATCTGCTGCGACTCTTTTTGGGGACGAAAATCGACGCGACGAAGTGACGAAATTCAAATTTCCCCGTCAGTGCGACGGGTGCCTCGCCGCTTCGGTGTTCGCCTGGGCTTCGGTGAGTTTCTTCTGGGCGGTGAGAACCGCTTCGTGGGCATCGGCAGCCGTTTTGTTGGCCGAGAGCAGCTGGCCGTCGTTCTTGATGCTGTCCTTGATCCTGGATTGCACGGCGGCAACGGCCTTGGCAGCCTCGCTGTACTTCTTCTGGGCGGCGGTCAGCTCGGGCGAAGCGCTGGCGATTTCGTCGAAGGCGCGGCCCTCGGCTTTGAAGGCCTCGGCCAGACGGTTGGCCGCGGCCTGGGACTGCGACGTGTTCTCGGTGGCGCCGAGTTCGGCCAGCGCCGCCTCGGCCGCCTTGCGCTCGGCGACCGCGGCGGCAAGCGCCGGATTCTTTTCTGCGCTGCCGCGGATCTCATCGACCAGCGCCCGCTTCTCCTTCTCGGCCTTGCGGAGTTCGCCGACGGCCTGCGCCAATTCGGGGTTCGTCTCCGCCGAACGACGGAGCGACGAGGCCGCGGCAGCGGCGGCGCTGTCGGCCTTGCGCTGCTCGTCACGCGCGCTCTTGAGGTTGTCCTCGGCCTTGGCTTCCTTCTCCATCGCGGTGTTGAGCGCAGCCATGTCCTTCTTGTACTGCGCCGCTGCGGCCGCCTTGGCTTTCGCCGCCGCCTTCTGGGCCGCGGAGTTACTGCCCTTAGCCAGCGCCGGCTGCGCGCACCAATATCCGGCGAGCGCAACAACCGAGACGACGATCAATAACCGACGACGCTGGCTCATGCCGGGTCTCCTCTTCTGCGGGCGGCAATTTTAAGACGACCGGGGCGCCGACGCCATCAAAAATCGGCGCCAACGCGGGAGGTTTTCACTTGCCGTTGATGCCGTTGGCGGGCTTCTGCCGGGCGACATCGTTGGCGAGCTTCTGGCCGAATGCGGTCGGCTCATCCACGACACCCCGGGCGGCCTGACGGCCCTGGAGGACCGTCGCTGCCTGACCGGCGTTGGCGGCCGCCGCCGCCGCCGAAGCGTGCGCGGCCTCCGCCTTCTTGTTGGCCGCGGCGAGCTGCGGATCGTTCTTCAGATTGTCACTGACGCGCGACTTCGTGGCGGCGAGGGCCTTGGCCGCGTCGCTGTATTTCTGTTTGGCTGTGACCAGTTCGGGCGAGGCGGCGGCGATCTTGTCGAAGGCCTGGCCCTCGGCCTTGTAGGCGTCGGCGAGGCGGGCGGCGGCGTCGTGGTTCTGCTGCTCGGTCGCCGCGGAGTTGGCTTTGACCGTTTCGAGGTTCGCCTGGGCGGCCTTGCGTTCATTGACGGCGGCGGTGTACGCCGGGTCCTTTTCAGCGGCGGCACGGACCTTTTCGGTCGCGGCCTTCACGTCCTTGTCGGCATCCTTGGCGGCTTCGGTGGCCGCAACGACCTCGGGGTTGGTGTCGGCGGCCCGGCGAAGCGCGGCGGCGGCGGCGTTGGCATCGCTGTCGGCCTTGTGCTGCGCGGCGCGGGCGTTGGCGAGATTCGCGTTGGCGGCGTTGGCCTGGTTCACGGCGGCCTCGTCGGCGGCTCGCTGACGCGCGGCTTCCTTTTGCTGAGCCTTGGCGTTGGCGGCCTGCTTGTTCTTTTCCTGCTGATTGTTCGCGCACTCCGCCGTCGCAGGCCCGATGGCCCACGAGCCGAGCAGTGTGAGAGACAGCGCCGCCATAATTGTCTTGTTGCGCCGAGTCATGTCGGATCTCCGTGAGATGTCGAGTACTCCGAGACATTTAAAATAAACACACACGCGACTGTAAGCAAATAAAAAACAAATTCAACCGACCGATCCGCCTTCGCCACGCACCGATCACCGCCACAGATATCCCGCGGCGATGTAGCCGAGCACGGCCCCGATGACCACACCGATGATCCGGTTCCGCCATCGCTTATATCTTCTACTGGCCAACGCCGCCGTCCGTTCTGTGGCCGATCTGAAGCGTCGCCAGCGCCCCGGCGACGTCGTTGGAGAATGTGAAAATCTTGTCCAGCCCCGTCGTGAGCATCACCGGCCAGACGCTGTCGGGCACGCAGCAGAGTGACAGATGCCGATCCGCCGCGACGATCCGCTGACGCAGCCGCAGCAGTTTCGCGATGTTCGACGAGTTGAGGTACGTCACCGCCTTGAACCCGAGCACGATGTTCATCGGCCCGCGGTCGAGGCGATCGAACAGCGCCTGCATGTCCTCCGAGAACGCCGGATCGTTCTCGAGCTCCGCGACGAGGATCTTGTTGGACCACTCCTGCACGGCCATGCATTGCTCCGGGTTGTCACCACACGATACGGGTCGGATGCGATCACGCCGTGGGCGGAGTCGGCGGCGGCTCGGTCGGCGCGGCGGCCGGCTCGGCGTCGTCCAGCGACTCGGCCAGGCGCGCGGCGGAGATGAGCTGGTCGCCTTCGTTGAGCTTGATGACGCGGACGCCCTGCGTGCCGCGGTTGGTCTGGCGGACCTCTTCGACCTTCGTGCGGACGATCATGCCCTGCTGCGTGATGAGCATCATCTGCTCGCTGGGCACAACGGACATCGCGGCGACGGCCGGGCCGTTGCGCTCGGAGCAGTCGATGTCGATGCGTCCCTTGCCGCCGCGGTGCTGCGGACGGGCCGGGCCCTCTTCGGGTTGCACGAGGTACTCGATCATCGGCGTCCGCTTGCCATAACCGTTCTGGCACACGGTCAGCAGCTCGCGCGTGTCATCCGCACGGACCATCGCGACGACCGCATCGCCCTCGGACAGATCGATGCCCTTGACGCCCGCGGCGCTGCGGCCCATCGCACGCGCATCATTCTCATCGAAGCGGATCGCCTGTCCGCCGCGTGTCACGAGCATCACGTGATCCACGCCGCTCGTCAGGCAGACATTGACCAGCCGATCCGTCTCGTGCAGGCCCACGGCGATGATCCCGCCCTTGTTGACGTTCTGGTAGAGCTTGAGGCTCGTGCGTTTCACCTGCCCCTGCTCGCTGGCAAACACGAGGAAATCGCTGTGTTTCTCGAAGTCCTTGATCGGCAGCCAGGCGCGCACCGCTTCGCTCTCGCGCAGCTCCAGCAGGTTCACCACGGCGCGGCCCCGGCTCGTCCGGCTCGCCTGCGGAATCTCGTACACCTTGATCTTGAACACGCGCCCCGTGTTCGTGAAGCAGAGCACATCGTCGTGCGTGCTGGCCACGAACACCTGCTCCGTGAAATCCCCGTCGCCGATGTCCGCGGCGATCACGCCCTTGCCGCCGCGGCCCTGCGTCCGGTACGCATCGACCGGCAGACGCTTCACGTAACCGGCGTGGCTGATCGTCACGACGACATCCTCGACGGGGATCAGGTCCGCCGCCATGATGTCCTCGGCCTCCGCCCCTTCGATCACAGTGCGGCGAGGATTGGCGTACTTCTCCTTCAGCTCGATCGTGTCCTCGCGGATGATGTCGAGCACCAGCTTCTCATCGGAGAGGATCAATTCGTAGCCCTCGATCTCCTCGATGAGCTTCGCGTATTCGCTGACGAGCTTGTCGATCTCGAGACCGACGAGCGCGATGAGCTGCATGCGGCCGATCGCTTCGGCCTGCGCCCGGCTCAGCGCGATCTCGCCGCCCGCGGCTTCCTGCTGCACGAACATGCGCGGCGGAATCTTTCCATATTGCGGATGATCCGACGTGATGCGGAACCCGCGAGCCATCAATTTCTCAATCGCCTCATCGCGCGTCGAAGAGGAGCGGATCAGGCGGATCACCTCGTCGATGTCGCACACCGCGTAGATCAGGCCTTCCTTGATGTGCGCTTCCTGCTGCGCCTTGCGGAGCAGGAACTGCGTCCGCCGCGTGATCACTTCTTTGCGGTGCTCGATGAAGTTGGCGATCATTTCCTTGAGCGACAGCGTGCGCGGCTGACGATTCACCAGCGCAATATTCATCACGCTGAACGTCGTCTGCAGGCTCGTGAACTGGTAAAGCTGATTGAGCACGACGTTCGGATCGACACCCTTTTTGCACTCGACGACGAGCCGCATGCCCTCGCGGCCCGAGTAGTCGTTGACATTTGAAATGTCCTCGATGCGGTCGTTGCGGACGCACTCGACGATCTGATCGATGATGGTCGTCTTGAGCACCTGGTACGGGATTTCGTCGACGACGATGAGCGATTTGCCGCTCTTCTGCTCTTCGAAATGCGATTTGGCGCGGACGGTGAGCTTGCCGCGGCCGGTGGCGTAGCCGGAGACGATACCAGAGCGGCCGCAGATCGTGCCGCCCGTCGGGAAATCGGGGCCGGGGATGATCTTGATGAGTTCTTCGAGGCCGATGTCGGGCTGATCGATCGTGGCGACGATCGCATCGCACACCTCGCCGAGGTTGTGCGGGGGCAGCGAGGTCGCCATGCCGACGGCGATACCGACGCCGCCGTTGACCAGCAGATTCGGAAAGCGGCCGGGCAGCACGGTCGGTTCGAGGCGCGTGCTGTCGTAGTTTTCCTGGAAGTCAACGGTGTCGAGCTTGAGGTCCTCGAGCATCTCCATCGCCGGGGCGGCGAGTCGGGCTTCGGTGTAACGCATGGCGGCCGGCGGGTCGCCGTCGATGGAGCCGAAGTTTCCCTGCGGATCGACGAGCGTGTGGCGCATGCGCCAATGCTGGGCCATGCCGACGAGCGTGGGGTAGACGACGCCTTCGCCGTGCGGGTGGTAGTTGCCCGAGGTGTCGCCGGCGATCTTGGCGCACTTACGGTGCTTGGAGCGCGGGCCGAGGCCCAGGTCGTTCATGGCGACAAGGATGCGCCGCTGCGAGGGCTTCAGGCCGTCGCGCACGTCCGGCAGCGCGCGGTCCATGATCGTGGACATCGCGTAGGTGAGGTACGAATCCTGCAACTCGCGGTCGATGGCCAGATCGACGATGTTGCCCTGCGGCATGCCGAGCGGAGCGCCATCGCCGCCCTGCTTGCTCGGCGGAACGGGAGGATCGGTCGGGTCGTTGGGAGTCGTCGAATCAGCCATGAAGTGCCTCGAATCTCGCGGTGTGGCGAGAAGGATATTTTAGTCGAAACGGGGGCGAACCGCGAATCGGACGGGAGCGAAAAAGACACACAAAAAAGGCTAAAAATCAGGCCATTTCCAGCAGCGCCAAATACTCGACATTCCCCGCCTTATTGCCCTTCCCGGCCCCGCCGCGGATCGGGCTCTGGATATGGGCCACGACGCGGACTCCCAGGCCCGGCATTTCGCCCAGCACACGCTCCGTGATGCGCGCCGCGTCGGCCTCATCGAGCACGCCACCCGCCGCGAGCTTCGTCTCCGATTCGTAGTGCGGCTTGATGAGCGTGATGATGCGACCGCGTTTGTCAGCAGACGCCAGCCAGCGGATCGCCGCCGGGATCGCGTGCTTCTGCTTCGTCCAACCCAGATCAATCACGGCGAGATCTACCGCGACCCCGGCGGGGACTTCAACGTGCATCGCATTACTCCGCTCCATCACGACGACGCGCGGGTCCTGCCGCAGCTTCCACGCCAGCGCTCCGTACCCCGTGTCCACCGCGTAGACCTTCACCGCGCCGCGCTGCAGCAGGCAATCGGTGAACCCGCCGACGTTGCAGCCGAGGTCCACACACTTGAACCCACGCACGTCCAGCGTAAACGCATCGAGCGCCGCCGCAAGCTTCAGCCCGCCGCGCGAGACGAAAAGATTTTCAGGTTCGCCTGCCACGTCCCCAGTTTAGCGACGCCGCTCGCGGCGTGTTCAACGCCAAACCTGAGACTCACGACGCAAGCCCATCGCGCTGCGCCCTTCGCCATGCGAATTTCTGATACACCGCGATCGCCCCGTAGCAAACCAGCAGCGTCGCCACGATCTGCAACCCGATCAGCCAGCGGCCCTGCTGATCCCGCGCCCAGGCGAATCCGACCGTCGCCAGGATCACCACCGCCAGCAGCGGCGGGGCCGCGAGCTTCACCAGCGCCAGCGATCGGCCCTGCCGCCCCGTCGCGCACCAGCGATTGATCCGCGTGTACATCACGCCGAAGATCCCCAGCATCACCACCGCCAGGGCTGCGTAGAGCCAGGGCATCCCGGTGACGTGCGCGAGAATGCCGACGCCCAGGAAGAGCGCCATGAAAATCGCCGTCTGAATCACGATAGCCACGATGCGCATTGTTTCTCTCAGTCTTGAATCTTGTGGATCGCCTCACTGATCACCGCGGCCGTGTCGGCTCAACCCCTGCGACACCCGCAGCTGTCTCGGACGTGATGGCGATTCCCCGCGTCATGGCGAGGAGCGAACATTATACCGTCAATTGTGAGCGAATCATTCATTGTGCGTTATCGGCACACGGGACAAATCGCACCCACATTCCTGCTGCGGGGCGATATAATCACGGCGTCAATTGGGAGCGTCCCATGCCCCGCCGCGTCACAAAAAAAACCACGAAGCGTCGCACGCCTGCGCAGACCCTCACACCGGCGACAACGCGATCCCCGCGCGCCGCTCGTTCACGCCCCGCCGCGAAAGCCGCGTGCCCGCTAGGGGAGTTCCTTCTCCAGTTCTCGGGTCTCATCGAGAAAGGCCCACGCGATGGCTCCGTCCGCGTCGATCATTATCTCCGTAAAGCCCGCGGATTATGAGGCAGGTTTTTCTCGATACGTCGTTCCTCGTCGCGCTTTACGTCAAGCAGGATGCGCTTCATCATCGAGCGAACCATTTCGCGTCCGTATTCCAAGCCACCGCCCTCACGACCGATTGGGTGCTTGCCGAGTTTGCCAATGGCATGAGCCGGCCCGATCGCCGTTACCTCGCCGTCGATTTCGTGACCAAGGCCCGCAGATTGCCGCAGCTTCGGATCATCCGTGCCGATGCCAAATGGTTCGACCTCGGCTGGGAAATCTATTCCCAGCGGCTCGACAAAGATTGGTCGCTGACCGATTGCATCTCGTTCCAGGTGATGCGACACCACAAGCTGACCGACGCACTCACCGCAGACCATCATTTCATCCAGGCAGGCTTCAACGCACTTCTCACCGCTTGAGCACCACATCAGCGCTCAGCCCTAAATCCTCACCCCGATCACCGCGATCCCCGCCTTTTCCGCGGCGGCGAGCACCTGCGGCTTGTCGAGCAGGATCACCTTCCCCGCTTCGACCGCCAGGCACGCCGCGCCGCTCTTCTTCATGTTCTCAATCGTATTCACGCCCACCGTCGGCACGTCGAACCGCATGTCCTGGTTCGGCTTGCCGACCTTGACGAGCGTCCACCCGCCGCGTTTGCACAGCTCGCCGGCGCGGCCGATCATCCGGTCCGTGCCCTCGATCGCCTCGACGGCGACGACCTCGGCGTCCTTCACCGCGATCGACTGGCCGATGTCCACCTCGCCGAGCTTGCGGATGATCGGCAGGGCGAACGCGATGTCGCGCTGCTGCTCGGCACTCGGCGGACGACCGGGCGTGAGCACGCCTTCGCCGGCCATCTGCTCCGGGATGTATTGCGTCGAGTCGATGAGCGTCACTCCCGCCTCCGCCAGCGCGTCGGCCACCGCTCCGAGAATAGCATCGTTCCGCTTGTCGTGCCGCAGCTTGCCGAACCAGAGCTTCGCCGCGCGCCAGTCGGGCATCTGCCGCACGAGGTAGAGCGGATCGTACATGCGCACCTTCGTCACGCGACCGACCATCACCGCCTGTCGGACGCCCTGCTTTCGCAGCAGCCGGATCCAGCGCCCGATCTGGATAATGCCCGCCGATTTGAACGCATCGCACTCGGTGACGAGCTCCGCCGCATACTGATCCCGCAGGCCGACGCAAACGACGCGCCGCCCCGCCGCGCGGATGCCCCGCGCCGTCAGCACCGGCAAACGCCCCTGCCCCGCGATCAGCCCGATCGGCTCGTCCATGGCGGCAAGTGTCCGGTGTCCGGCGTGCAGTGTCCAGTGGAGCGGGGGAAAGGGTTCAGGGTTCGAGGTATGGAAATGACAAATGAAAAATGATTAATGACAAATGATTAATCTCCCCTCCCCGTAAAAGAAAAAGGGCGCCTCCCCTCCCAGGGTCGCGCCCTCTCTCCTCCGAACTGGCTTGTCTCGAACTTCCGACTCACGATCCCAAAAATGAGCCGGTCGAGAGGGGTGGTTCTCGGCCGGCCCGGGGGTGATGGGGGGAACCCTATTTTGCGCACACGAATAATCGCCCACTATCAGGAATACCCTGAAATTCGTTGGGAATCTTCATGAACGCGGCACCGAACTCGGGGATGCGGAGCAGAGAACTTTTTCCCGTCACGCCGCTCGCGCTCGGAAATCTGGATGCCGCGTTCAGCCCCGCCCCGATATACCTCGACCCCCGTGCGCGGCACAATCCGTTCTCCCCATCACCCCGGACCGGCCGAGAACCACCCCTCTCGCCGGTCTTTTTATTTGCGGAGGGTTCAGGGTTCCGGCCTCCGCCGCTTGCGGCTTCGCGGGCAAACGGAATTCCAGCCGCAACCTCATTACCGCCCTTTCTTGCATCTTCCGCCGCTGCAAACTCGACCTCGACCGCGCCAGGGGATCCTCCGCGGTTCTCCCGAAAGTCGAAGTAAACAGGGGCGGGTAGAGTTTTTGATGTTCAGGGTGTTCGTGGCTGGGTCACCCAAATACCCTGATGGCCGATACGACCGGCATTGGTTAGCGTGGCCCGGTCAGCCTATCGACTTGCCCGGGGTGAAATTCACATGACGTGGCGTGTTGCGGTTCGCATTCAATGCAGCATCAAATCAGGGGTTGCGCTCGTCCTGATACTTTCCTGATAACCAACCAAGCCAATATGACGCCGCTGATATCGCCAGCATGATCACCGGCTCGTACAGTCTGCTCATCAATCGGAGTGCGACACATGATGGACGCCATCTACATCGGAATCGTGATCGCTTTCTTCGCCGCGTCGTGGGGGCTGACGCTCCTGCTTCAGCGGCTTTGAAACGAAAGGAACCCCCCATGGATTGGATCTACTTCATCGGTGCGATCGTGACCGCCGGGCTGCTGGTCTACCTGACCGTGGCCCTGCTCAAGCCGGAGATCTTCTCGTGACTATCAATGGCATCACACAGATCGTCCTCTACCTCATCGCGCTGATCGCGATCACCAAACCGCTGGGCGCGTACCTGGCCCGCGTCTACGAGGGAAAGCCTTTCTTCCTCGGCCGTGTGCTCGGTCCCGTCGAGCGGCTCATCTACAAGCTCGGCGGCGTCAGGCCCGAGCAGGAGATGAACTGGGTCGCCTACACCTTCGCGATGCTGCTCTTCAGCCTCGCAGGCGTCATCCTGCTCTACGTGCAGCAGCGCACGCAGCAGTGGCTGCCGCTCAATCCCGCGGGCATGACCAACATCTCGCCCGATTCCTCGCTCAACACCTCCGTCAGCTTCAACACCAACACGAACTGGCAGGGCTACGGCGGCGAATCGACGATGAGCTATCTCATGCAGATGGCAGGCCTGGCCGTGCACAACTTCCTCTCCGCCGCGATCGGCATGGCGATCCTCGTCGCGCTTATCCGCGGGATCACGCGCAAGACTTCGCAGACCATCGGCAACTTCTGGGTGGACGTCACACGCACCACGCTCTACATCCTCCTGCCGCTCTCCTTCGTCGCGGCGCTTTTCTTCGTCTGGCAGGGCGTGCCGCAGACGTTCAGCGAATATAAGACCGTCGCCCTCGTGCAACCGACGAGCTACGACCAACCCAAGAAAGACGCCGACGGCAACACCGTCAAGGACGCCAAGGGCAACGACGTCACCGAGAACATCAAGGTCACCACGCAGACCATCGCGGTCGGCCCAGTCGCTTCGCAGCTGGCCATCAAACACATCGGCACCAACGGCGGCGGCTTCTTTAATGCCAACGCCGCACACCCCTTCGAGAATCCCACGCCGCTGACCGACTTCGTCCTCGTCCTGCTGCAGACCGCGATCGCTGCCGGCCTCTGCTACACGTTCGGCGCCATGGCCGGCGACACGCGCCAGGGCTGGGCACTTCTCGCGGCCATGCTCGTGATCCTCAGCGCCTTCATCTTCACCTGCTACTGGGCCGAAGCCCGGGGCAATCCGCGCATCGCCGCGCTCGGCGTCGATCAGATAGCTACCGACACGAACCCCGGCGGCAACATGGAAGGCAAAGAGGTCCGCTTCGGCGTCGCGCGATCGGCGCTGTTCGCCGTCACGACGACCGCGACGAGCTGCGGAGCCGTCAACTCCATGCACGACTCGTTCACCCCGATCGGCGGCGCGATGCCGATGTCGATGATGTTCTTCGGCGAGACGATCCTCGGCGGCGTCGGCTCGGGGCTGTACGGCATGATCATCCTCGTCATCATCGCCGTGTTCATCTCCGGGCTCATGGTCGGCCGAACCCCCGAGTACCTGGGCAAGAAGATCGAAGCCTATGAGATGAAGATGGCCTCGATCGCCGCGCTGCTCATGCCCATCTTCGTGCTGCTGTTCACGGCCATCGCGAGCGTGACGGACGCCGGTGTCGCCGGCCGGGCCAACATGGGCGCGCACGGCTTCAGCGAAATGCTCTACGCCTTCGGGTCCATGACCAACAACAACGGCAGCGCGTTCGCGGGCCTGAGCGCCAACACGCCGTTCTACAACGTCCTCGGTTCCTTCGCGATGCTCATCGGTCGCTACTGGATCGCGATCCCGACTCTGGCTATCGCCGGATCGCTGGCCCGCAAGAAGCTCGTCCCCGCCGGCGCCGGAACGCTTGAGACGCACACGCCGCTCTTCGTCGTGCTGCTGATCAGCGTCGTGATCATCATCGCCGCCCTGACGTTCATCCCCGCCATCGCGCTGGGACCGATCGTCGAACACCTGCTGATGTAAGGAGCCTCACCGTGTCGACCGCCAAGGCCAGATCCCTGTTCGATCGCGATATTCTCAAACACGCCATCGCGGCGTCGTTCGTGAAGCTCGATCCGCGCCACCAGGCACGCAACCCCGTGATGTTCGTCGTCTGCGTCGGCGCCACGATGACCACAGCCCTCTGGGTCAGCGCCCTGTCCACCGGTCACGGCGAAGCGGCCCCGGGCTTCATCCTCGCCATCTCGCTCTGGCTCTGGTTCACCGTGCTCTTCGCCAACTTCGCCGAAGCGATGGCCGAGGGCCGCGGCAAGGCGCAGGCCGATTCGCTGCGCAAGGCCCGCGTCGAGGTCACCGCCAAACGCCTCGACAATCCCAAGCACAAGCTTGAGATCGACATCGTCTCCGCGTCGGTGCTCCGCAAGGGCCAGCACGTCCTCGTCGAGGCCGGTGAGTTCATCCCCGGCGACGGCGAGGTCGTCGAGGGCGTCGCATCCGTCGACGAATCCGCGGTGACCGGCGAATCGGCGCCCGTGATCCGCGAGTCAGGCGGCGACCGTTCCGCTGTGACCGGCGGGACGCGTGTGCTCTCCGACTGGCTCGTCGTCCGCATCACCGCCGACCCCGGCGAGAGCTTCCTGGACCGCATGATCTCGATGATCGAGGCCGCCTCGCGCCAGAAAACGCCCAACGAAATCGCGCTCAACATCCTGCTTGCCGCGCTGACGATCATCTTCCTGATGGCGTGCGCGACGCTGCTGCCCTTCTCGATCTACGCCGTCAAGGAAGCGGGTCAGGGCACGGTGATCACCGTCACGGTGCTCGTCGCGCTGCTCGTCTGTCTGATCCCGACGACGATCGGCGGGCTCCTCTCGGCGATCGGCATCGCGGGCATGGACCGCATGATTCAGGCGAATGTGATCGCCATGTCCGGCCGCGCAGTCGAAGCCGCGGGCGACGTAGACGTGCTGCTGCTCGACAAGACCGGCACGATCACGCTGGGCAATCGCCGCGCGACGGCCTTTATCCCGGCCAACGGCGACAGCGTCGAGCAGCTCGCCGATGCGGCGCAGCTCGCGTCGCTGGCCGACGAGACGCCCGAGGGACGCAGCATCGTCGTCCTCGCCAAGGAGAAATACGGCCTGCGCGGCCGGGATGTCGAGGCGCTGGGCGCGACGTTCGTGCCCTTCAGTGCGCAGAGCCGGATGAGCGGCGTGAATTTCGACGGCCGCGAGATCCGCAAGGGCGCGGCGTCGGCGATCGAAGCCTATGTCACGCGCCTAGGCGGCCAATATCCCACCGAAGTGCGCGAGGCCGTCGATTCGATCTCCAAGCAGGGCGGCACTCCGCTCGTCGTCGCCGACGGGCCGCGCGTGCTGGGCGTGATCCAGCTCAAGGACATCGTCAAGGGCGGGATCAAGGAGCGTTTCGCGGAGCTCCGCCGCATGGGGATCAAGACCGTGATGATCACCGGCGACAATCCGCTGACCGCCGCCGCGATCGCCGCCGAGGCGGGCGTCGATGATTTCCTCGCCCAGGCCACGCCCGAGGACAAGCTCAAGCTCATCCGCAAATATCAGGAAGGCGGCCGTCTCGTCGCCATGACCGGCGACGGCACGAACGATGCTCCCGCTCTCGCGCAGGCCGACGTCGCCGTCGCCATGCACTCCGGCACGCAGGCGGCGAAGGAAGCCGGCAACATGGTCGACCTCGACTCGAATCCGACGAAGCTCATCGAGGTCGTGCAGATCGGCAAGCAGCTTCTCGTGACGCGCGGCTCGCTGACGACCTTCAGCATCGCCAACGACATCGCCAAATATTTCGCGATCATCCCCGCCGCGTTCGCGACGACCTACCCCGTGCTCAACAAGCTGAACATCATGCATCTGGCGACGCCCAACAGCGCGATCATGTCCGCCGTCATCTTCAACGCGCTGATCATCATCTTCCTCATCCCGCTCGCGCTCAAGGGCGTCAAATACCGCCCCGTCGGCGCCGCGGCCCTGCTCCGCTACAACCTGCTCGTCTACGGGCTCGGCGGCGTCATCGTGCCCTTCATCGGCATCAAACTCATCGACCTCATCCTCGTCGGCCTCGGCCTGGCGTAAGGAGATTCAACCATGCTTCAGCAAATCCGCCCCGCAATCGTGCTGCTTATCCTCTTCACCGTGCTCACCGGCGCGATCTATCCCGCAGCCGTCACCGGAATCGCGCAGCTCATCTTCCCGTCGCAGGCCAACGGCAGCATCATCACCGCCAATGGCAAGGACACCGGCTCGTCGCTGCTCGGCCAACCTTTCGACGACCCGCGCTACTTCTGGGGCCGGCCCTCGGCAACCTCGCCGATGGCCTACAACGCCGCCAACTCCGGCGGCTCCAATCAGGGCCCGACCAATCCCGCGCTCGTCGATCCCGATCCGACCAAGGGCGCCGTCGCCGCCCGCATCAAAGCCCTCCGCGATGCCGACCCGGGCAACACCAAGCCGGTGCCCGTCGATCTGATCACCGCCTCGGCCAGCGGCCTCGATCCGCACATCAGCCCCGCCGCCGCCGAATTCCAGCTTGTCCGCGTCGCCAAGGCCCGCAAGCTCGATGAAGCAAAAGTGCGCGACCTCGTGGCCCAGCACACCGAGTCGCGGACCCTCGGTTTCATCGGCGAGCCGCGCGTGAACGTGCTGCAGCTCAATCTCGCCCTCGATCAGACTAAGTGATAGGCTGACTACAGAATGAGCGACGCGCGCCCCGATCCCGATGCCTTGCTGGCACGCGCCAAGGCCGAGGAACCGCACCGTTCGCGCGGGCGGCTCAAGGTCTTTTTCGGCATGGCGCCCGGAGTCGGCAAAACCTACGCGATGATCGGTGCCGGGCGCGAGAAGCTCATCGAGGGCATCGACGTCGTCGTGGGCTACGCCGAGCCGCATGCCCGGCCCGAGACCGAAGAACTGCTGCTGGGCATGGAGCTCCTGCCGTTCCGTTTCGTCGAGCACCGGGGCGTCCGACTCAAGGAATTCGATCTCGACGCCGCGCTGGCCCGCAAACCCCAACTCGTGCTCGTCGATGAACTGGCACACACCAATGCCCCCGGCCTCCGCCACGCCAAACGCTGTCAGGACATCGATGAACTGCTCGCCGCGGGAATCGATGTCTTCACCACCGTCAATGTTCAGCACCTCGAGAGCCTCAACGACATCGTCGCGCAGATCACCGGCGTCATCGTCCGCGAGACGATCCCCGATTCGATCCTTGAGCAGGCCGACGAGGTCGAGCTCGTCGATCTGCCGCCCGACGACCTGATCGACCGCCTGCGCGAGGGCAAGGTCTACGTCGCCGGGCAGGCGGAGCGTGCGGTCCAGGGCTTCTTCAAGAAGTCGAACCTCATCGCGCTGCGCGAGCTCGCCCTTCGCTGGACCGCGGAGCGCGTCAATGCGCAGGTGCAATCCGCTCACGAATCGCAGCTCGTCCGCCACACCTGGCCGACGCGCGAGCGCATCCTCGTGGGCGTCAGCCCCAGCCCGTCGAACGCCACCGTGATCCGCGCCGCCAAACGCATGGCGACAGCGCTTCGCGCCGAGTGGATCGCCGTGTTCGTCGAAACACCCAAGCTCCAGCACCTGACCGACCACGCCCGCCAGCGCCTCATTCAGAACTTCCAGCTCGCCGAGCGCCTCGGCGCCAAGACCGCGACGCTCAGCGGCCACGCGCTGGTCGATGAATTCATCAACTACGCCCGCAGCCGCAATGTCACCAAGATCGTCGTCGGCAAGAGCCAGCGGCCCCGCTGGCTCGACAACATCCTCGGTTCGCCGATCGACAACATGATCCGCCGCAGCGGCGAGATCGACGTGTACGTCGTCCACGGCGAGACCGAGGAGAAACGCGAGCCGTTCGCCAAGCCCAGGCCCATCGCCTCCACGCCCCCCGCGGCGTACTGGCAGGCGGTCGCCATCGTCACGCTCGCCACGGGCCTCTGTTTCGCGATGTATCCGTACTTCGCGCTCTCCAACCTCATCATGGTCTACCTGCTGGGCGTCGCCGCGGTCGCGGCGCGCTTCGGCCAGCTGCCCGCGGTCCTCGCCTCGCTGCTCAGCGTCCTGCTCTTCGATTTCTGCTTCGTCCCGCCGCGATGGACGTTCGCCGTGTCGGACACCGAATATTTCGTGACCTTCGGCGTCATGCTCGCGATCGGGCTGATCATCAGCCGGCTCACGTCGCGCATCCGCGACCAGGCCGACACATCACGCCGTCGCGAGCGGCGTACCGAAGCGCTGTACCGCATGACCGACCGCCTGGCCGCGGCGAAGGATCGCGCCGAACTCGTCGAGATCGCGGTCGGCGCGCTGCGCGAGGTGTTCAACGCCGAGGCGATGCTCCTGCTGCCCGAAGATCAGAACAAGCTCGCCGTCGCCCGCGGCGGCGAGCTCCAACAATCGCTCAAGGAATCGGAAATGGGCGTGGCGCAATGGGCCTTTGAGCACGGCCAGCTCGCCGGCGCCGCCACCGATACGCTGCCGTCGTCGGAGTGCCTCTACCTGCCGCTGATGGTGACGAGCGGCGCGGTCGGAATCGTGGGCCTGCGTTCCCCGATGATCGGCGACCTGCTTGCTCCAGACCAGCGGCAGACGCTCGACGCCTTCGTCGATCAGGTCGCCCTGGCCGTCGAGAGGCAGCAGCTCGCCGAGGCCGCCCACATCAGCAAGGTCCAGGCCGAGGCCGAGAAGCTGCGCAGCTCGCTGCTCAGCGCCGTGTCGCACGACCTGCGGACGCCGCTCGCCGTCATCACCGGCGCCAGCAGCAGCCTGCTCGACAGCGAAAGCTCCGCGACCCAGACCTCCGCCGCCCGTCACGACCTGCTGCAGACCATCTACGACGAATCCGACCGCCTCAATCGGCTCGTCGGCAATCTGCTGGACATCACGCGCCTCGAATCCGGCGCGGTCCGCGTCAACAAGCAGTGGCAGCCCGTCGAAGAGATCGTCGGCTCTGCGCTGCGGCGGCTCGATTCGCTCCTCAAATCATTTCCCGCAAGCGTCTCGCTGCCGGCCGACCTGCCGATGGTGAAGGTGGACGGCGTGCTGATCGAGCAGGTGCTGATCAATCTCATCGAGAACGCCGCGAAATATTGTGCCCCTCACACGCCGATCGACATCAGCGCCACGGCTCGCAATTCGCAGGTGATCATCGAGGTCGCCGATCGCGGGCCGGGGCTGGCGGCGGGCGAGGAGTCGCGCGTGTTCGACAAATTCTTCCGCGGCTCGGCTGCGGGAAACCAGCGCGGCGCGGGACTCGGCCTTGCCATTTGCCGCTCGATCGTCGAAGTTCACGGCGGGCGGATGTCCGCCGAGAACCGCGCCGGAGGCGGCGCGGTGTTCCGCTTCACCATCCCCGTCGAAGGCTCGCCACCTGTCATGCCATCCGAAACTCCCCCGTCGGCACGCACGCATGGCTGATCAACCCCTCATCCTGATTGTCGAAGACGAGCAGCCCATCCGCCGCTTCCTCCGCGCTTCGCTCACCGAGCACAGCTACCGCCTCGTCGAGGCCGAGAACGGCAAACAGGCGATCAACGCCGCGACGACGCAGCCCCCCGACCTCGTCATCCTCGACCTGGGCCTGCCGGACATGGACGGTTTGGAAGTGACCCGCCGCCTGCGCGAGTGGTCCAAGGTACCCATCATCGTGCTCTCGGCCCGGGGCCAGGAATCCGACAAAATCGCCGCGCTCGACGCCGGCGCCGACGACTACCTCACCAAGCCCTTCGGCGTCGGCGAACTGCTGGCCCGCATCCGCGTCGCCCTGCGCCACGCCTCACGATTGAAAACCGAAGACGGCGAGCCCGTCTTCGAGACCGGCAACCTCAAGGTCGATCTCGCCGCCCGCCGCGTCTTCGTCGGTGACACCGAAGTCCATCTCACACCCCTCGAATACCGCCTCCTCGCCACGCTCATTCAACACGCCGGCAAGGTTCTCACCCACACCTTCCTCCTCAAGGAAGTCTGGGGCCCGCCTCACATCCACGAGACCCACTACCTCCGCGTCTTCATGGCCCAGCTCCGCCACAAGCTCGAAGCCGACCCAACTCGCCCTCGTTATCTGCTGACCGAACAAGGCGTCGGCTATCGGCTCCAAACCGACTGACCACACCCCCACGCCCTTTCCCCCGCGTGTCACATTGGCAGGCTGGTTTGGGGTTATCTTGCGGGGTGGCAGAGGGGGCCGGGGTGTGGGACCATCGTGGGACGTTTAATTGCAATGGGTTATGGTGACGGCGGGTGGCATTGCGGTTGCGTTGTGTGGGGTGTTGGGATCGGTCCCCGGAACTAGGCACTAAAGTGCCCAGGCCTCGCGACCCCTGATCCCTGATCCCAAACCTGAACCCTGAACCCTATCCTGACTGGAATTCAAAATGTCCAAGCCCATCGGCATCGATCTTGGAACGACCAACTCCGTCGTCAGCATCGTTGAAGGCGGCCAGCCCAAGGTGCTCATCAACGCCCACGGCTCGCGCCTCACCCCCTCCGTCGTCGCATTCACCGACAAGGGCGACATCCTCGTCGGCCAGGCCGCCAAGCATCAGCAGGTCACCAACCCGACGCGCACGATCTACTCGATCAAGCGCTTCATGGGTCGCCGCCACGCCGAGGTCGCCAGCGAAGAGAAGATCGTGCCCTACAAGGTCACCGGCGGCGCAGCCGAGCTCGTCAAGGTCGAGATCGACGGCAAGAACTACACGCCGCAGGAAATCTCCGCCAAGGTTCTGCAGGACCTCAAGAAGACCGCCGAGAGCTATCTCGGCGAGACGGTCAAGCGCGCCGTGATCACCGTCCCCGCTTACTTCAACGACTCGCAGCGCCAGGCGACCAAGGAAGCCGGCGAGATCGCGGGCCTCGAAGTGATGCGCATCATCAACGAACCGACCGCCGCCGCCCTGGCCTACGGCCTGGACAAGAAGAAAGAGCAGACCGTCGCCGTGTTCGACTTCGGCGGCGGGACGTTCGACGTCTCCATCCTCGAGATCGACCCCGAGGTCGGCACGTTCCAGGTCAAAGCCACCAACGGCGACACGCATCTGGGCGGCGATGATGTGGACCAGCGCATGATCGACTTCGTCGCGGAAGAATTCCGCAAGCAGCAGGGCATCGATCTCCGCAACGATGCGATGGCGCTGCAGCGTCTCAAGGAAGCCTGCGAAAAGGCGAAGTGCGAGCTGTCCACCGTGATGGAGACGACGATCAACCTGCCCTTCATCACCGCGGATCAGAGCGGGCCCAAGCACCTGCAGATGGCGATCACCCGCGCGAAGCTCGAGACGCTCATCGCCGATCTGCTCGAGCGTCTCCGCAAGCCCTGCGTGGCGTGCCTGAACGATTCGAAGCTCAAAACAAGCGATATCCACGAGGTCGTGCTCGTCGGCGGCTCGACGCGCATGCCCAGCGTCCAGAAGATCGCCAAGGACATCTTCCAGCGCGATCCCAACAAGAGCATCAACCCCGATGAGGTCGTCAGCGTCGGCGCCGCGATCCTCGCCAACGAGCTCGACAAGGGCGGCAAGAGCGACATCCTCCTGCTCGACGTGACGCCGCTGAGCCTGGGCATCGAGACGCTGGGCGGCGTGATGACGACGCTCATCCCCCGCAACACGACGATCCCGACGAGCAAGAAGGAAACCTTCTCCACCGCGACCGACAACCAGACCGAAGTCACCGTCCACGTCCTGCAGGGCGAGCGCCCGATGGCCAAGGACAACCGGACACTCGGTCAATTTAATCTGCAGGGCATTCCCCCGGCGGCGCGCGGGACGCCGCAGATCGATGTCGAGTTCAGCATCGACGCCAACGGCATCCTCTCCGTCAAGGCGAGCGACAAGGCGACCGGGAAGGTCCAGTCGATCGACATCAAGGGCGCGAGCGGCCTGAGCAAGGAAGAGGTCGAGCGCATGACCCGCGAGGCGGAGCTTCACGCCGAGGAAGACCGCAAGAACAAGGAATTCATCGAGGTCCGCAACAAGGCGGATCAGATCGTCTACCAGACCGAGAAGGCGATGCAGGACCACGGCGACAAGGTGAGCCAGGAATCGCGCACCGGCATCGAGCGTGCGCTGGCGGACGTCAAAGAGAAGATCAAGGCCGAGGACAAGGCTGCACTCGAAGCGGCGATGACCGCCCTCGAACGCGCCTCGATGGAACTCGGCAAAGCTGTCTACGAAGCCGCGGGCAAAGCGGGCGCAACCGGCGGCCAACCCGGCGCCGAACAACCCGCGGGCGCCGGAGCCGGCGCCAAGAAAGGCGGCGACGACGTGATCGACGCGGAATACGAAGTGAAGGATTGATCCGCCCCCTCTCCCTCCCAGGGAGAGGGCCGGGGTGAGGGTCTAACTGTTGGGACGCGATGTGCGACGCACGCACATTGAACTCGCAACGTCTCACCCTCACCCGTCTCGAAGACTCGCCGACCTCTCCCTTGAAGGGAGAGGTGCCGCAAAGACACATCGCCACCGCCGTCAGGGGCTGGGCTTCGCCCCTCCCCCGACACCCCCAACCCTGAGAACCGAAACCAAGACACCCGCGACGCAAGTCGCGGGTGTTTATGCTTTCTGAATGGAGTCACGCCTACCTGGCTGAATGTGCGATAGAATTCACCGGAGATTTCCCGCTCCGGTCGGAAGGACAACAATGATTATGGTTGACGCTGGCACAGCGATGGTGATGAGTTTCGTCATCATTGGCGTGTTTTTAGTCAGCTCGGCGAGCTTGGTCGCCGCGGCGATCTGCATCTGTTTCAATCGCGCATGGGTCAATGCGGTTGGTGAATTTATTTCATGGATTTCCATTTTTGCATCGTTCGTATTGCTGACTGTGCTTTTCCTCCTCATGGTTCCCTACGGCGCCGGGATGACGATGCTCCAGCAACCCACTTGGTGGATCGTCGTCTCGTTGAACATTTGCGGTTGGCTGTCTCTCGTCGGCAATGTGAAAAGAATCAGGCACCAAAAAACTATCTGGGTAGCTGCTTGACTCAAGTTGCCCCATTCGTAGTGTAGTGACGATGAAAGCCACGCCGGAGAACCCTTACCCTCGTAGATTCGAGGA
>JAYVTU010000011.1:0-27747 GCA_043788485.1 Planctomycetota bacterium
CTCAAGAACAGGCTCGCCGCACGCCGCGCCGCATGATCCGCCCCCTCTCCCTCCCAGGGAGAGGGCCGGGGTGAGGGTCAAGACTTAGGAACGCAATCAGCCGCTCATTCGGCGCACCGTGTAAGTCCGACATCTCACCCTCACCCGGCTCGCAGACTCGCCGACCTCTCCCTTGAAGGGAGAGGTGACGCAAGACAACACCCGATCCGACTGATTGCCGAACACCATGACACCATCGCCGAATCCATCTCGCGTCACGTGGCTCCTGCCGGTCAAGAACGGCATGCCCTACTTGTCGCGCACACTCGATTCCATCGCACGCCAGACGTTCCGCGAGTTTGAAATCATCGCGTGGGACAACGGCTCGACCGACGGCAGCGCGGAACTGCTCCGCCAGTGGATCCCGCGCGTGATCCCCGGCCGGGTCGTCACGGACCGCCCGCTGGGCCTCGGCGCCTGCCTCGCCGCGACGGTCGAGATGGCGGGCACACCCTACTGCGCCCGCATCGACGCCGATGACATCAATGAACCGCACCGCCTCGCCGTGCAGGTCGCGTTGCTGGATGCGAATCCGAACCTCGCCGTCGTCGGCTCATCGATGCGGATGATCAACGGGCTCGACACACTGCTCACCGACACGCGCAATGCGGTTACCGGCGATGCCGAGATCCGCTGGCGTCTGCGGTTCTGGAATCCGATGAGTCACCCGACGGTGACGTTCCGCCGTGAGGCGATTCTTTCAGCCGGCAATTACCGCGACCGCATGCCGGTCGAGGACCTGGACCTCTGGGTCCGCGTCGCTCTGCGCAGTGAGATGGCGAACATCGCTGAGCCACTGGTCCGTTATCGCGTGCATGGCCAGAGTGTGACTGCGACTCATCAGAATGGGATCGATGCGCTGCGTCGCGGGCTGTTCACAGAGCACGCCGCCAACCTTTTCCCCGGCTTGTCTGTGCGGGATTTTGCGAGACTGACGCTGATCCTCAGCGAATCCGAACCGACAATCAGACACCGCGATCTGTCGCTGCTCAGCCGCGCCGCGACCGCCGCCGCAGAGACGATCGGCAAGCCCGCGGACTACTTCAAGCAGACCGATCTGTTTCAGCGACAGAGCCGCGATCTGTCGATCCGCTGGCTCAAGTCGCAGCCGCTGGTCGGTCGGCTCTGGGCGTCGCTCCGCCGGAGGGCTGCGTGATGGACAAGCCCATCGTCAACATCCTCGCGGCTCGTTTCTGGCCCGAGCGCCACGGCGGCGTCGAGACGCATCTCTGGCACATGGCCCACGCGCTGGCCGAGCTCGGCGTTGACGTCCGCGTCATTACCGAGAACCGCACCGGCGCACCCGATGAGGAAAAGCTCGGCGCTTCGATCACCGTCCTCCGCGTTCCGCCGCTGAATTGCGGCCGGCTGTGGCGCCTAGCCGAGCTGATGCGCGTCCGCTGGTGGCGCAAGGCGATCGGCAAACACGCACCTGTCGGCAAGATCTGGGCGACCGATCCGTTGATGGCCACCGCCGCGATTTCCGCCGGACGCAATGACGATCTCGTCTTCAATCCCGCATGCTGCGCCGGCGCAATGCACGCCGTCTACAAGTGCTACCCCTACATGGACACGATGAAGATGCGTGGCCTGCTGCGGTGGCTGGACCGCAGCGCGTACCACAAGGCGAAGTGCATCGTCGTCGCATCGGACAATCTGAAACAACAGGCCGCCGACTTCTACGATCGCCGGGAGAATGTGCATATCGTCCCGCTCGGCGTGCACGTGCCGATGCAGGTCGATCGCGCCGGCGCGCGGCAGCAGCTCGGCATTTCGCCGGACACATTCATCGCTGGATTCGTCGGCCGGCTCGATCCGTGCAAGGACCTGGGCCTGTTGCTGCAGTCCGTGCCCGGCGCGCTTGGTGACCACGGCAAGATGCTGATCGTCGGCCAGGGCTCCGACCGCAATCGCCTCAAGGAGATCGCGACTCGCGCCGGTGTGGGCGATCGCGTGATCTGGGCCGGCCCGATGGCCGACCCCGCCGCGGCGTATGCGGCGATGGACGTGATGGTCCTGCCCTCGGCGTACGAAGCGTTCGGCACGGTGATCCTCGAAGCGATGGCCGCTGGCGTCCCCGTGATCGGCCGCGCCCGCTGTGACCGCCCCGGCGCGCTCGTGCTCACGGCCAGCGCCGAGCTGATCGCGCACCGCCAGACCGGCCGCATCGTCGATGCCCACGATCCCAACAGCCTCGCGATGGCGATCGGCCAGCTCCGCAGCGACCCGCAGGCCCGCCAGACGATGTCCGCCACGGCGCGCCGCGCGGCGGGCGCGTATTCGTGGCAGCGCATGGCGGAGAGTTATTTGAAGTTAATGGGAATTGAAGTTGTTCAGGACACGCGACGGGTGGCGTGAGATTGAGTTCTCATTAAAACCCACTCGATTGATATCATGCACACGCGATGGAATCTCCAGGCGTTCTGTCGCGTAGGAGCACGTAGATGGCCAAAGGCGTTGCTGCTCGAATTCAGATTGTCGAAGGGGACATCACTCAGCTTCAGGTCGATGCCATCGTGAACGCTGCCAATGAATCGTTGCTGGGCGGTGGCGGCGTTGATGGAGCCATCCACCGCGCAGCAGGCCGAGGACTTCTTGAGGAGTGTCGAAAATTAGGCGGATGCCCAACCGGGCAGGCGAAAATGACCGGCGGCCATCGGCTGGCAGCGCGACATGTCATCCACACCGTGGGCCCGGTGTACGATGGCGGCGGGTATCAGGAGGCGGAGTTGTTACGGTCGTGCTACCGAGAGTCGCTTGGCTTGGCATTAGGGACGGGTTTGGAGACGGTCGCTTTCCCATGCATCTCCACGGGTGTATTCGGTTACCCAAAGCCAGAAGCGTGTGACGTAGCCGTGTCCGCAGTGGTGGAGTGGCTTGCAAAACATGATCTGCCAAAACTCGTCATATTTTGCTGTTTCGACCCTGAGGACACAGAGTTGTATCGTGCTCGTTTCGTCATACGGGAAGACCGGTTGGACAGTTAAACGATCGAGCGCCATGTAGCCGGCCGCTCAAATGCAATGACCCGCCGGCTCCCGCCTGCGGCTACAAAAGAAAAGAGGACGAGAAAAGAGTTACGCCGCTTCGCGGAGGGAAGGTGCGGCGACCGCGGGTTCGCCGTGCAGCAGTTCGCATAGCGGGCGGAGGCATTGATCCCAGCGGTGGGTGGAGTCGACGAACTGGCGGGCGGCTTGGCCGAGGGTGCGGGCGAAGTGGGTGTTGGTCAGGATATTCGTCAGGCCTTCGATCCACTGATTGGAACTGTCGGCGACGAGGAATTCTTCGCCGTCGCGGGCGTGGACGCCGGCGGCGGCTTGCGGCGTGGTGACGACGGGCAGGGCCATGGACATGGCTTCGAGGACTTTATTTTGCACGCCGCGCGCGATGCGCATCGGGGCGACGGCGACGGCGGCTTCGTGCAGGTAGGGACGGACATCGGGGACAGAGCCGATGACCTCGACGCCATTGATCTCGGCGAGTCGCTGAACGGCGCGGCTCGGATCGCGGCCGACGATGCGGAGTCGGGCGCCGGCGATGTTCTGCGTGATGTGGGGCCAGATGTGGCGGGCGAGCCAGGTGATGCCCTCGACGTTGGGGCGGTAGTTGAGGACGCCGGTGAAGACGGCGACGGGCTCGGGCTGATGGAAGCGCGGGGAGAAGAAGGAGCGATCGACGCCGTTGGCGGCGACGACGACGTTTGCGAGCGGCGCGATGTCGCTGAAGCTTTGGGCTTCGCGTTGCGTGACGACCGTGACGGCGTCGAAATTGCGCCCAATCTCGCGCTCGCACTGGGCGACGCGCTCGGCTTCGAGCTGATAGAGCGAACGGGCCGGGCCGCGAGAGGCGTCGGCGTAATCGGCCCACTTGCGGCTGTCGGTGTCGACGAGGTCGAGCACCTTGCGGGCGATGGGCAGGTGCTGGATGTAGCGGGCGGTCGAGGAGCAGACGCCGAGCGCGGCGTCGAATGCGTGATCGGCGGCCCAGCGGTCGATGGTCGCCTTGAGCGCGGGGGAGAAAAAGGCGCCCTCGGTGAAGCTGCGGCCGGAGGCGAGCGAGGCGAAGCCGCGCGTGTATCGGGAGAGCCTGGAGCCGGGCTCGATGGCGAGCTCGACGGCGTGCTTTTTCATCTCACGCCAAGAATCAAATGAGACGGGCTCATCGGCAATGCAGGCCAGGTGGATATCAAACTGCGCCGAGAGCTCGCGGAGCAGATGCCACGTGCGGATCCGGTCGCCGCGGTTGGGCGGATGCGGCACGCGATGCGTGACCATCAGGAGTTTGGGCTTGATTGCCGACGGCATGAACGGGCCTCTGATATCGGTCTCGTGTCTTGCGTCTCGAGTCTTGCGTTTAACGCGAGACGCGGGACGCAAGACCCGAGACTCATTTATTGCGTAGCGTTTCTGGCGCGGGAGCGGTCGGCTTCACGGCGGCGGAGGCGGGGCCGCAGCGGCGCGGCGGCGGTGAGGACGACACCGCTGGCCGGCGCCTTGTAGCCTTCGAGACGGAGCATGGCATCGTCCACGAGGTCGCGGGGCGTGGAGTTCATGCGGACGACGAGGATGACCTGGTCGGTGCGCGAGCCGATGACGCCGGCGTCGGCGTAGTCGAGGACGGGGGGCGTGTCGATGATGGTCTGCGTGAAGCGCTCGCGGACCATTTCGAGGAGCTCGGCCATGCGCGGGGAGCTGAGGAGTTGGATCGCTTCATTCGATGCGTCGCCGCCGGAGCGCATGACGAGCAGATTGGACGAGCGGAGCGGACTGAGGCATTGCGTGAGCGTGGCCTCGCCGCGGAGGAGCTGGAGGAGGCCGGGGCCGGTGGGCCAGCGGAGCATGGACTGGAAGGAAGGCGTGCGGAGATCGCCCTCGATGACGAGCGTATTTTCGTGGCTCAATTCGCCGAAGACGGCGGCGAGGTTGAGGCTCGTCAGCGTGCGGCCTTCGCCGGGCATGGAGGAGGTGATGGTGTGGATAACGTGCGATTTTCCGGCGGAGGCGATGAGGCGGGTGCGGATGCCGCGGTATTCTTCGGTGAGGGGGCAGGAGGGTTCGAGAAGTGTGACGAGACGTTCATCGATGCCGACGGTGCTCTGACGGAGCTGCTCATCGGTGAACTGGGTGGGGATCGTTTCGACGCGCGGGGCGGCGGTGGTGCGGGACTGGATCGCGTGAACCAATTCCTCCGAGGGCCGGGGGAACGGCGGCGGATCGGGTAGGTCCGCCTTTCGTAATGCGTCGAAGATGTAGCCCACGGCATCCTTCTCCTTAAGCGGCGGCCCGGATGGGCTGCGCTTCCGTGTGTCGGCCCACGGGGGCCAGGCCCGGCAGGGCTTCTGCAAGAACCGTAGCCACAATCGATCCATCGATGGTGGTCGTCGAGCGAGCGAAACCGACGAGCAATGCGTTGTCCACGATGACATTGATCATCCGCGGAACGCCGCCCGAGGCGTGATAGATCTCTTCGAGGGCGCCGTCAGTGAAACGGGCCTTGTGCACGCGGCCGGCGGCGGCGACGTGCAAACGATGCGTGATGTAGTGGCGGAGCTCGGCGGCGGTGAGCGGACGGAGATGCGGGGCGAGGACCAGGCGCTGACGCAGCGCTTCGAGACGGGGATCGTGGAGCATCTCGCGCAGCTCGCTCTGCCCCATGAGGACGATCTGGATGAGCTTCGCGGTGGAGGTCTCGATATTGGAGAGCAGGCGGATCTCGTCGAAGACGGCGGTGGTGAGCTGCTGCGCTTCATCGATGAGGAGCATGACGGCGCGGCCGGCGCGGTGCTCTTCGGCGAGGCGGGCTTCGATGGCGTTGAAAAGTTCGAGGCGATCGGCGGCGGGGCTCATCGGCTGACCGAGGCCCGCGATGACCTGGCGGAGGAGCTGATTGCTGTTCTCGGGGGCGTTGCGGACGATGATCATCGTGGCGACGTCGCGGCCGCGCTGCTCGAGGGCGTGGCAGATCGTGGTCTTGCCGGTGCCGATCCCGCCGGTGATGAGGACCATGCCCTTGCGTGCGCGGAGGGCGTAGACAACATTCGCCAGCGCATCGCGGTGGTGCTCGGCGGCAAAAAGGAATCGCGCGTCCGGAGAATTCTCGAACGGGGCGAGCTTCAGGTTGTAGAAGTCGAGGTACATGTTTCGTTTTCAGGGATGCGTCGGGAGCGGATCGTGAAGCGGTTCAGCGTCGGCGGTGCCGGTGATGTTCGTTGGGTTGTTGGCGGTTGTGTTGTTGGCGGTGGGAGCCGTGGCGGTCGTGGTGGGCGAGGTGATCGGGGCGGCGCGATCGGGCTCCTCGGCGAAGGTCATGCTGGAGGTCGGGATCTCCGGCTGCCGGAGGCTGAGATAATCGGTGTAGCCGGCGATGATCCGGGCCCCGAACAGGGCCATGCCCCCCGCGGGCTGCAGGAAGCATTGGCTGAGCCGGCGCCAGCGCGCGACGGGGGCGGTGACGATCTCCGCGACGGCGCCGAGCACGGGGACGCGGAGGTGGCCGGCCGCCTGATCGACGGACTGGAACGTGACATCGGTGCGCTCGGCGAAGACAACCCACGCCGTGCCGAACGCGATGCCCAGGGCGGCGGCGACGAAAAACACCTGCATGAGGTCCGGCGAGGTCGGGCGCGTGATCGAGCCGCAGGGCTTGAGGAACTCCATCGAAATGCCGCGCTGGCCGAGCTCGGCGGTAAGCGTGATCTGGATGCGGCGGAGGTTGTCGTTCCAGAAATCGAGCTGGCGCTGTGCCTCGGTGATCGCCGTGGCAAGCTTGCGGTATTCGGCGCGAACGGGGAACACCTCGGTGCTCCGCACCAGCATCTTGGCGACGTGCTCCTGGGCGAGCTTCAGGTTCGCCTGCGCGGCATCGCGATCGGACTTCGCCTGCACAAGCGCCAGCGTCATGTTCGCCTGCGGGCCACGCACATCATCGGTAAAGACGCGCTCGGCGACGATCTCGGCGGGCGTCTGCGCAATCTCGCGCTCCAGGTCCTCGACCTTGTGACGCAGCGTGACGACCGTCGGGTGCTGTTCGGTCATCTTCTCGATGACCGTGTGTTTCTCGATGAGCTCGTTGTACCCGCGCAGCTCGTCCTGAAGCCGCTTGAGTTCGGGGTTGCGCTGCATTGTGACGCTGACGGGCTTCTTGCCGTCCTTGTCCTTGTCTTCGCCCACCTCGCGCTCCAGGGCCGTGACACGCAGGTCGGCCGAGCGGAGCGTCTGCTCCACGGCCAGCAGCTGCTGCTGGGCCTCGGCGAGCGTGCCACGGGAGACGCCGCTCTCGTCGGGGAGGATCTCGGCGTACTTGACCTCGAATTTCAGACGTTCCTCTTCGAGACCGTCCAGCTCCTTGCGCTTCGTATCCACCTGGCTGCGGAAGAATGTGACGGCCTGGTCGAGCATGCCGTCGATCTGTTTGCGGCTCCGCTCGATGTAGTTGTCCACGAGCTTGTTGACGACGCGGCGCGTCAGCTCCGGGTCGGTGCTGATCAGCGTGAGGCGAACGCGGTCAACTTCAGCGGTGGACACGTCAAAACTGACACGGAGCTCGCGCCGGATGGCGTTGACGATGTCCTGCCGCTTCATGTCGGCGCGCTGGCGGAGATGAGCGGGGGCATTGGGCGGCAGCACGGGGACGAGCTGCAGGTCGATGACCGCGCGCTCAATCGCCGCGGCGCCGCCGACCTCTTCGCCGATCGAGCGTTTGAGCCGGGCAAACTGCTGGGGCGCGCCGCGGTTGGCGATCTCGGTCATGACCAGATCGTTGCGATTCTCGAAGATCGCCTGGCCCTCGTATTTGCGGGGCAGGAAACGGGCACCGACGAGCACCGCGATGGCCACCGCGAAACACGGCACCATGAACGCCCAGCGGTGCTGGACGATCATCCTGCGGATGTTCGTGACGGAGTCGGGTTGACGTGGCGTCGGGGGCATTTTCGCTCTTGGTGGATGCTTTACGGGGTGCCGTTTCCCCCGCGGGCGGTGTTCGGTGCGTCGGATTCGATGCTGTTGACGCCGCGGAATGTGGACGCTGCGGGCTGGATTGGCATGAGCAGGCTCTGCATCGCGATGCCGGCTCGGGCCAGGCCGTTCGGCGGGACGTAGATGATGTCGCCATCTTCGAGCAACGCATTGCGTTCGGTGTTGCCCTTCTCGATCCACTTATCGAGTTCGATGGTCATCCGCTTGGCGGTCTTTCCTTCGGGGCCCGGGCGAAGGATCTGGATGCGATTGGGATCAGCCAGGCGCGTGGGTTGCGCCGTCGCGAGGACGCCGAGGATCGAATCTGATCCGGTGTAGGCGTACCGGCCGGGCGATCCGACCTCACCGAAGATGTAGATGAAGCGTGAACGGTACTGCGCGACGGTGACGCCAACGCTGACGCGCTGGTAGTACTTGGCGGCCTTTTCTTCGAGGATTTTTGAGATTTCTTCGCAGGTCATCCCGCCGACCTGGACCTTCTCGACGAGAGGAAGACTGATCGAGCCGTCGGGAGCGACGATGATCCGCGAGGTCAGTTCCGGTGCATCGGGGGAATGAATCTCCAGCACATCGGGCGGCGAGATGCGGTAGGGCTTGTCCACGTTGAGGTGCTTGGTGTCCAGATCGAACGCGGCGACATCGTGGTAGCGCTCACATCCGCAAATGGCGAGCACGGCGAAAGCCGCCACGAGCCAGCTGAGCCAGCGGGGCGTGGGGCGATGGTGAGCGGAGAGGGTGATCATCATGGCGATGTTCCCGTCGGTTGAGCGGATCAGTGTGCAGTCTGGTCCCAGAGTTTTGTCGCGGTGCGGAGGATCAGGCTCAAATCGGTCCACCCGCCGGCGCGGCGGATATAGACCAGGTCGTAGTGCAGCTTGCGGCGGTGGCCGCGGATGTTGTTGGCGTAACCGGAGCGGACCTGCGCCAGACCGGTGAGTCCCGGACGGACGGCGAGGCGGCGCTCGAAGTTCGTGATCTGGCCGCAGATGTCGTTCATGATTTCGGGCCGCTCGGGGCGAGGGCCGACGATGCTCATGTCGCCGCGCAGGATGTTCCAGAGCTGGGCGAGTTCATCGAAGTGACTGCGGCGCATCCAGCGGCATCCGGGGATCACGCGATCATCCTCATGTCCGGCGCACACCGCGCCGCTGTGGCGCTCGGCGTCCATGCGCATCGTCCGCAGCTTGTACATGCGGAAGAGGCGGCCATCGCGACCGACACGCCACTGGCGGTAGAGCACCGGCCCGCCGTCGGTCATGCGGATGTGCAGCATCGCCAGCGCGACGGGCACCGCCGTAATCGCGATGCCCATGAGGGCGCCGGCGATATCGATGCCGCGCTTGATTGCGGCGGCAAAAGCGTCGCCGCTCATCGCTTTGGAGTAGGCTGGATTGACCGTCATTTCGTTCGTCACGCTCGTCGTTCCAAGTGCCTCGCCGTTCGAGGGGGGCCTTGGCTTTATCGGTGCGACGGCGGCAGCACTTAATCCGCCCGTCCGGTTTAAACCGTCTGCGCCCTGAATGACTTAAGCGATGTCCGTGCGGTTAAGAGGGGCGGCGAACTTGCCGAAAAATCCTTGTGTAGCGGTTGTGCCGGATGTACCGGCCCCCGCTACGCCAAAAAGGGCTATTTTGAAGCACGAATCAATCATCCTGGCACTCGATGCACGCACGGTTCACCGCACTCATCGCCGCGGAACCGGCAAGAATCTGCTGGATCTCTACCAGCACACGCTCACGCTTCGGCCCGAGTGGCGCGTTATCGGTCTGCATCGTGGTGACGAAACCGCCGGCCTCGCCTCGCCGAATTATCGGCCCGCGCGCATCGAGATGCCCGGCGACCGCCTCAACGCCTGGGAGCGCTGGCGCCTGCCCGCCGCCGCGTGGAGCGCCGGCGCCGACCTCCTCCACTGCCCCGCCAACACCTGCCCGACCTGGAACCCGATGCCGGTGATGATCACCGTGCATGATCTGCTGCCGCTCGACGCCGACGCCGCGACCGCCGATGCGTTCCGCCGCAGCGTGCGCCACGCAGTCACGAATGAATTGACCATCCTCACACCGAGCAGGTTCACCGCGTCGCAGCTCTCCGATCAGTTCGGCGCGAAGTCGAGCCAGATCGTCGTCAATGCCTGGGCCGCCGACAGTGCCCTGCGAAAGACGGACGCGTCGGTCGCCGCAAGGATCGCACAGCGCTTCGGCGTCAGCGGCCGTTTCATCCTGCATCTCGGCGCCGCCGATGCGCGCAAGAACACGCGCCGCGTCGTCGATGCCTTTGCCGCCCTGCCGCAATCAATGCGGCAGCACTGGCCGCTGGTCATCGTCGGCCTCAACGATCCGGCTCACCGCAATCAGATCGCGGTGCAGGCCGAGTTGCTCGGCATTGCCGCGGATGTCCACCTCACCGGTTTCGTGCATGAGGCCGATCTCGCCGCCCTGCTCAGCGGCGCCGATGCCTTGATCTACCCGAGCCTCGCCGAGGGCTTCGGCCTGCCGATCCTCGATGCCTGGGTCACGCACACGCCCGTTCTCACCAGCAACCGCAGCAGCCTTCCCGAAGTCGGCGGCGACGCAGTGCTCTATGCCGACCCGACCGATACCGATTCGATCCGCCACCAGCTTGCCGTGTTGCTGGAGGATTCGTTGCTCCGCCAGTCGCTCGTCGAGCGGGGCACGGCGCGATCGGCGCAGTTCACATGGACCGCGACGGCGCAGCGCTTCATCGCCGCCGTCGAGCGCACGCTCGCCGTGACCAGAGGGGTTTCCGGGGGAAGGAGCCAGCGCGATGCCGCGTGACTCCAAGACCATCAAGTGGGACTGCCGCCATTACCGTGGGGACAAGCCCTGCATTCACAACCGTCTCTGCGCCGGCTGCGATCATTACGCCGCGTACAGCCACCGCATCTGCGTGATCAAGGTCGGCGCGCTCGGCGACGTGGTCCGCACATTGAGCATCCTGCCCGAGCTGCGCCGCCGCTACCCCAAGGGCCAGATCACGTGGGTCACCGCCTCCGCATCGGTTCAGTTCATCGCCGGTCATCCGCTGATCGACCGCGTGCTCCCGCTGGAGCCGCTGACGTGCCAGGCGCTGCTGGCCGAGAAGTTCGACCGCGTCATTAGCCTCGACAAAGAATTGGCGCCGTGCGGACTCGCTATGGCTCTCAGCGCAGACATCAAGCAGGGCATCGGCTTGAGCCCCGCCGGCACGCCCGTCCCGCTCAACCGCGAGGCGACCGACTACTTCCTCCTCGGTCTCAGCGATGAGCTCAAATTCCGCAAGAACACCAAGAGCCACCCGCATCTGCTCTACGAAGCGCTCGGCTGGGAATACCTCGGCCAGCGTTACGAACTGCCCGTCAACACCGATGCGAGCGCCGCCGTCCATCAGCACCTCACGCAGCGCGGCTGGCTCGCCGGCCGCCCCACGCTCGGCGTCAACGTCGGCGCCGGTCGCGTCTTCGCCAACAAGATGTGGCCCGAAAGTCGCCTGCAATCGCTGCTTGAGCAGTATCACGCCGCCAACCCCGACACGCAGATCCTCCTCCTCGGTGGCCGCGACGAAGCCACCATCATGGACCGCCTCAGCGCCGCACTCCCGTGGACCATCAACACCGGCGCCGACCACGCTCCGCAGCACTTCATCGCCCTCGTCGATCTCTGCGACACGCTGCTCTGCGGCGACACGATGGCGATGCACGTGGCGATCGCGCGGGGCCGGGGCGTCGTCGCGATCTTCGGCCCGACATGCGAGCAGGAGATCGACCTCTTCGACCTCGGCGAGAAGCTCGTTGCCAAAACATTCTGCAGCCCCTGCTACAAGCGCTCCTGCGACATGAAGGACGCATGCATCACCGCCCTGTCGATCGAAACGGTCCTCGAAGCGACGCAGCGCGTCATGCACCGCTTCTCCCGCCGAAACATCCGACTGCCCCTCACACTCCGCCGAGCCGGATGAAAGCGAATATGCACGGCCTCTTCGTCATGTCGGATCTCCCTTGGCCGCTGCACGGCGGGCGCGAGCTCTACACCCATCACCTGCTCCTTCACCTGATGGAACTCGGCCACACGCCGCGCCTCATCCTCGGCAATCCCCCCACCGCTGAGCAGCTCGCCGCCTGGCCCCTGCACCGCCGCGTCGCCATTGACACGCTTCCCGCATCATTGAGCGACGCGCCCGAAACGCCGTCGCGCCTCGGTCGCCTCTGGTCGCGCTACTGGGGCTGGAGCGAAGCATCCGCCCGCGCCGTCGCCGCCTACGCCGAGATCCATTCCGCCGACTACGTCGCCGCGGCCGGCCTCTCGACGCTCCCGCTCCTCGCCCGTGTCCCCGCTACGCGCAAACGCATCTGGCTCGCCCTCGACGATCCCTGCCTCTTCCAGCTCTCGCTCCTCTCCGCCGCCAGCTCGACCGGCGAGCGCTGGAGCATCGCGAAACAGGCCATGAAAATGGCCCTCTACGAGCGCAGCTACCGCGCCGATGTCGATGCCGTGGTCGCCGTCTCCTCGCGCGATGCCAAGGCGCTCCGCAGCCTCGGCGGGTTCCGTGATGTGCTCCTCATGCCCAACGGCGTGGACGCAAATTTCTTTCGCCCCTTTGAAACGCCCGTCGATCCCAAGACGCTCATTTTCTGGGGCCGACTCGATTTCCAGCCCAACCTCGACGCGATCCGCTGGTTCACCACCGAGGTCTGGCCCGTGCTCCGACACAACAATCCGACCGCTACCTGGCGCATCGTCGGCCAGAACGCCGGCGACGCCGTCCATCAGCTCATCGACGGCAAGCCCGGAATCGAGCTCATCGGCGCCGTCGACGATCTCCGCCCCTGGGCACTGCGCAGCGGCGCGACCGTGCTCCCGATGCGCAGCGGCGCGGGCATCAAGAACAAGTTGCTCGAAGCCGCCGCGATGGGCCGACCGATCGTCGCCTCGCCCCGCGCCGTCGAGGGCCTGCGCGGCGAGCCGGCGTGGCGCGTCGCCGACACAACAAACGATTGGGTCGAAGCGATCGAATCGCTCTGGGCCAAGCCAGCCGACGCCGCAGAACTCGGCACGCGCGCCCGGCAGTGGGCCGTGAAGCACTACAGCTGGGCGTCCAACGCCTGTGACTTCGATCGCCTCGTCGGTGGCGCCGCAACCGCCCTGCCGAAATCCCCACGCGACGTGACACGGAGGACCGCAGCGTGAAACAGGCATTCGTCCTGGCGATGATGATCCTCGGCGGCACCTTCGCCGCGCTGTCGCATCCCTTCTTCGGGATCCTGCCCTACTACGTCCTGAGCATTCTCAAGCCGCAGTTCCTCTGGAACTACTCGCTGCCCGACCTGCGCTGGTCGCTGCTCGCCGCCGGTGGCGCGATCCTCGGCATCCTCATCAACCTGCCGCGCATCCTCGCCACCTTCCGCTGGAACGCGATCGCCACGCTCATGGTCATCTTCGCCGCGCTCATGCTCTTGAGCTGTCTCACCGCGTACAACACGACCGTTGCCGCGAACTGGGGCTCGGAGTATCTCAAGATCTTCATCATGGCCGTGCTAGCCACGACCGTGATCCAGACGCCGCAGCACGTCCGCTGGCTCACCGGCCTCGTCTTCTTCGTCATCGCCTACATCGCGTGGGAATTCAATTTCCGTTACTTCGTGCAGAACCGTTTGGACCTCTGGAACTACGGCCACGGCGGCCTCGACAACAACGGCGCCGGCCTGCTCATCGCCATGGGCCTGCCCTTCGCCTACGCCTGGGGATGCAGCACACGCCGCAAATGGGTCTGGCTGCTCTGCGCCGGCGCTGCCGTCGCCATGATCCACGCCGTCATGATCAGCTTCTCGCGTGGAGCGATGATCTCCGCCATCTTCGGCGTCGTCTGGATCCTGCTGCATCACCGTCCCCGCCGCCACGCCATCATCGCCCTCGCCCTGCTCGTCGTCGTCGTCGTGAGCATCGCCGGCCCGATGGTGCGCGACCGCTTCGCGACCACCGAGCAGTACCAGACCGACGAGTCGGCCAACCTGCGCTTCCAGAGCTGGCAGGCCGCGTGGAACATGACGTGGGATCATCCCTTCACCGGCGTCGGCGTCCGCAATGCCAACCTGCTCTCGCAGGCCTACGGCGCCGACATGTATGGCCGCACCATTCACAGCCAGTACCTGCAGATCGCCGCCGACTGCGGTGTGCCCGCGATCTCCGTCTACCTGATGATGTGCGTGATGTCGATCCTTCGCTCGCGCTCCAGCCGCAAGGTGCTCCGCCGCGCCGCCAGTGATCCGGCCATCGACCTTCCCAAAGACGTCGGCCACTCCCTCGCGGCCACGGCGCTCGCCGTCGAAACCAGTCTGATCATCTTCATGCTCGGCGCGATCTTCCTGTCGCTCGAAACATTCGAATTGCCTTGGTTGCTGATGATCCTCGGCGGCGCTTTGCCGATCGTCACGAGCCAGTTCATCGAGAACGCCATCGAGGCCGCCGCGGCGAAAACCGCCGAGAACCCAAGCCCCGATCCGCAGCCGACTCCGCCGCGCCTCACACCAAACCCCGACGACGATATGACCGATAAAAGTCTTGCCATCATCTTCAGCCCATTCCAGAGGCCCGCATCGTGATGTTTCAGCAACCCCAGGCCGATGCCGATCAACCCGGCGTCCTGCACGTGCTCCACTCGTTGAGCCTTGCCGGAGCCGAGGTGCTCGTGCGCGACCTCGTCGCCAATCTCCGCGGCGGATTCCGCTTCGCTGTCGCAGCACTCGACTGCACCGGCCCACTCGAAGCCCAGCTCCGCGCCCTCGGCGCACAGGTCCACCTCATCGGTCGCCGCCCAGGCCTCGACACCCGCTGCGCCTCCCGCATCGCGCAGATCTGCCGCGAGCAGCGCCTCTCCGTCATCCACGCCCACCAGTACACGCCCTTCGTCTACTCCGCTCTCGCACGTCTCAGCGGCGCCCGCGCCCGTCTCATCTTCACCGAGCACGGCCGGCACTACCCCGACCAGCGCCGCTTCAAGCGTGTCGTCGCCAACCGCCTGCTCCTCTCGCATCTGGCCGACCGCGTCACCGCCGTCGGCGACTTCGTGAAGTCCGCGCTCGTCAACTGCGAATCAATCCCCGCCAAACGCATCGATGTCATCCGCAACGGCATCGCGCCCGAGCGCTTCGCGCGCCGCCGAACCGATGTCGACACCGCCCGCGCCGTGCTCGGCCTGCCGACCGATCGCCCGCTGATTCTGCAGGTCGCCGGTTTCCGCGCCGTCAAGGATCATGCCACCGCCATCCGCATGATGGACCGTCTCCGCCACATGGGCAGCTGCGCCAAGCTCCTCCTCGCCGGCGATGGCCCGACGCTCGGCCCCACCCGCCAGCTCATCGACTCGCTCAAACTCCACGACCACGTCCAGATCCTCGGCCCGCGCGGCGACATCGCCGAACTCTGGCACGCGGCGGACCTCGGCCTGCTCACGAGCCTCAGCGAAGGCGTCAGCGTCGCGCTCCTCGAAGCCATGGCCGCCGGAAAGCCCGTCGTCGCCACCGATGTCGGCGGCAATCGCGAGATCGTCGCGCATGGCCACACCGGCCTCCTCGCCCCGCGCGGCGATGCCAATGCGCTCGCCGTCGCCGTCCATTCGCTGCTCACCGATGCCCCGCGCCGCCGCACGATGGGCCTCGCCGCCGCTTTGCATGTCCGCGACTGTTTCAATCAGACTCAGATGCACGCCGACTACGCCCAGATCTATCGCGAGCTCACCGCCACCCCGGAGACACGCCGTGCCGCATGATCTACCGCCGCTGCTCGTGTTCGCCGACGACTGGGGCCGCCACCCCTCGAGCTGTCAGCACCTCGTGCGTCACATGCTGCCGCATCGCCGCGTCCTCTGGGTCAACACCATCGGCACGCGCCGCCCGCGCCTCTCGCTCCACGATTTCCGCCGCGGTTTCGAAAAGCTCCGCCAGTGGTCCCGCGCCACGCCCCCGCAGGCCGACATCGATTCGCGACCCGGTGAGCCCATCGTGATCAACCCGATCATGTGGCCCGATTTCGCAAGCCTCCTCGCCCGCGCCATCAACACACCGCTCCTCGCCCGCGCGGTATCCAACGCCATCACCGATCACCTCGGCGAGCCGCCCGTCGTGCTCACCACCGTCCCGCTCATGGCCCCGCTCGTCGGCCGTTTCCCCGCGCGTGGCTGGATCTACTACTGCGTCGATGATTGGTCCACCTGGCCCGGCCTCGACCACGACACGCTCGCGGCCATGGAAACCGACCTCCTCGGCAGCGTCGATGCCGTCGCCGCCGTCAGCGAGCCTCTCGTCGACCGCATCGCCGCCACCGGACGCAATCCGAAGCTCATCACGCACGGCGTCGACACCGCCGCGTGGTCCACACCCGATCCCGACTTCGCCGCCGACCCCATCCTCGCCCAGTTGCAAAACATCCCCGGCAAGCTCGCCGTCTTCTGGGGCCTCATCGATAACAAAATCGACACCGCCGCCCTGCACAACCTCGCGCAGAATTGGAAAGGCACCATCGCACTCATCGGTCCCGAGGGCGACGAAGCCGCGAGCGTTCTCCGCATCCCCGGCGTCAAGCACCTCGGCCCCGCGGCGCACGGCGTCCTCCCGCACGTCGCCGACCTCGCCGATGTGCTCATCATGCCCTACGTCAGCGATCACCCGGCGCTCATCGCGTCGCAGCCGCTGAAGCTCATGGAATACCTCGCCACCGATCGCCCCGTCGTCTGCCTCGATCTCCCCGCGGCTCGTCGCTGGTCCGATTGCTGCGACGTCGTGTCCGCCGAGGATTTCGCCCAGCGCGTCATCGAACGCGCCAGCCGCGCCGCGCCCCCCGGCCAGATCATCGCGCGTCAGCGCCGCCTCCCCGCCGAATCGTGGCAGGCGAAGTCCGCGGAACTCGCCGAGCTCCTCGACACCGTGCAACAACACGAACTCATCTCCGGCCGCCGCGCCTCGTGAGCGAAAGATCGCATGACCGATTCGCACCACATCTCATCGCATACTCACGCCACCGTGCCCAAAGTCCTGCACGTCCGCGTCATGGCCGGCAGCGGCGGCGGGCCCGAAAAGACGATCCTCCGCACCCCGCGAGGCGTCGATCCGTCGCAGTTCCGCGTCGCCGCCGCCTACATCCATCCGCACGGCGACCCCGGCATCGAATCACTCCGCGCCGAAGCCGCCCGCCTCGACTGCCCGCTCCACACAATCGCCGAGCGCGGCCCGCTCGATCCCCGCACACCCGCACGCCTCCTGAAACTCTGCCGCGAGCTCAATGTCACCGTCTGGCACGCCCACGACTACAAATCCGATGCGCTCGGCCTGCTGCTCCGCACGTTTCACCCGATGAAGCTCGTCACGACCGTTCACGGCTGGACCGACGAGACCGCCCGCGTCCGCCTCTACCGCCGCATCGACAATTGGTGCCTCCGCCACTACGACCGCGTGATGACCGTCTCGCAGCCAATCGCCGATGCGGTGCAGACCATCGGCGTCGATCCCGCGCGTCTCTCCGTCATCCCCAACGGCATCGACCTCGGCGAGTTCACCCGCACACGTTTGACGCACACCGCGAAACTTACCGTCGGCCTAGATCCGTCGCGACCGACGCTCGGCGTCATCGGTCGGCTCAGTGTCGAAAAGGGTGTCGATCGGTTGCTGATCCCCATCGCCGAGCTGCGCAACCGGATACCCAACCTCCAAGTGCAGATCATCGGCGACGGCCCGCAACGCGTGGAATTACAGACCATCGGCGAGAACCTCGGTCTTGAAAGCGTGATCCATTTCCGCGGCTGGCAATCGCCGCTGCAGAAATGGTACGAAGCGCTCGACGCCGTCGTTCTCCCCAGCCGGACCGAGGGCATGCCGAATGTCGTCCTCGAAGCGATGGCGATGGCCGTTCCTGTCGCCGCGACCGATGTCGGCGGCGTCCGCGATCTGCTGGACAATGGCGACTGCGGGACGATTCTCGCGGCCGATCCACACGCATGGTCCGATGATCTGTTCACACTGCTGACGAAGACGCCACGCCGCCACCGCATCGCAACCGCCGCCAGGCAGCACATCGAATCGCAATACACTTTTGCCCGCCGAATCGAACGCGAACTGGCGATCTACGCCGACGTCCTTGGCCATGATTCCGCGGTGACCGCGGCCCCGCTCCGGAGGGCCGCGTGATGATCACGTCCTTCGCCAAATCGATTCTTACAATGATGCTCACCGTCACCGTGACGCCGCGCGTGATCGGCTACCGCCTCGCCACGCGACTGGTCGGTGTCGATCGCTCGCTTCTCTGGCTCACCGAAAGCGTCGCACACGAGACAGGCCCGCTCGGTGTTCTCTTCCGTGCCGCGATCTACAAGCGCGTTCTCCGCCACGTCGGCCGCGATGTCTCCATCGGCTTCGGCACCACATTCAGCAAGACGGATGCGATCCTCGGCGACCGCGTCTATCTCGGTCGCCGCTGCGGCGTCGGGTCGGTGACGATCGAAGACGACGCGAAGATCGCCGACAACGTCCAGCTCCTCAGCGGCTCGCAGCATCACGCCGGCGGCGATGAACTTCGGCTCCGCTGGATCACCATCGGCCGCGGCGCGTGGATCGGGACCGGAGCCATCGTGATGGCGGACGTCGGGGCCGGCGCAGTCGTCGGTGCCGGTTCGGTCGTAACCCGCCGCGTCGAACCCGGAACAACTGTTGCCGGCGTGCCCGCCCGGCCGATTCATAACACCCCGGCACGCCTCGCCGGCTGAACCATGGACGTCAAGCTCAATCATCTCGACATTACTGCGATCGAAGCCTTCGTCGCTGCGCACCCGCAGGCGACGCAGGGCCACCGCCCCGCGTGGATGTCCGTCATGACCGATGGCCTCGGCCACCGCCCGCTGGCGCTGACCGCGTGGGAGGGCGAAACAATCGTCGGCTGGCTCCCGCTGGTCGAGACGCGCAGCATGATCTTCGGCCGGCGGCTCGTCTCGATGCCTTACCTGAATGAGGCCGGCGTGCTAGCGACGAATGAAGCAGCGGCGCACGCCCTGCTCGAACACGCCAAAGAACTCGCCACGGAGCGCGGCATCGCCACCGTCGAGCTCCGCCAGCGCGAGGCGATCTCGCTTCCCGCGCTCGATCGCATCCGCACCGACAAGGTACGCATGACGCTTCCTCTGCCGGGTGAATCGACCGCACTCTGGGACACGATCGCGTCCAAGGCCCGCAACCAGATCCGCAAGGCCCGCAAGAATCCGCTGAACATCACGTTCGGCGGCGTGGAGCTACTCAACGATTTCTACGCCGTGTTCAGCGAGAACATGCGCGACCTCGGCACACCGGCGTATCCACGTCAGCTTTTCGCTGCCATTTTGGAACACCTGGGCAACGATGCGGAACTCTGCATCGTCGATCTCGCCGGTATCCCGGTGGCCTGTGCGCTCCTCGTGCACGGCCGGGGCGTCACGGAAGTCCCCAGCGCTTCAAGCCTGCGGTCGCACAATGACACATGCGCGAACATGCTGATGTATTGGTCATTGCTGGAGCGAGCGATCACGCGCGGTTCCGCCGAGTTTGATTTCGGTCGCTCGACGATTGATAGCGGGCCTTACCAATTCAAGAAGCAATGGGGCGCGATCGCGCAGCCGACGGGGTGGCAGCAGTTGTCACTTGTACCAGGCGGTAAGCCGATCACGGCGGACGATCACGCGACGGCCGTCGAGATCTGGAAGAAGCTGCCGATCTGGCTCACACGCCGCATCGGACCGATGATCGCCCGCGGCATTCCGTAACGACTTCACTTATTTTTATTCGACTCACTCACAAGCCTCGCCGCGCGGTTCGCCAGTTCCGCGCGCGGCACCCATTCGCTGCCCTTTTCACTCAACAAATACGCCCCGGCCTTCGGCCCGGTGGTCATGTCGAGTGTGTTGGCAAAGAGATATTCCGCGTCACTCGACCGCCGACTGATTTCGCCGACGCGGATCATTTCCTCGGGCGTGATGCCGACTTCGAGCTTGAACTTCACGAGCAGGCCGGTGTGATGCCACATGGTCCGGAACAGGTCCACGAGCTTTTCGGTCTGTCCCCCGAGCACCGCGATTTCTTTGTGCGTGCTCTTGATCTTCCCGGCCTGGGCATCGGCGACACGCCACCGCTCCGTGCCATCCGCATCGCGCTGACGGTCCAGCACGGCGTAGACCCGAGTCGGCTTGTAATCAGCGACCGCTGCGGTCATGAAGATCGCATCGTATTTTTGTCGGGCGAGGAGCGTGGCAAGAGCGCCCTTGAGCTCGGCGTGCGAACCGAAGGCCGAGGCGTGAATCGGATGCGCGGCGGTTTTCGATGCGTTGACCTGTGCGACGTGGGCCTCGTTGCTCGTCACCAGGTCAACGTCGGCGAAATCAGCCAGCGCGGTGGCGATGGACAGCCCGGTCGCGCCGCTGAAGATGTTGCTCCACATGCGGACATCGTCGATTTTTTCTCGCGTGTTGCCGGCCGTGACAAGGCATCGCATCGCGGTTCGCTCCTGGGCGAAAGTGTAGCCCAAAACTGATTGGTTACCCAACTGCGCGTCCGTCTCTCGCAAATCGCACGGCCGCGCTTATCATACGAAACTCACCCCATGACCATTCAGGCCACATCGCTGCCGATTCTCACGACCGACGGGCCACCACCGATGTTGCCCGCTACGGAGCGCCAGCAGATCGCTGACGATTTATCTCGCCTCAACGTCGGCGAGGTGCGCTTCGATCGGCACAACCAATTGCTCTATTCGACCGACGCGTCGCTCTATCAGGTGGAACCGATCGGCGTCGTCATTCCGAAAGACACCGAGGCGGTGTCGAAGATCATCCAGTATTGCGCGGCAAGCAACCTCGCCGTGCTGCCGCGCGGCGGCGGGACGAGTCTCGCGGGGCAGTGCACGAACCGAGCCATCGTCATCGACCTGACGCCGACCTGCCGGCGTGTGCTTAAGGTCGATATCGCGAATCGGCGCTGCGTGACGGAGCCGGGCATCGGCATTGATGAGCTCAACCGCGACCTCGATGCGCGGCGGACGGGCCTCTTCTTCGCGCCGGACCCGGCGACCGTGGCTCAGGCGGCGATCGGCGGCGCGATCGGCAACAACGCGGCGGGGGCACGCTCCATCCGATACGGCCGCACGAGCGAGAATGTCGCGGGCGTCGAGGTGGTGCTGACGACCGGCGACCGTCTCTGGCTGCAGGCCGGCGCGGGAAGGACTTCGCAGCTCGCGCTGCAACTCGCGCGGCAGGTCGCGGCGGTGGTCGAGGCGAACGCCGACGAGATCCGCAGGCGATTCCCGAAGCTCGTGCGCCGCAACGCCGGTTATGGCCTGGATCTGATCCTGCAGCAGCTCGACCGCGGGGTCACACCGGAAGACCTCGACCTTTCGGGCCTGATCTGCGGGAGCGAAGGGACGCTCGCGGTGATCGTCGGCGCGGAATTGAAGCTGCACCCGCTACCGAAGGCGCGCGGGCTGGCGATTGTTTCGTTCGCCGATCTCGATGCGGCGATGGAGACGTTGCTCCGCATCCTGACGACGAAGCCGAGCGCGGTGGAGTTGCTGGATTACGCGGTGCTCAGGGCTGCTGAGGGCAATGCCGGGTGCAAGCCGTACGTCGAGATGCTGCCGAAGGTCGATGGGCGGACGCCGCGGGCGGCGCTCTACGTCGAATACCAGATCGAGGATGCGACCACGAAACTCAGCGATTTTTTCGCGGCGCTGCGGCTCGCGGTGCCCGGCGCACCTCTTTCCACATACGAAGAGCCGGCGGCGATGGCCAGCGCGTGGACGCTGCGTAAGAGCGGCGAGGCGCTGCTGCACGGCCTGCCCGGCAAGGCGAAGCCGATCACGTTCGTCGAGGACAATTCCATCCCCGTCGAGAACCTGCGGCACTTTGTTGCGGAGTTCAAGAAAATCGTCCAGCGGCACGGCACCGAGGCGGCGTATTACGCACATGCCTCGGTCGGCGTGCTGCATGTGAGGCCGATGGTGGACCTCCACTCGGCTGACGGCCGGAAGACGATGCAGGAGATCGCCGTCGAGGTCGCGGATCTGGCGCGGCGGTGCGGCGGCGTGATGTCCGGGGAGCATGGCGATGGGCGCGTACGCGGGCCGCTGCTGGAGGCTTTCTACGGCCCGCAGATCACTGCGGCGTTCAAGCAGATCAAGCAGATTTTCGACCCCGCGGGGATTTTGAATCCCGGGAACATTGTTGGTGCCGGGCCGGTGGCGAGCATCACGCAGAATCTCCGCGTCGATGGGAACAGCAGCGCGATCGATGTCGGGCACGTGCCGACGTATTACCAATACACCGGCGAGGAGGGCTTCGCCGGGGCTGTGGAGCTTTGCAACGGCGCCGGGTTCTGCCGCAAGACGGCGGGCGGAACGATGTGCCCTTCGTATCGCGCGACGCTCGATGAGCGGCACACGACGCGTGGCCGGGCCAATGCGATCCGCATGGCGGTGACGGGGCAGACGCCCGAGGGGCAGAAGGCGGGCGAGCCGGAGTGGAACGATCCGGCAGTGATGGAGACGCTCAAGCTCTGCCTGAGCTGCAAAGCTTGCAAGACCGAGTGCCCGAGCAACGTCGATATCGCGCAGCTCAAGAGCGAGTACCTCGCGCAGCGTTACCGCAAGCTCGGCGGTGTGCCGCTGCAGGCGAAGCTGTTCGGAAATGTGCGATTGCTCAACCGCATCGGGGCGATGACGCCAAACATCGCGAACTGGGTGAATAGCCTGCCGCCGGTGCGGGCGGTGTTGAACCGTGTGATGGGGCTCGCGCCGCAGCGGAGCATCCCGGCGTTTGCGCCGTCGCTTTACAAATGGTTCAAGCGGCGGACGAAGCCGAGCGGCGCGGGACGGCCGCGGGTGGCGATCTGGGCGGATTGTTTTGTGACGTATAACGAGCCGCAGATCGGAAAAGCAACGACGGCGGTGCTCGAAGCGCTGGGTTACGCGGTGGAGTTGCCGCAGGTCGGATGCTGCGGACGTCCGCTGATCTCGACAGGCATGCTGGAGCAGGCGATCGCCGAGGCGGATCGGACGCTCGCATCGCTGCGGACGTTGATCGATGACCCGGCGGTGGAGGCGATCGTCGTCTGCGAGCCGTCGTGTTTGAGCGCGATCAAGGATGAGTGGCTGAAGCTCGATTTGAAGACGGATCTGGCGACACGGCAGAAGCTCGCGGCGAAATCGATGCTGCTTGAGGAATTTGTCGATCGGCGATGGGAGCAACATCCGACCAAGCCGACGGTCCGCGCGGATTCGGGTCTCGCGGGGCGCAGTGTGATCCTGCACGGGCACTGCCATCAGAAGGCGCTGTGGGGCGCGGAATCGAGCGCGGCGGCGATGCGGCGGATCGCGGGGGACAAGCTGAGCGTGCTGCCGTCGGGATGCTGCGGGATGGCGGGATCGTTCGGTTACACGGCGGACCGCTACGAGCTCTCGATGAAGATCGGCGAGCTGTCGGTGTTCCCACCGGTGCGTGCGGCGGAGGATGATGCGGTGATCGTCGCGCCCGGGACATCTTGCCGACATCAGATCAAGGACGGAACGGGGCGGCATGCGCTGCATCCCGCTGAGGTGCTTGCGATGGCGCTGGCGCCGGGCGAGCATTGAGACACATCAACTTCACGGAGCAGGACCATGAGCATCAACCGTCGCACATTTCTCGCTGGCGCCGCGGCACTCGGTTCGAGCGCCGCGATTCCTGCTTCGCTGAAGGCCGCGGAACCGGCGGCCGCTGCGGTCTCCGTGGCACCGGCCAAGCGCCGCGGCAATCCGATCGCCGTCAGCACGTATTCGTACTGGCGTTACCAGGCGGATCAGAAGCTGAGCATCGAGAAGTGCATCGACATGGCGGCGGAGATGGGCTTCGACGCCGTGGAGATCCTGCACAAACAGATGACCGATGAGTCGCCCAAGACGCTGCAGGCGCTTAAACGCCGCGCGTTCCTGCACGGCATGTCGCTGTGCGGCTTCTCGATCCATCAGGGTTTCCTCACGCCCGATGCGGCGGAGCGGCAGAAAAATATTGACCACACGATCCACTGCATCGAGATGGCGTACGCGATGGGGATTCCGACGATCCGCGTGAATACGGGGCGCTGGGGCACGACGCCGGACTTCGATGTGCTGATGAAGAACCGCGGGATCGAGCCGCCGCTGAAGGGGTACGCGGAGGAGGATGGGTTCCCGTGGGTGATCGAGAGTCTGGAGAAATGTCTGCCGGCGGCGGAGAAGTGCGGCGTGACACTCGGATTGGAAAATCACTGGGGCCTGGGGCGGACGCCGGAGGGCGTGCTGAAGATTGTCGACGCGGTCAAATCACCGTGGCTCGGCGTGACGATGGATACCGGCAATTTCCTGGAGGACCCGTACGACCGGCTGGCGATGATCGCGCCGCGCGCGGTGTTCGTGCAGGCCAAGACGTATTTCGGCGGCGGCACGTGGTACACGCTCGATCTGGATTACGACCGCATCGTCGGCATCCTGGGCAAGGCGGATTACCACGGCTACATCTCGCTGGAATTCGAAGGCAAGGAAGACGCGAGCACGGCGGTGCCCAAGAGCCTGGCGTTGCTGCGCAAGGCGTTCGCGGGGTAACGGCCTGATGATTCAACCCACTTTACGACGCGTTTGCGATGCAGGCCGTGTCGAACCGGCAACGCTAGGACGCCGAACAGCGCGTTCACGAACCAAGTCGGAGACACCGCGGAAACCTCCACTCCGCGCTTCCTGTTCGAGCATCCGTTTTTCGTACGGTGTGATGCGGATGTTCACCTGCTCGGACCGATTTTCTTCGGAAGCGGGGAGCGGAATCGCATCGCCTTGTTCCATCATGAACGCGAGCATGGTGACCAGCAGCTCGCGAGTCTCTTTGTAACACAAGGAAAGTGTTTCGCCGAAGCCGAAGACGTTGGGCAACTCAAAAACAATTGCACTAAATCCTTCGGGGATTTCCTCGACGATCAACCGATATTGCGGAGCCAACACTTGAGCGCGACGCAGGATGGCCGGATCAAACGGCCGATCCACCGGGCCGTCGGCCTTCTTCGATCGTTTTTTTGACTTGTCGGACATAGGCTGGCAGAACCTTTCCGTGATGCACCGGAATGATCAGATTCCGAGCACCTGCTTTTGTGAAGATGTGATGCGACCCATTGACCCGATCGAGCGCCCATCCTGCGGCTTCAATTTGTTTGCGCAGTTCGGCGAAACGGATTTCGCTGGACATTGATACATCGGATCCTTCTGCACGCGACACCCACCGCGTGCTGTGGTTCCATGAAGTATTAACAGAGTATATCAGTCGCTATACAACAGATCAAACAAGGCTTGCCTGCCGCACAAGCTCGCCGAACAGCGCCAGCGGCTTGGCGGATTGGATGCGGACGGGGACGATCTGGCCGACCAGTGAGGCGTCGCCGTCGAACATGACGATGAGGTCGCCTTCGGTGCGGCCGGAGAGTTGGGTGGCGGGCTGCGTGCTCTGCGGATCCCAGCGGAGCTCGACTTTGCTCGCCTCTTTGCGTGTCTTTTCGCTGACGCCTTCGACCATCACGTCGAAAGTCCGGCCGACCTGGTCGCGGTGGAGCGCATCGCTGACCTCGAGCTGCGCGGCGAGCAGGTCCACGTTACGGCGCTTCTTGATCTCCTCGGGGACATCGTCGGCGAAGCGGGTGATCGCGGTCGTGCCGGGGCGCGGGCTGTATTTGAAGATGAAGCTGTTCTTGAATTTGGCGAAGCGGACGAGATCGAGCGTCGCGGCGAAATCCTCATCGGTCTCCGTGGGGAAGCCGACGATGAAATCGCTGGCGAGCATCACGCCCGGCAGCTTCTCATACGCCCGCTGGACCAATTCGCGGTACTCCTCGTGGGTGTACTCGCGGTTCATGAGCTTGAGGAGGCGGTTGCTGCCGGACTGAACGGGGATGTGCAGGTAGCGGCACATCCGCGGAGAATCGGCGATGACCTGCAAAATGTCGTCGCCAAAATCGCGCGGATAGCTGGTGACGAAGCGCAACCGGCGGATGGCGGGCACCTCGTCGTGGATGCGCTTCAGGAGATCGGCAAAGGTCGTGATGCGACGGCCGACGTTGAGGACATGCTCCGAATTCTTGAACGCCGCGCCGCCGGGGCCGACCTGCGGCTGCTCGACGCCGCCGATGCTCACCGCCGCGCCATGGTCGTAACGATAGTGGTTGACGGTCTGGCCGAGCAGCGTGACCTCGATGACACCGGCGTCGGCGAGTTTGCGGCACTCTTCGACGATGTGATCCGGCGGCCGGTGCACTTCCGGGCCGCGCGTGTAGGGCACGACGCAGTAGGTGCAGAATTTGTTGCAGCCGCGCGTGATGCGGACATAGGCGGTGCCGCTGTGATCAGTGGGCGAGATGGAGCGCGAGAGATCGAGCATCTCCAGCGAATCCGCGGCGGCATCAAGCGTGGCGGAGCGCCGCGCGGTGTGGCCCTGCAAGGCGAGTTGCGGCTCGCGCGTCCGGACGGCGTTGTCGATGAGCGACGGCACCTTGTCCAGATCAGCCGGCCCGCACATCAGGTCGATCTGCGGGTAACGCTTGAGCAGGTCGCCGCCGTCGCGCTCGGCCATGCAGCCGAGGACGCCGACGACGACATCGGGGCGCTTGTGCTTCAGATCGCCGAGGCGGCCGTGGATCTTGTTCTCAGCGTTCTCGCGGACGCTGCAGGTGTTGAGCAGCACGACGTCGGCGACGGCGCGATCGGTCGTCAGGTCGTAGCCGAGCGCGCGGAGCTGGCCCATGACCAGTTCGCTGTCCAGGACGTTCATCTGGCAGCCGAAGGTCTCGATGAAGACGGATTTACGGGCGTGACCTGTCATATTGAAACCCTGATTGTAGGGTCTGCGGCGGCGAATTGCACCGTCAGTGGCTGGCTCGATGTCACGGGGCCGGCGACACCGCATCACTGTCGCGCAATCCGCAACGTCTCGATAACGCGATTTATGATCGCCGGACTCTGGAACACCCCGACGCTCAAAAACACCTTGTTTTCCGCTGTAATAATGGAATCTGAATTTTTTCATTGTCCCAGCGTGGTCACGACGATAGGCTTAAAGGTGACACTTCTGGAGACCGCGTTATGCGAGACCCTCCGCCGTAGGTGTGATCGCATTGCTGAATGTACGCCGGCAGCGAAGCCCGACAATAGTCCCCCGACCAAACTTGCCCTCACCGGGCCGTGCGGCACCGCCGCCTAAAAACCGGTCGTCGGGACGAAGTGAAAACCGGAGCTTGGCTCAGGCGTAGCAGTGCGACAGAGAATGTCCCATCCCAAGACAGCCCCGGCCCCCAAGCCGGGGCCTTTTTTTTGACCAATTTCAGAATCATCCTTTTCTACTCTTCCGGCAGACGAACGAAAAAAGCAGCCAAGATCCCCAGCATAAACCCCACGGCACATCCATAAGCGGCAGCGCACAGCATAAATCCGATGTAATCTTCGTGCATCCCCAGATTGAGGTACAGCCGCTGCGCCGGAGAAACAAACCAGAATACGGTCTTTGAAATTAATGGCGTTAAGTTAGCCGCAACTCCGCGCCGCGGCGTGCGTTACGGTGATTTGCGCGAAACAAGGCCTCCCGAGATGATGGTGTTGCGAAGCAACATCAAAACAGGAGGCCAAGGATGGCCAGTATCGCCGCGTCGCTGGGGCGGATCAAGCGTGATCCGCTGGGCGTTTTGGATTCG
>JAYVTU010000012.1:0-3440 GCA_043788485.1 Planctomycetota bacterium
CTCGCCATCAATGGGGCCAGCGCGAGCGAAACGCCGGCGACCAGTGCGCCGGCGTGCGTGCTGATACTTTTCAGGGTGTTAGGATCGAGGGCCATGCTATGGCGTTTCCTTGTTAGCTTGCTTGGACGCCGTCGTTGCATCGCGAGCAAGGGCCTCGGTCGCGAGCCTGGCGTTCACTTCCGCGATCGCCAGCTTGCGCAGCTGAGCGCGATGATTGTGTCCCGCCCACCAGGCTTGCGCGGTCTTGCTCTCCCAGATTTGGATCGCGTACCAGATGATGCCGGCGACGGCCGCGATCGGTGGCAGCCATTGCATCAGCGCGGCGGCAACCGCGACACCTGAGATCACATCCACAACGATCGCGGCGGTCTTGGGGATAGCTGGCATGTCATTGGCCTCGTGTCAGTGGGCGGCGGATGGTGCCGACGAGTTCATCCTTCGGCACCTGGTCCAGGCCGGGCGGTTTGCCGTTGATCCAGATCGCCAGAAGGCGTGTACTGCCTCGTATTGCAACGATCTCATGCTCTTGTTGTTCATCGGTAAAAATGTGTGTCTGCCGCTCGTATAGTACAACGGACCACTTCTTGCCGGGGCCATAGCATCGGCACACCCCCTCGATCACTGTGATACTATGCCGGTAGTCCGGGTCGTCATGGCGATGCATGGCGATGCCTTCGCCGCTCTCTTGAATGAGCAGTATCTGGCCGAACTGGCCGTCTTGTTCGTAGGGCTCGAAGGTGTACATCAGCTGTACTTGAACCTCCAGTGGCCTACTGCACCAGCGGTGCCAAGGTTGCCGGTGCCAACAGCGGACGCGTTGCCTCCGGCTCCGTATGACGAGCCGTCCTGGCCGACTACGCCGGCGGGGCCGGGATCGCTGGCCGTGCCTGTGCCGGCAGTGCCATTGGTGTTTGTTGTTGCGCCTGAAGCTAGGCCGCCGCCTCCACCAACCTCGTTGATGCGGCCATGCTGGCCGCCGTTGGCGCTGATGTTCACGCTGGTGGAGAAGGTGCCGTTCACCAGGGTGGAGTTGCCGCCGTCCAGGTCCACGCCGCCCGGCGCGCCGACGGAGTACGTGAGGGTCTGCCCCCAGTCTGCGGCGGTGAGTGCGAATGTTTTCTCGCAGTACGCTCCGGCACCGCCGGCACCGCCGTTGTCCGCAGAGCAGCCGACTCCGGTGCCGTGGCTGCCGCCCGCGCCCCCGCCCCATCCGGCGACGATCATCTGAGCCGCACCTGTCGGGATCGTCTCTGTCGCGGCGGTGCCGGTCGCGTAATCACGCGTGATCGGGGCGAAATTAGCTCCGCCGACCGTGATGGCAGCTGCGCCGGACATCAGGTCAGACCTACCCCGTTGATGAACCACAAGTTTGCTTCGGTAAGCAGCAATGTCGCCCAGCCGCTGACGGCGAGGGTACGGGCTCCGGTCGTACCGGAGCCCGCCCACTTCAGGGTCACGCCGCCGGTGGGCGAAATCGAAATCGCGGTTGTGCCGTTGTTGATGATGGTGACGAAGTCCTCGCCCACCACAAAAGCGATCGTGGCGTTGAGCGGGATGGTGATCGTCTGCGCGCCGGCGTTCTTCGAGTAGACGTGCTTGCAGGCGTCGGCCAGGGCCAGGGTGTAGTTGGCGTTCTGAGCGCTCTGCGGCAAGCCCTTGAAGCCCAGCCGGTACGGCGTGCCGCCGCTGTCGTTGATGGTCGAGGCGACGTTGAGGCCGGTGATCGTCTTGTTCGTCAGTGTGTCGGCGGTGTTGCGGCCGACCACGGTGTCCGTGGTCGTGAACATGGTCTGCGTGTTGCCGCCGTTGCCGAACGTCCCGATGATCGGGTTCGTCAGCGTCTTGTTCATCAACGTCTGGGCCGTTGTCGTGCCGACGACCGGCACCCCGGCCACCTGGAGACCTGTGGCGTAGTTCACGGTGCCGCCGGTGGCCACGATGCCGCCACCGGGCAGTGTGAAGATGCCGGCGTTGAATGTCACGGTGTCACCGCCCGCGTCGCCTAGGGTCGTGTCGCCGGTCACGGAGAAATTGCCGGTGATCGTGAGCGCGCCGACCACGGTGCCGCCGGTGTCTTTGTCGAGCTTGTTCGCCAGGCCGGCGGCGGTGATCCGCACCTCGACCTTGTCGTTCAGCGCGTAGGCGCGGGCTGTCGTGCCCTCTTGGCCTCGCACAATCGTTAGCGTGTCGGCGGCGCGCGCCGTGCACTTGACGATTTCGAGGTTGTTCGAAGCGTCGGCCAGGGTCGCGTAGAAGTAGTCCGAGCCTGACAGTGCCGGAAACAGCGCGCCTTGGCCGGCGTTCAGGATCAAGGACGTCGCGACGTTCGTGATGCCTGCCGACAAGGTTCCTTGGGCGTTGTTGGTGAACTGGACGGCCATGGTGTTCCTAGCTGATCGTGACGACCCAGGTGATGACCATGTTGTCGCCGGCCCCCTTGACGATCGGCGTGAAGCCGGTAGTGCGGCAGAGCATGTCGCCGGCGGCGGCGGCGTTCATGATCCCTGCTTCGCCGATCGTTCCCGTGCCTGTGCCGGCCGGGAACGTGCCGACGTAGGTCAGTGCGTTGGTGGTGCGGCTGGTGCTCGTGAGCGCGACGCGAACCAGAGAGCCCAGAAGATCGGTGTCGGCCGCGCCCGGCGCCGTGGTGCTGGTGCCGACCGCCATGTGGGTCGGGGCGGCCTTGGCGGGAGCGGCCAGCATCCGGTCGGCGATCAGTACCTTGCCGGCGGTCACCACAAGGTTCTTGTACCTGCGGCGCAGCTTCAGCTTGCCGTCGGGACCGAAGACCTCGATCTTCAGGCGGCCCGTCGCGTGAATGGGTTCGGCCAGGTGCATGCGGTCCTCGGCAGGTCGTCAGTTCGCTGTGGCGGCATCCTAACGCATGCGTGCTGGTTAGCAAGTCAGGTGATGACGATGTTGATCTCGTCGATCACTCCGACGCTGTCGCCGAAGATCGGCACCGGGAAAGTCGTGACGTCGGCCTTGAGCTTCTGGTCTGTCGCTGAAGCCGCGATCGTGACTGTCTGCTCGGCCAACGCGAGAGTGTGGGTCCCGTCCGTGTTGGCCTGAATTCCATTGGTCAGGGCGACAGCTTTAAGATCGGGACTGCCTGTCGCCTGGATCGCAATCCCTCGCGCGTCCCACGCGACGCCCAGCTGATCAACCATGACCACACTGTCTGCTGGGAACAGGGTCCAGGTGAATACGACATCCCCGCGTCGTCCGCCGTCGGTCTGTCCCTCGCTGAACTCTGGCCAGAAGATCGGGTCCGCGACATTCGGGGTTGGGTCACTGCCATCAGCGGTGTTCCGCGACGACATCGGGTCTTCTACGCCGGAGGCATCCCACCAGGCGCTGCCCTCGGCTGCGGCAGGGTCGTGGGTCGGGTCGTCCGTGGTGACGTCCTCGCCGAGGTAGACGCGGGCGATCTGGTCTTC
>JAYVTU010000013.1:0-8695 GCA_043788485.1 Planctomycetota bacterium
CCTCCGCAGACCCGTGTGCCTTGCTCGACGGACACTGGTCTGCGGAGGAACCGCCGACCAGTGGCACCCTGACACCTCCCCAACCTCTCCCACGCCCGCAGAGGTTACACTCTCCTTATGTTGATTTGGGGAAACAAAACCCGCCGCAAGCGCCTCGGCCGCGTGGCCGATTACTGCGAGATCTGTCGCAGGATTTGTGCCTTTGAGCTCTTCGAGATCCACACCGATGGCATCAAGTATTACGAGCGCCCGCCGCACGAGCGCCTCCCCGGCGCGGTGTGCGAGACCTGCGGCACATCCAAGCCCACGCAGCTCGGCCGCTACGACAGCTTCTGGGGCGATCCCAACACCGATCTCGACACGCTCATCGACCTGACGCACCACAGCATCGCCAAGACGCGCGAGCGCGAATTGGCCCTTGCCGAGCGGCTGAAACGAGGCCAGCTCGACGAGGACGAGCGCCGCACCATGATCTACGGCACGCTGGTCCACATGGAGACGTCGCTGATCCAGCGAGCCGACGGCGTCCACGTCGATGGGCGCACATTCATCGAAATCCTGCTGATGATCGCCGCGATCGCCGGCATGTGGGCCTGGCTGAGCTACGGCCCCTACGAAAGCCCGCTGCTCTCGGAGGACCAGTGGGCGTGCGTGATGGGTTTCTTCGCGCTCTGCCGCATCGCCTGGCTGCTGCTGACCGAAGACTACCGCTTCGCCCGCCGCGTGCTCCAGCCCCGCCTCGTCGAAGCGCTCGCGCCGCTCAAGCCCACCTACGAAGAACTCCGCGAGATGTTCGAAGCCCTGGACCGCACCAACGTCCGCGTCGGCGACCGCTTCTCGGCGCGCAGCATCTACCGGGACCTGCAGCGGCTGCAGAAGATTTAGACCCGCCGGCTCCCGCCTGCGGCTATTATGAGGCGGGGATTCGCGTTAAAATCGGTGATCAGGAGTCCGCATGTCACGCGCCGGCGCACCACTGGATTTCATCACCGAATACGGGCAGAACCCGCCCATGGTCACGCAGTTCAGCGTGTTCCTGGACAACCGGGTCGGCAAGCTCTACGAACTCGTCGAGATCTTTGACGGCCAGACGCTCCGCGTCGCCGCCCTGTCGGTCGTCGATGCCTCGGACTACGCCGTGGTGCGTATCGTCACCACGCGGGCCGAGGTCGCACGCCAGCTTCTCAACAACAACAAGATGCCCTTCACCGAGGCGGAGATCCTCGTCGTCGAGCTCAACCCGAATCAGCAATTGACCAGGCTCTGCCTCTCGCTGCTCGCGGCGGAGCTGAACATTTATTATGCGTATCCGCTCATGGTCCGCGCCCACGGCGCCGCGACGCTCGCCATCCACTGCGACGACCTGATCCTCGCCGGTCAGATCCTGATCAAGAAGGGATTCCGGCTGCTGGGGGAAGAGGAACTGCGGAGTGCCGCCGGGGGCGAGCCGTATTTCGATTAATTCTTCTCCCGTTCAATCTCCGCCGAGTTCCCCGATGTACTCATAAAATCCCTGGCCCGTGTATTTCAAGCGTCCCTGTTTCACGAGTTCATCCCACACGGCTTTGGGGTAGGAATCGGGCGGGATGATGCAGCGGACCTCGGATTTGCCGCCGTGGGTCATCGGACGGACGGTGATCTTCGATTCCTCATCGAGCCGCAGGAGCTTGAGGCGTTTCTTGAACGCGCGGATGGCGCTCTTGAGCGTCTCGGGGTCGATGGCGGGAGCGGCAGGGGAGGCGGGAGCGCCGGCGGTCCCGGGCGCTGAACCGGACGGCAGCGTCGGATCGGACTTCACCGGCTCCGCGGCGGACTTGGCGCCGATCGTTAATTCATTGACAAGCTTGGCGAGCTGCTCGACGTTGCGCATCGCGATCACGTTCTGCACACGCACCTGATTCGCCTCGGTCTTCTGCAGCGCAGCGTAGGCGCTCTTCCAGAGCGTGTTCTTCTTCTTGGGGTCTTCGGTGAGGTAGATCTCGGAGACGAGTTCGGCGAGCTTGGTGAGCATGATGGTGTCCCGGTGCTCGTAGTAGTTGTTGATGATCTTCTTCTGCGACTTGCTGTATTCCTGGCCGTGGGCCATGGCGCGGGCTCCGAAGGGGCTCTACATCGTACCCAAGTTGAAGGGGAGATTTAACCGCGAAGGCGCGAAGGACGCGAAGAAGAGGGGAGAAGAGATTTAACCACCAAGGCACCAAGGGCACCAAGGAAGACATGAATGCAGAATTCAAACTAGAATCGGCTTATTCATCTCAAAATTCTTGGTTCATGCCTTCCTTGGTGCCCTTGGTGCCTTGGTGGTTCACTCGCCTTGATCTTCTTCGCGTCCTTCGCGCCTTCGCGGTTAATACTCCTGCGTGGCGGACGGTAGAATCGCCGCCATGAAACTATCTGCGATCACGCCTCCCGTGACGGACCCGACGCCCATTTTCGACATGGCGCGCATGAACTTCGCCGCGATGATTCTCGCGGCGGGGGTGGCGCACTTCGATGTGTTCGGCCAGCTCGCGGCGGGGCCGCTGAGTGTCGATGAGCTGCGCAAACGCATCGGCCTCGAGTCGCGTGCGGCGGTCGTGCTCTTCACCGGGCTGCGTGCGATGGGCTTCATCGTCAGCGACGGCCTGGAGCGGCTCGCGCTGTCCGATGTGGCGCGCGAGCACCTGACGCCCGGCGGTTACTTCAACGTCGCCGACTACATCGGCCTGGAGTCGAAGCGCCCGGCGGTGATCGAATTCGTCGAGCTTCTGCGTCGCAACAAGCCCGGCAGCGCGGTGGAGGAGAAGAACGCGGGGGCGGCCTTCATCTACCGCGCGGGCATGGATTCGGCGATGGAGCAGGAAGCCGCGGCACGGTCGCTGACGCTCAAGCTCGCCGGCCGCGCCAAGAATGTCGCACCGAGTCTCGCTGCGGTGGCCCCGCTCGATGGCGCCGCGACACTCCTCGACATGGGCGGCGGCACAGGCATCTACTCGATCGCGTGTCTGCAGCGTCACCCGAAGCTGCGAGCCATCGTGCTCGACCGTCCGCAGGTCCTCAAGGTCGCCGCGGAATTCGCCGAGGCATACGGTGTCGCCGACCGCCTCGAGCTCCGCGCCGGCGACATGTTCGAGTCGCCGCTCCCCGGCGCCGATGCGGTGCTGCTCTCCAATATCCTCCACGACTGGGACATCCCCGAGTGCCACAAGCTGACCGGCCGCGCCGCCGCCGCCGCGACGCCCGGCGGCTGCGTGATGATCCACGATGTCTTCCTCAACGATGACCACAGCGGCCCGCTGCAGGTCGCGCTCTACTCCGCGGCTCTCTTCACGCTGACCGAGGGCCGGGCCTACAGCGAAGCGGAGTACCGCGCGTTCCTCACCGCCGCCGGCCTGACGCCCGAGCCGATCCGCTGGACGCTGGTCAACTGCGGGATCCTGACCGGCCGGAAGGCGTGAGGCCGGCGTTTGCATCCCCGTTTCCGGCAAAAAGGGGATGAATTTCCGCCAAAAAGCTCTTTTTACGGCCGAAATCGGTCGGTAAGATCGTCGGCAATGGGCGGCAATGTGGCCGCTCAGAACACTAGCCCCGTGGCGCTCACGTCAGGTCTCCAAGCCGCTCGTGTGTCCGCCATGCTTGGAGAGCTTCGATGAAGATTTACGTGGGTAACATGAATTTCCAGACCAGTGAGGATGGCCTCCGCGAGTTGTTCAGCCAGTACGGCGAGGTCGAAGAGGTGTCCATCGTGACCGATCGCGAGACCGGCCGCCCGCGCGGCTTCGGCTTCGTGACCATGCCCGATGGCACGCAGGCCCAGGCCGCGATCGATGCGCTCAACGGCCAGGAGTTCGAGGGCCGCAGCCTGAACGTCAACGAGGCTCGTCCGAAGCCCGCCGGTGGCGGCGGCGGCGGTCGCGGCGGATTCGGTGGCGGCGGCGGACGTGGCGGCTCGGGCGGCGGCGGTGGCCGCGACCGCGGCGGCGACCGCTGGTAAGCCGAGCTCATCCGGTTCACCGGATGAATTGTGAAACTCAAAAACCCCGCCGATAAATCGGCGGGGTTTTTTCATGCGCGGAGGGGAAGGATTAACCGCGAAGGCGCGAAGGACGCGAAGAAGAGGGGAGAAGAGATTTAACGCAGAGGCCGCAGAGAGCGCAGAGGATGAAACAATTCGATTTTTCATCAGAATCCACTCGTATTTCATTCTCCGCGATCTCTGCGGTCTCTGCGTTAAAATTCCCCGCCTTTTCTTCTTCGCGTCCTTCGCGTCTTCGCGGTTCAATCTCCGGAGCGCCAAGCCGCAAGCGGCGGAGGGAGCGCGATGCGTGCAAAAAAAACACCCGTCGGCGGCGACGGGTGTTTGAGATGCGAAGCGTGAATCAGCGGCTCGGGCCGATGTCGATCACAGGAACGGCTTGTACTGCCCGGGGATCGGCAGGTTGTAATAACCATCGGCTCGGGGCAGCGAGCGCGGCTTGGTGTCGAAGGTGACCGGCTTCTCGGGGAAGCCCTCGGGGAACAGCGCGACGTCCTTGTGCTTGCCGTCGAGGTTCAGCATGTCGGCCATCTTGACGATCTGCCCGGAGTACGTCGCCGCGCGGCCCAGCAGCGCCGTCGCCGTGGACATCGCGCCGTACTCGGCCTCGTTGTGCGGCTTGTCGTTGACGATCGCGTCCCAGAGGACGTGGTGCTCGACCTCGTAGGGGTTGCCGCCCTTGGCCTTGCTCTTCCACTGCACCTCGCCCTTGGAGTCGTGGATCGAGAAGCCCGAGATGTTGCAGTAGCCCTTCGTGCCGTACGCGTGCTCCGTGACGCTGTTCCAGCATCCGGGCTGATGGCGGCAGTGCGAGAACATGCGGACGCCGGTGTCGAACTTGTCGCCGTAGATGAACTCGACGCCGTGATGGTCGAAGATTTCGCCGTAGTCCTTGCCCTTGCGGACTTCGCAGCCGCCCATGCCCTGTGCGATGCTCGGAGCGCCGCCCATCAGCCAGTTGCTGACGTCGATGTTGTGGATGTGCTGCTCGTTGATGTGGTCGCCGCAAAGCCAGGCGAAGTAGTACCAGTTGCGCATCTGGTACTCCATCTCGGTCTGCTGGGGCTGGCGGTTGCGGACCCAGGGCGTCGAGCCGTTCCAGTAGACGCGCGTGTAGATGATGTCGCCGATCGCGCCGTCCTGGAGCTTCTTGATCGTCTCCTCGTAGCCCGCCTGGTGGTGGCGTTGCAGGCCGACGGCGACCTTCAGATTCTTCGCCTTGGCGACCTTCGCCATCTCCAGCACCTTGCGGATGCCGACGAAGTCCGTCGCGACCGGCTTCTCCATGAACACGTGTTTGCCGGCGTTGATCGCGTATTCAAAGTGATACGGACGCCAGCCCGGCGCCGTCGTCAGGAACACCGCGTCGATGCCCGAGTCGATGACCTGCTTGAAGGCGTCGAAGCCGACGAACTTCTTGTCCTCAGCGACATCGACCTTGTTCTTGTCGCCCTTGACCTCGCCCATGATCGAGTGGTGGCAGCCATCGAGGCGATCCTTGAACGCATCGCCCATCGCCACGAGCTTCAGCGGCTGCGCGCTGGTGAACGCATCGGCCAGCGCCCCGGTCCCGCGACCGCCGCAGCCGACGATGCCCACCTTCACCGTGCCCGAGCCCGCGGCATACGCCCGGCTCGCCAGACCGCTGAGCACCGTGGCGCCCGCGACGGCTGCGCCCGTGGCAATCACATCACGACGCGACGGCTTGTTGGAAGCAATCGGTGTTTCCGGCGTTTTCGGAGCGTTCGTTCCCTGCGACATGGAAGCCTCCTCGAATTGTGTTGTGGGACCGGCGTCTATTGTACGTACACACCCGGGTCCCGGATCGTTGTTTGTAACGTGTCCCGCGCAAGCGGTCAATCAACCCCTAACGGCCGCCCGCCCACCCGTATTGCCTTCATTTCTTCCTGAGCTTCTCCAGCTTCTCCATCCGCTCCGGCAGCTTCGGATCGGCCACCGTCCGCCACCCCTTGCCTTCCACATCAAAGCGGTGCTGGACATCATCGAGGATCGAAGGCACATCCGCGTCCCAGAAATGCTTCTTTTCCGCGTCCGTCATCGGCCTGTTCATGCGGACGATCCTGAACCCCACCACCTGCGACTCCTCTTCGGTGTGCCACCACGGGCTGCGAGGCCGATTCGGGTCCGTCTTCTGCCACTTCTGCGCGTCCCCATAGCGCGCCGCCGACCGGCAGCGCTCCGGCGTCATGTCCACCGACCCGCCGCGGATCGCTCGCGGATAAAGCTCCGTCGGCCAGCGCACCGCCTCCGGCCATTTCACGCTCTTGCCGCCGAGCGTCTTGTATTGATCCTCCACATATTGGTCCGCCACATACTCCGCGACGTTCCCGTGCATGTCGTACAGCCCCCAAGGATTGGGCTTCTTGAGCCCCACCTTGTGCGGGCATCGCGTGCCCTCGACGTTCGAGTTTTCCCGGAACCATTCGTAATCGCCGAGTCGCTTGGCGTCGTCGCCGAAGTAGTACGCCGTCGTCGTCCCCGCCCGGCAGGCGTACTCCCACTCCGCCTCGGTCGGTAGCCGGTATTCCTGCCCGGTGATCTTGCTCAGCCATTTGCAGTACTGCTTGGCGGTGTACTGGTTCATCGTCGCCGCGGGCTGCTGCGGATCCTCGCCGCGCTCAAACGCAAAGCTCGGATCATATAGCCGGCTCGGCGACGTCACCGCATCGGGACCGTCCGGGGCAGCGTGGATCGACTGATCGCTCGCCGCCGCGTTCATGAAGATCTCCGTCACACGCATGTATTCCTTGAACTCCGCCCACGTCACCTCGCATTTGCCCACCCACAGCGGCTCAATCTCCACCTCCGCCTGCGGCCCCTCGTCCGCCTTGCGCCCCGCCTCGCCGTCCGGCGAACCCATCTTGAACTTGCCGCCCGGGATCGGGACCATCGAGAACGTCACATCCGACCCTGGTATCGTCTGCGTGTAGGGCTTCATGTCCTCGCCGAGTGAGGAAGCGGTCAACGTGGCGAGTGTGATCAATGTGACAACGCATTTCATGGCATGTCTCTCTTCTTTTGTAGCCGCAGGCGGAAGCCGGCGGGTCCTGCCACCTCTCCCTCCCAGGGAGAGGTCGGCGAGTCTTCGAGCCGGGTGAGGGTGAGACGTTGGAATTTTCAATGTGCGTTCGCTCGCGTCGCACATGGCGTCCCAACGTTTCGACCCTCACCCCAGCCCTCTCCCTGGGAGGGAGAGGGGGTCGGAGTTTTCAATTGCCCAGCTTGCGATCGATCTCTTTGAGTTTTTCCGGAAGGTCCGGCGTCACCAGGATGCTTGCGCCTCGACCGCCTTCTTTTTCTTTCGTTTCTATGTCGTCCCGGATTTTTTGGACGTCCGCATCCCAGAATCGAATCTTCTCTTTGTCGTCCGGCTCATGCAGGGGCCGAATGATGCGGAATCCGACATCCAGCGCTTCGGGCTCCGTGAACCACCACGGGCTCTTTGGAAGGTCGGGATCCTGGAGTTTCCACTCCTTGTCGTTGGAGGTGCGTCGTGATGCGCTCCTGCAATTCGACGATTCGCTGTGGAAGGATCCGCCGCGCAACCCTCGTGGGTATACCTCCGTCGGCGTGACAAACGCCTCGCGCCAAGACAGCGTTTTTCCCTTTGCCAGAAGTTTGTAACCGCGGGGATCCCATCCATCGAGCACCCATTCGACGACGTTGCCGTGCATGTCATAGAGCCCCCATGCGTTGGGTTTTTTCAAGCCAACCGGGTGGGGCACCTGATTGCCCGCATCATTCTCGGAATTGCCGGCGAACCATGCGTACTCACCGAGTTTTTTGCCGTCATCGCCGAAGCTGTAGCGCGTGGTTGTCCCCGCACGGCAGGCGTATTCCCATTCCGCCTCGGTCGCCAGGCGATAGTAATGCCCCGTCAGCTTGCTGAGCCATTTGCAGTACTGTTTCGCGGCGAACTGCGTCATCATCACCGCCGGCAGTCTTGGATCATCGCCGAATTCAAAAACCGTTTCGGGAGAGTAGATCGCTGAGGGTGTGCTCACCGCGTCCGGCGAATTAAAAGGCACACGCTTCACAACCTTCTGCGCGTCGAGCCTCCGGAACGCTAGATACATCTTCATGTATTCCTGATACTCCGCCCAAGTCACCTCGCACTTGCCCATCCAGAACGGCTCAATCTCCACATCAAATTGAGGTCCCTCGTCGCTCCCGCGGCCCGCTTCTTTTTCCGGCGATCCCATCGTGAACCTGCCGCCGGGGATCGGGACCATGTCGAACGTCACCTTCGTGCCGGGGATCGCCTGCGTGTAGGGCTTCATGTCCTCGCCGAGCGCCGAGCAAGCCAGCGCTGCGCACGCGATCAGAAATGTGAAGCATCTCATGTAAGGCTCCAATTCGTTTGGCGACTACGGATGGAAATGAGGCGGGATGCGCGTAGCAGGCGATCGGAAGCGCGGCGAGCGTTCCGGGTCCAACGGCGGAGCGCGGGGGTTGTTGCAGAGTGCGGGTGAAAAACGAGGCATTTGTCTCGGGTGCCACGGCCAGCGCAGTCCGCGGAGTCGGCCGTGTGCCTTGGCGCAGACCCGGGGACACGGCCGACTGGACTTCCCCACTCTCGACGGGCGCGGGGCGCGGCATAATGCCACACCCACAGGAGCCCGTCATGATCCGCAAGCACTACAGCAAAGAGTTCAAGGC
>JAYVTU010000014.1:0-22895 GCA_043788485.1 Planctomycetota bacterium
TGCGCCGCCGCCGGCGCCGACATGCTCATCCCCCTCGCCGTCCCCGTGCGCCTCTTCGTCGCGATCATCTTCTGGGGCGTGCTGATCGGCACCGCCGTCAAGCTGCTGATCCTCCCCGCACTGACCAAGCGGCGCGAGCAGGATGTCGCATTGAAAATCGAGCAAGCCGTTGGCGGGATGCACAACCGCCTGCTCACCGTACTCGACATCCACCGCGGCGGAGCCCACGAAAAAGCCGCCAATCCGCAGATGGTCCAGCGACTCCTCGATCAAACGCGCACCAAGCTCAAGGGCTTCAAACCCGAGCAGGTCGCCGACCCGCGTCCCGTGCGCCGCCGGGTCTTCGCCGCCGGATTGACGATCGCCGCCGCGGTCGTGCTCGCGCTTCTCACATGGGAGCGCATGCCGACGGCGCTGGCCCGCGTCCTGCAGCCGACCGCCGACATCGCGCCGGTGACGATTCTGCGCATCGCCGCGCCCGGCGATGTCGATGTGCTGCGCGGCGACCCGCTCAAGATCGACGCCTCCATCACGCGCGGCGACGCCGCCGAGCTGACACTCCAGCTTCGCGAAGCCGGCGCTTCCGGAGGTGGCGGCGAGTGGATCAGCTATCCGATGCAACCGACCGAGCACGGCAAATTCACCTTCACGCTCGCCGCCGTGACCAAGTCCTACGCCTACCGTATCGCCGGCGGGCAGACGTGGACCGCCACTCAACAGATCCGCATCGTGCCGCGCCCCGTCGTCGAAAGCGTCACTGCGAAGATCGCGCTGCCCGCCTACATGAAGCTGCCGACGCCGATCGCCGTCGCCGCCGACGCGAAGAAATTCGAGGCTGTGATCGGCTCCACGCTGCAGATCGCCGCGAAAGTCACCGGCGAGGCGAGCACCGGCGAGATTGTGCTGCTCAAGAGTGTCGCCGCGACGACGGAGCAGACGCTCGTTGAAGAGACCGTCTGGTTTGAAGACGATCTCCCGCCCGATGCGGTGAGCAGCATCCCCTGGCGCTGGAGCACCGCGCAGGTCCACAGCGGCATCCGCTCCCACACATTCGGCTGGGACCGCAAGCCCTACGCCTTCAAGACGCGGCTCAACCCGCTGCACGTCCCAGCCGACGGCGCGCCCTGCTTCTACATCTGGCTCGACCCGCAGGACACGCCGACACAACTGACGATCGGCTACGCGCAGGACAAAGTCGTGCAGACCGTCATCTGGGGCAAGGCTCCGCCGGCCGGCGACAAACGCCAGCCCGTCTACATGGGCCCGCTACCCGCCCCGGGGATCTGGACGCGACTCGAGGTGCCGCTCGCCAAACTTTCCAGCGGGCAGAGCGTCCGCCTCACCGGCATGGACTTCGGGATCGACACCGGCCGCGTCTACTTCGATCGGCCCGGCTACGTCACCAAACGCACGCAGAAGACCGAGCGCATGAAACTCGAGCCGATCGGCACGCGGCCGATGACTTTCGATTCGTCGTTGGGACTGTGGCGCGGCGAGCTCGTCGTCGAGGCCGATGCGCTGTACACCGTGCTCTTCACCAATTCGCTCAAGGCTCCCAGCGCCCGCCGCGATCCGCTGATGGTCGTCGCGCTGGCCGATGCGCCGCCGACGCTGCTCGTCGAGAAACCCGGCAAGGATCTGACGATCGCGGAACTCGCCCCGGTGCCTGTCGCGGCGAAGGCGTTCGATGACTACGGCGTCGAAGCGGTCGGCGTGCAGACCGGCGCATCAGCCGAAAAGATGAATGAAGTGAAGTGGCTGCCCGGTTCGCCGCAGCCGGTGACGGCGCGGCAGGTGCTCGGCGTCGTCGATCCGCGATCGCAGAAGCTGGAGCCGGGGCAGACGATGGTCTACCGGATCGTCGCGCGGGATTTCAAGGGGCAGAAGGTCGAGTCGCCGCTCTTCAAGCTTTCGCTCGCCGCTCCGAATCAGAGCGGTAATGACATCGCGACCAAGGCGGCAGCTCTCGATGGCCTGCTCAAGGGCATTGCCCAGATCGTGTCGTTCCCGCTGAACCTCGCGACCGATGCGGCGACCGATGTGCTGGCCGGGATCACCAAGCAGCTCAAGCTCGACGAGCAGGGCCACATCCGCAAGCCCGATGGCGCGGTGATGAGCGATGAGGAGATCCGCAAAAAGATCGAGCAGGGCTACAAGGAGCTAAGCGACGAGCAGAAGAAGAAACTCGCCGAGATCAATCGGCTCACCGATGAGCGGCAGAATCAGTTCGAGCAGCTCGCCGAGCAGTTGCGCAAGCAGGCGGAGCAGGCGGGGCGCTCGCCGCTGACACCGGAGCAGGAGGCGGAACTGCTGCGTAAGCTCGCGGATCAGGCGGAGAAACTGGCCAAGGACCTCGCGCCGCAGACCGCGACACAGGGCGATGCGGCGGCGCTGGAACGGCTGCTCAAGACGCAGCAGGAAAACGCAGGGGATGTGCAGGACGCGGCGAATCTGCAGGATGAATTGAAACAGCTCGAAGCGGCGCGGCAGGCCTTGGGGAGTGACCCGGCGCTGGCGCAGCAGCTTCTCGATCAGGCGCTGACGCAGAATCAGGCCAACGCCGCGGCAGAGCAGCTCGATCAGCTCTCGGGCGCGCTGGCGGCGCGGCAGCGTGACCTGGAGCAGCAGGCCGGGAAGCTAGGTGAACTTGAAGCGGAGACCGGCAAGGCGACACCGAAACGGCTCGATGAGATCAGCAAGGATCAGCCGGAGGTCGATAAGAAGGCGCTGGCCGCGGAAGACGAATTGAAGAAGCTGCTGGGGCTGGAGGATGAGAAGGATAAGTCGCCGCTGGCGCCGTGGAAGGCTCCCGGACGGGAGCTGGAGCGGAATCCGGTGGAGCAGGATACGCCGGACCCGGCGAAGCCGAAGGACCCGAGCGCGAAGGGCGACAAGGCTGCGAAGCAGAAGGAGGATGACGAGAAGTTCTGGGACAAGCCGCTGGACATTCCCGAGGCCGGGGCGACAGTGAAAGAAAATGAGCGTTATAAGGATCGGCAGCGGCCGGTTGACCCCGCGCAGCCCGATGAGGATGCGGGGGCCAATGGTGAGAAGCAGCCGCCGACACCGCGGCAGCGGTTGCGTGAGCATCAGGATGATCTGCAGCAGGAATTGACGGCGGAGGCGAAAAAGGCGGGGGGGCAGCGCAATTCCGCGGAGCAATTGGCCGAGCAGTTGCGCGGCGCGGCATCGCAGATGAAGAGCGGACAGAACTCGAAGAGCCCGAGTCAGAGCCAGAGCCCGAGTCAAAGTCAGAGTCAGTCGAAGAGTGGATCGCAATCCGCGCAGCAGCTTCTGCAGAGTGCGGCGGTGCAGAATGCCTTGGCGATGGCGCAGCGTGCCGCGGCGATGTCGTCCTCGAAGCCCGGCGGGAAAGCGCAGGGTCAGCCGAAGCCCGGTCAGCGCAGCGCGACGCCGGGGCGCATGGGCGCGAGGCCCGGGCAGATCCTCGACGCCGGTGTCGTGATACTGCACACCGATCCGAAGGACCGCGCCGCGCTTTATCAGCTGCCGCCCGAGCTGCGCGGGCCGCTGATGCAGAGCATGCAGGAGAAGGGCCCCGAGGCGTATCAGGAATTGATCGACGCGTACTACCGCGAACTCAGCAAGGAGATCAAGTGACGGCGTGGCTCCTGCGAGCACTGGGCATCAGCCGGGATATCACCGCGCAGATCGACAAGGTCGAGTGGCGCTGGGCGAGGCCGGAATGGCTGATCCTCGGGCTGATTTTGATCGGCCCGGTGGCGTGGTGGATCGTGCGCCGGCATTCGCGCAACCTCGGCCACGTCTCTCCGGGCGCGAGGCGGGCGCTGAGCGCGTGCCGGATAGGCGTGGTGGCGGTGCTGGTGCTCGTCGTGGGCGAGCCGTATGTCAGGGTGCAGGAGACGATCGCGCAGAAGCCGATCGTCGCGGTGATCGTCGATGAGTCGGGGAGCATGAAGCTCCCGGCGGGGCCGTTTGATTCGGCGAACATCGGCGGAATTGTCGAGGTCGCGGGACTCGCCACGCCGACGAAGCCCGGTGAGCCGGCGGTCGCCGATGCGGTGGTGCGCAAGCGGCTCACGGCGATGTCGCGCGAGGAACTGCTCTCCGCGGTATTGGCGGCACAGCAGCCGATGTTCAAGAAAATCGCAGAGAAATTCGACGTGCGGATGTACCGCGTGGCCCAGCGTGTGCGGCAGGTCGATTTGGATGTGTCGAAGGTCACGCCCGTCGAGCCGTCGCAGCAGGAGCAGACATCGCTCGGTGTCGCGATCCAGCAGGCGATCGACGACGCCGCGGGGCGCCGGCTCAGCGGCATCATCCTCATGACCGACGGCCGCTCGACGTCCGGCCCCGAGCCGCTCGCCATCGCCAAGCGCCTCGCCGAAGGCTCCGATGAGCACGCATCGGCGCCGATTTTCACGGTGCCGATCGGTAGCGATGAGCCGCAGCCGGACATCGCGGTGGTCGATGCGCTGGCGCCCTCACAGGTCGCGGCGGGGGACACGGTGGCCGTGCTCGTCACGCTCGAATCGACGGGCTTCGAGGGGCGGAGCGTGAAGGTGAATCTGATGGAGGGCACGAAGCCGCTCGCCTCGGCGGACGTGACGCTCCACGCCGGTAAACGGCAGCAGGCACAACTCACGTTCCAGGCGCGCGACAGCGGAGCGCGGATGCTGAGCGTCGAGATCGCCAAGCAGCCCGAGGAAAAAGTCGGCGAGAACAATGTGCAGCCGCTGTCGATCCGCGTGGACACGGACAAGTTCCGCGTGCTTTATCTGGAGAACATCCCTCGCTGGGATTTCCGGTTTCTGGATCACGCGCTGAGGCGCGACCGCGGCGTCGAGGCGAAGTTCGTGATGGAATCGCAGATGCTCGCCGATGGCGTGAAAGGCGCGGACCTGGCGAAGATCGCGGGGCTGCCGAAGAGCGCGGCGGAGTGGGCGAATTTTCACGTCGTCGTGCTCGGCGACATTTCGCCGGCACTGCTCACGGCGTCGATGCAAGCGGAGCTCGCGGCGGCGGTGGAGAACGAGGGCGTCGGCCTGATCATTCAGGCGGGGACCCAAAACATGCCGCAGAATTTCATGCGCGGTGCGCTGGGGCGATTGATGCCGGTGAAGTTCGACGACGAGGCGGCGGGCGCGGCGAGCGGCCCCGCGGGGATCGAGGCGCCGCCGTTTGCGCCGTTCAAGATGAACGTGACGGCGGCGGGGTCGATGCACCCGGCGTTTTCGCTGTACGGGAACACGACGCGTGATCGGCAAGTGTGGAGCGGGATGCCGCCGGTGTTCTGGGTGGCGGCGAGCGGCGAGGCGAAGCCGGGCGCGACGGTGCTCGCCGAGGTGGAGACGCTTTCGGGCAAGCGGCCGCTGATCGCCGAGCAGTGGGTGGGCAAGGGTCGCGTGCTGCTGCTGGGAACGGACGAGACGTTCCGCTGGCGCCGCAACATCGGCGATCAGCTCTTCTACAGATTCTGGGGCCAGGTGGTGCGTCACGTCGCCAAGCGGCAGGAGCGGGGCGGCGGCGCGAGCTGGATGGAGATTCAGCCACAGCAGATCGAGCCGGGCTCGACGGCGACGATCGAGCTCTACGCGATCGGCGGGAGCGGGAAGCCGCTCGAATCGCCGCAGGTGCAGATCACGATGAGCGACGGCACGGCGAGCGAGGCGGTGACGCTCGATCGCGGCGCACAGCCGGGCTTTTACCGCGGTATTTGGACGGCTGTAAGGTCGGGGCATTACACGGCACAGTTCACGGATGAGATGAAGAAGACGGTGGCGGCGACGGTTCGCGTCTCCGAATCGGGGCGCGAGCGGGCGGAGCCGACGGTGGACCGCGCGGCGCTGGGCACGCTGGCCGACGTGTCGCGCGGCGCGATGATCGAGCTGGCGGATCTGCCGGGGCTGCCGGCGAAACTCGTGGCGCAGGCGACGACGGAGATTCCCAAGCCGCTGGAGCAGGACATATGGGATACTTGGCTGACGCTGGTCGTGCTCGTCGCCTTTTACTGCACGGACGTCGGGATCCGGCGCGTGCTGGGGCTGATATGAAAAGCGTGATGCTCAAGCGTGTGATGGTGTGGATGACGGCGACGTCGCTGTCGCTCGGTCCGGTGGCGATGTGCGACGATGCGGCGCCCGATCCGACGGCCGAAGGGGCGGTGCCGGACGCGGCGCAGATGGTGCGCGTCGAGGCGGCGGTGGATCGTGCGCTGCAGTATCTGGCGCAGAAGCAGGACGCGGACGGCTGGTGGCCGCAGAGCGTGAACAACGGCGGACCGAATAACGGGATCAACGCTCTTTGTGTGTTGGCGTATCTGGGTCGCGGACACACGCCCAATCGCGGGCCGTACAAGGCGACCGTGAGCCGCGCGATCCGCTTCATCCTCTCGACGCAGGATGCTAAGGGGCTCTACGCTTCGCGCGGCCCGTCGCACGGCCCGATGTATGAGCATGCGCTGTCCACGCTGGCGATGATCGAGGCGTACGGCTCGGTGCCGAGCCTGGAGATGCGCAAGAGCGTACAGCGAGCGGTGGATTTGATCGTCAGCGCACAGAACGGTGAGGGCGGTTGGCGTTACAACGCGCAGCCGGCCGATGCGGATCTCAGCGCATCGGTGATGCAGGTTGTGGCGCTTCACGCGGCGCAGAATGCGAGGCTCAACGTGCCGCAGGCCACGCTCGACAAGGCGCAGAAATACGTGCGGTCGTGCATCGCCCCGGGCACGGGGTTCAGCTATCAGCCGGGCAACGGACCGAGCTGTGCGCAGTCCGCCGCGGGTGCCCTGTGCATGCAGCTGCTCGGTCAGTTCAATGACAAGTCCGTCACCGATGCCCTGGCCACCCTCAAGAGCAAGCCGTTCAACGGCAACATCGATCCCTACTTCTACTACACCTGCTACTACGCGATGCAGGCCCATTTCCAGGCCGGCGATGCGCAGTGGAGCGCCTGGCACCCGCGGGTGCGCAAATTCCTGCTCGACACGCAGAACGAGAGCGGCAGCTGGCCCGCCTACGGCAGCGAGGCGAACATCAGCGGCAGCACGCTGACGTACTCCACGGCGATGGCGGCGATGTGCCTCGAAGTTTACATGCACTATTTGCCGGCCTACCAGCGTTGAGCCTTCGATGACGAACACCGCCAGAAACCTCGTGCTTACGCTGCTGCTCGCCGCAGCGCCGACCGTCGCGCACGCCGGCTCGATCCGCGCCGTCGTCTCCGCTCCCGAGGCGATCCGCAAAGTGACGGCGATCGACCGCAAGCAGACCAACGACGGCGTCGTCACCCGCAGCTACGACGGCAAGCTCGACGGTGACAAGCTCGTCATCGACGGCCTTCCCGACGAGGGCAATTTCGACCTGCACTTCGAGATGGAGTCCGGTGTCGTCGAGGGCTGGGACACGATCGTCCCGCCGAGCAATGATGAGCCGCCCTCGCCGATGACCAGCGAGCACAAGCGGCAGGTGCTCGAGAAGCTCGAAGGCGTCTACCGCGCCGGCTTCCCGCACGAGGTGACCGTGCTCGACATCCGCGGCAATGCGCAGAACGCGGCGATCCTCACGACGTCGCTGCGTCGCGGCGGGGTGGTGAGTACGAGCGTTGCCGCCAATGAATGGATATGGCGCGTCGATCGGCACCAGTACGAGAATCCCGAGGACCACACCTGGACGCCGTACCAGGAGCACGCCCAGTTCGCGATGGAGCGCCGCCGGCTCGATGAGCCGCGTTACGCCAAGCTCGCAATCCTCTACGACGGCCGGCTCGGCGGAATCCGCTTGGATGCGAAGCGTCCCGCGGCGGACCTGGGTAAGATTCAACTGACCAAGCCGCGCCCGGGGATTCATGCCGTGAATGCCGACGGCAGCCCGACGCGCGAGACCGTGATCAAACCCAAGCCGGCGAAGTGGCCGGAAGACCTCTGATGTCGCTGGACGCCTCTTGAAAGGTTGACCCATGGCGCGCATCGCTCAGATCGGATCACGTGGCTCGAAGCGGCTTCTGTTGACCGCCGTCGCGCTGCTCTCGCTCCTCGCCGTCACGCCCGCTCCGACGTTCGCCGGTGACCGCAAACTCGGCACCATCGGCCCTCCGCCTCGCAAGGATCCCCAGCGACAAAACTCCGCCGAGGGCACCGCGCCGCTCCCGCTTCCCGCGACACCCATGCGCCGCTCCGAGCCCAAGGCCGAGCCCTCGCCGCCGCTCTTCGCTGCGCGGCTCGTCTACGGAGCCGACCAGGACTACATGCCCAACCCCGGCGACTTGGACAATCTCCTCCGCCACGTCCGCTACCAGGCCGATTCGTGGTACGGCCACACGCTCGTCAAGCTCGATGAACTCGTCGCCATGCACAAGGGCGGCAAGAGCTACAGCGTCCCGATCCTCTATATGGTCGGCTACGAGTCGTTCACCTTCACGCCCGAGCAGCGCGAGGCTCTGCACGAATACCTCGTGGACGGCGGCACGCTCATCGGCACCGCGGCCCTCGGCAGCAAGCAGTTCACCGCCAGCTTCCGAGCCGAGATGGACAAGATTTTCCCCGACCGCAATTTCGATCAGCTCCAACTCGACCATCCCGTGATGCGGGCCTACTACCCTTACACGAACGTCAAATATTTCGCCGTGAGCGACACGACGCGATCGCGCACGGATGGCCCGCCGGTGCTCTACGGCCTGAACCTCGCCGCTCGCACCGCCGTCATCTTCTCGCCCTACGACATGACGTGCGGTTGGGACGAGTTCCTCGCTCCCGCCGCCCCGCGCTCCGGGAGCAGCAAGCCCGATCCGAGCCGCGCGATGATGCCCGACGATGCCATCCGCCTCGGCATCAACATGGTGACGTACGTCGCGGCGAACCGGCGTTTCGCCGTCAGCCAGGCCGACACCCGCCAGATCGTCGGCGAGCAGGCGCAGAAGCGCGCCGCCGTCACGCTCGGCGTCCTCCGTCATCAGGGCGACTGGAACCCGGACCCCAATGCCCTTTACCAGTTGCTGCGCCTTAGCCACGACCGCACGTCGATGCCCGTCGCGTTCGACCTCAAGCCCGTTGACGCCGATGTGAATCAGCTCGCCGACACGCCCGTGCTCCTCATGGCGGGCCTCGACGAGCCCAAGCTCACACAGCAGCAGATCGAAGCGCTCTGCCGCCATCTTTCCGCCGGCGGGTTCCTCTTCATCAACAACACCTCCGGCTTCGCCAAGTTCGACCGCGAGGCCCGCGCCCTCATCGCCGCGATCTACCCCGATCAGAAGCTGCAGCCCGTCCCCGCCGAGCATCGCCTGCTCAACGGCCTCTACAAATTTCCCGAAGCCCGCGATGCCCAGACGCTTGCTCCCCGCCCCGTGCAGCTCGAAGCCGTGACGGTCAACGACCGCGCCGTCATCGTCTATTCACCGAACGACACGCTCGCCCTGCTCAAGGGCATTCATGATGCCTACGCCAACGCCTACGACGCCGAATCGGCGCGGAAAATTACGCTGAACATCCTCACGTACGCACTGCAACACTAATTGCGATTTCGCTGGCCGTTTCACGCCACTTCAGAGGAGATGCGATGGCACTTCCCGGCTTCGGACAAACTCAGACCACACTCGCACCGTCACCCGCCAGCGCCGCCGGCCTCGACCCCGCCGCGATCCAGCGGCTCGGTCAGGCGCGCGCCACGCTGCGCGAGGAAGTCTCCCGCGTCATCATCGGCCAGGCCGATGTGCTCGACGACCTGCTCACCGCCATCTTCGCCGGCGGGCACTGCCTCATGGTCGGCGTCCCGGGCCTGGCGAAAACGCTCATGGTCCAGACCATCGCCCGCGCCATCGACCTGAAGTTCAACCGCATCCAGTTCACGCCCGACCTCCTGCCCGCCGACATCACCGGCACCGAGGTCGTCGATCAGGATCCCGCCACCGGCAAGCGTGACTTCCGCTTCATCCCCGGGCCGGTGTTCACGAACATTCTTCTGGCCGACGAGATCAACCGCACACCGCCCAAGACGCAGGCGGCGCTGCTCCAGGCCATGCAGGAAAAGCAGGTCACCTCCGGCGGCAAGACGCACGATCTCCCCTCGCCCTTCTTCGTCCTCGCCACGCAGAACCCCATCGAGCAGGAGGGCACCTACCCGCTGCCCGAAGCGCAGCTCGACCGTTTCATGTTCATGCTCCGCGTGCAGTACCCGAGCATCAAGGAAGAACTGGCGATCGTGAAATCGAACCCCGCGGCGATCGAGAGCAAGAGCATCAGCAAGGTGCTCAGCGCCGATCAGATCACGTCGATCCAGAAGATCATCCGTCAGCTCCCGGTCAGCGATCACGTGGCGTACTACTGCGTGAAGCTCGGGCGCGCGACGCGCAGCGCCGATCCGCTCGCTCCGGAGTTCGTCAGGAAATTTGTCACGTGGGGCATCGGCCCGCGCGCGATGCAGTACCTCGCCCTCGCCGCCAAGGCCCGGGCCGCGCTGCTGGGCTCCGTGAACGTGACCGCCGAGCATGTCCGCATGGTCGCCCCGCAGGTGTTGCGTCACCGCGTGATCCCCAACTACCACGCCGAGGCGCAGGGCATGGACTCCGATGCGATTGTCGCGCGGCTCCTCAAGGAAGTCAGCGAACCCACTCCCGCCGAATACGATGCGCTGGGCGCGGCGTAAACACGATGACACGCCTATTCAAGATGATGCTGGCGATCCTTTTCATCGCGCTGCCGTGCGTGTGGTTGTGGTTTCATCTGATCAACCGGGGCTTCGCCGTTCTGGTCGATGGGATCAACCCGCGCGTCCGGGGGATGACGGACGGGGAACGCAACGAATTCTTCGGCGCCGTCAACGGCGTGATCCTGCTGCTCTCCGCGCCGCTCGGGCTGGTGAGCATGATGGGGATCCTCTGGGCGTGGCGCGTGCTTCAAGAGAAACGTAACCCCGCGATGATGCGAAGCCGCACATGACCGAGCCCGCTCAAGGCACCAAATATCTCGACCCCGAAGCGCTGGCGAAGCTCAAGAACCTGGGCCTCGCGGCGCGGCTCGTCGTCGAGGGGCTCTTCGCCGGCCAGCACCGCTCGCCGCACAAGGGGTTCAGCGTCGAGTTCGCCGAGCATCGGCAGTATGTGCCCGGTGATGAGCCGCGCTATCTCGACTGGAAGATCCTCGCCAAGCGCGACCGGCTCTACATCAAGCAGTACGAGGAGCAGACCAATCTCCGCTGCTATATCCTGCTCGACGCGAGCCAGTCGATGAGCTACCGCCACGGCGGCGCGATCAGCAAGCTCGAATATGGCTGCTTCATCGCCGCATCGCTGGCGTACCTCATGCAGTCGCAGCACGACGCATTCGGCCTGATCGTCTGCGACGAAAAAGTCCGCACGAACATCCCGCCGCGGCAGGGCAAGGCGCATCTTCACGCCATCCTGCAGAATCTCGAACAGGTCACGCCCAGCGGTCAGACCGATCTGCCCGGCACGTTCCACGAACTCGCCGAGCGGATCAATCGCCGGGCGCTGGTGATCGTAATCTCCGATCTCTTCGGCCCCGCCGCGGATCCCGCTGCGCTACTCGAATCGCTCGGGCACTTCCGTCACCGCAAGCACGAGGTGATCGTGCTCCAGACGCTCGACCCCGCGGAGCTGAGTTTCCCCTTCCGCGACGCCGGGCAGATCGAGGATTCGGAGACGGGCCGCATCGTGACCGCCGATGCCGAGGCCGTCCGCCGCCACTACCTGCAGGCGATCACGAAATACATCGACACCGTTCGCACCGGCTGCCAACTCCGCGAGATCGGCTACGCGCTGGCCTCGACCGATCAACCGTTCCACACCTTCCTCGCCGAATACCTGACGCGTCGCCAGAGCATGGGCGGCGTGCCGATCGGATGAACCCCGGGAACCACGCGATCGCATGATCTTCCTCGCCCCCTGGTTTCTGCTCGGCCTTTCCGCCGCGGTGATCCCGCTGGTGCTGCACCTCCGCCGTGCGCAGCGTCGCAACAAGATTGTCTTCTCCACGACCGCATTCTTCGACGAGCAGTTCCTCCGCACCGCCCGGCGTGCCCGCGTGCAGGACATTCTTCTCATGTTGATGCGCATGGCGCTGCTGGCCCTGCTCGCCCTGGCGCTCGCCCAGCCGCTGCTCCGACTCCCCTGGCTCGCATCGATGCTCGCGCCGCTGGGCGGGAAGCAGACCGTGGCCATCGTGATCGACGACTCCGCCTCGATGGGGCTCATCGAGAACAAAGGCATGCTGCTCGACCGTGCCAAGGCCGCGGCGCTGCAGGTCGTCGATGAGCTCGCCGCCACGCGCGGCGACAAGGCGACCGTGATCCTTGCCGGGAAGCGCGACGCCGGGCCGCGCATCCTCTTCGATCCGCCGACGACCGATCTTGCGCAGGTCAAACAGGCGATCCGCGACGTCGAGCTCACCGACCTCGGCACCGATATTGCCAGCGCCGCGGCCACCGCCGGCCAGACGCTCGGCGAGGGCTCCGAGACGAAAAACGTCTACATCTTCAGCGACTTCGCCGCCTCCGCGCTGCCCGAAGGCGCCGGCCTCTCCGCCGGTCCGCTCGCCGCGCTATTCCTCGTCTCCTCGCGCCCCACACAGACGAATCCCGCCAACATCTCCATCGACGCGATCCAGTACGGCGCGCCGCGGCCGATGCTCGGCGTGCCCTTCACGTTTCGCGTCCTCGCCAGTAATTCCGCACTCGTCGCCAAAAAGATCGGCCTGAATCTCGTCGTGGATGACCAGATCGTCGCGCACCGCGAACTGGAAATCGGTCCGTCGCGCAGCGCCGTGACCCGCTTCGTCCACCGTTTCGCCGTCGCCGGCTGGCACCGCGGCCGCATCGAGGTGGACCCCGCGCAGCCCGACGCCGCCGACGCGATCCCCGCCGACAACCGCCGCTACTTCGCGCTCGCCGTGGAGGATCGCCTCAAGGTGCTCGCGGTCAACGGCGCTCCGTCCGAGATCTCCGCATCGGACGAGTTGCTCTTCTTCCGCGCCGCCATGCTCGTTCGGCCGCTCGATCAGACCTCCGACCTCGGCCGGGATTACGTCTCCGCGGACAAGACCGTCGCGCTCAAGGAGATCACGCCGCCGCTGCTCAGCCGCGCGAAGCTTGCCGACTACAATCTCATCGTCCTCGCCAACGTCGCCGATCTCCCGCCGCCGTCCGTCGAAGCGCTCGAGCACTACGTCGACGCCGGCGGCAGCCTCTTCATCACGCTCGGCGACCGCGTCGATCCCGCCGCGTACAACAAATGGACCGGCGCCGGCCGCCTGCACGGCGGCATCCTCCCCGGCAAGCTGCTCGCCAAGCTCGACGATGCGAAGACCGCCGGTTTTGTCGCATGGGCCGACGAATCGCACCCCGCGACCGCCGGTTTCAGCGCTAGCTCACGCGGCAGCCTCTCCGACGTGAAGTTCACCGCACGCTACAAGCTCGATGCGGCCCATGGTGATTCCGGGGGCGGCGGCGACATCCTGATGCAGAGCGACGCCGGTGATGCGCTGCTCGTCGAAAAACGCTTCGGCTCAGGCCGTGTGGTCCTTTTCACTTCCACACTCGATCGTGACTGGACCAACCTGCCGCTCGAACCCGTCTTCGTGCCGTGGATCTACCGTCTCGTCGGCTACCTCGCGCAGCCGCAGGTCGGCTCCGCCGGATTCTTCGCCGCGGGGCAGAGCGTGAAACTCCCCGCCTCGGTGACGCAGCAGAAAAATCCGCGCGTCACCACGCCCGCCGGAAACATCCTCTACCCCACGCTCGAATCCGGCCCCGCCGGCCCGTCGCTCCTCTTCACGCAGACCGAACACGCCGGCGTCTACACCGTCACCGAAGGCGCCGCGCCGGCCACCGGCGAGGCCAACGCGGCCCCGGCCTACGCGCTGGCCGTGAACATCCCCGCCGACGAATCGCAGACGATTTACGCCACTGAAGAATACTTCAAGCCGCTGATGGACCCCGCGGTGAACTGGGCGTGGGTCGACGACACCGCATCGGTCGTCTCGACCGCGCGCCTCGCGCGGCAGGGCCTGAGCATCTGGGATGCGCTGCTGCTCATCGCGCTGGTAGCGGCGCTCGTCGAGCCCTGGCTCGCCAACCGCCTTGCAAAACTGCGCGGCGGCGAAGCGGCGACCGTCGCGGTCGGCCCGCCGTCGATGGTTGTCGAGCGCGCGACGCGTCCTTCGGAGGCTGCGTGACACGATGAAGCTCGCCACGTTCATGCTCGAGAACTTCGATCCGCCGTGGCTGTGGGCCGCGTTGGTCGGGGCGTCGATCGTGACGGTCGTCCTCACCTATACGAGGATGTACCGGCGCAGCGGGTGGCGGCTGACGTGGTGGCTGATGGGCCTGCGCCTCGCCGGTGTCGCGGCGATCCTGCTGACGATCATCAAGCCCGCGTGGACGAGCCAGACGCGGCAGGAACAGCGGCCGAAGGTCGCGATCATCGTCGATGATTCGCAGAGCATGTCGCTGCCGTATGACAGCGGCAGCGCGTCCGGCTCGCGCTATGCACGGCTTCAGCAGTGGCTCGACAAATCGGATGTCGCCGCGCGCGTGAAGCAGAAATTCGACGTGCGCTGGTTCGGCATCGATGGCCGACCGCTCGACGCCGCGCCCGCCGAACCGCAGATGGATCAGACGGATCTGCAGCGCGCGCTCCACGCCGCCGCGGGCCGGTTGCGCGGGCAGGGGCTTCAAGCGGTGCTTCTGCTCAGCGACGGGCAGGACACGACCGCGCGGCAGGTCGCGCAGCCGATGAACGAATATCCCTGCCCGGTCTACGCCGTCGGCTTCCCGCGCCGCGGGCCGGACACGGAGAAGTCGCTCGACCTGGCGATCGTTTCGGTCGATGCTCCGCCGCGCGTGCGTGTGCACAACACGGTGACCGTGAAGCTATTGGTCACCAAGGACGGCGGCGCGGCGATGAAAGTGCCTGTGACGATCGAGCGCGCTGGCAAGGTGCTGCACACGGAGCCCGTTGAACTGCCCGCGGGGTCGCTGCAGAAACCGCTGACCGTGTCATTCACGCCCGATGAGCCCGGCGACTTTGTGCTTGACGCGCGTCTCGAACCGCAGCCCGGCGAGCGCACGGCGATGAACAACGCCATGCCGTTCCGCCTCCGCGTCGAGGCCGAGCCGATCCGCGTGCTGCTCGTCGAGGGCACGCTGCGCAACGAGTTCACATTCCTCCGCGACCGCCTGCACGAGGACCCGGACATCGACCTCGCCACGCTGGTCCGCGCCGCGAATCCGAGTAGCGCTTCGGCGACGACTTCGCTGCTGAGCGGTGAACTCGTCACGGCGGAGCGACTCAAGAAGATCGACGCCGTGCTGCTCGGTGATTTCGAGTCGCGCATGCTCGAAGGCGAATCGTACAAGGCGCTGCGCGAGTGGGTCGAAGCCGGGGGCGGCTTGCTGGTGATGGGCGGCTACCAGAATCTCGCGCCCGATGGCCTGTGGCAGACGCCGATCGGGCCGATGCTTCCCGTCGAACCGCTGCAGACGCCGCAGCAGATCGAGCAGCCGTTCGCGTTCAAGCTAACGCCCGAGGGCCTGACGCACCCGGCGATGTTCCTCAGCGGATCGAGCGTGGAGGACGCGGCGCTGTGGCAGAGTCTGCCGGAGCTGCCGGGCGTCGTGGGCGTCGGCCCGGCGAAACCCGGCGCGACGGTTCTTTCGCGTCACCCATCGCCGATCCCCGGCGGAAGCGATGCGCTGGGAGCTGTGGTGCTCGCCACGCAACCATTCGGCAAGGGTCGCGTCGGACTGATCACAGCCGACACGACGTGGCGCTGGTCGCGCATGCCGCGCCTCGCCGGGAGGCCCGACACGCTCTACGTCCGCTTCTGGTCGCAGATGGTGCGCTGGCTTGCCGGGCGTGAGGCACAGAGCCCGCCGACGCCGCTGGTCGTCACGACCGATTCACCGAGTTACGGGCGCGGGGAGAAGGCGTCGATCAACGTGGCAAGAAATCCCGCGGCGGTGATCCCCGGCCAGACCGGTGGCGGCACGCTGACCATGCAGCTCGCGGTGACCGGCCCCGGCGGGAATATCGTGACCGTCCCCGCGACTGTTTCAACGGTCGATCCGAACCGCTGGAACGCGACCTATTTCCCCGACCGCTCGGGGCGGTTCATGTTGCAGGCGAAACTGGTCGCCGGCGGCAGCGATGTCGCGAATCAGGTGACGGAGTTCGTCGTGCGCGGTTCGAGCCTGGAGATCGACAATCCCTCGACGGACGCCGCGCGGCTCGCCGCGATCGCGCGTGAGACGGGCGGCTATTACGCTGATATTGATGACACCGCCGCGCAGGCCGGTTGGCTGGATGGTCCGGCCGCCGAGCCGCGCGTAACGTATGAGGTCCGCACGACGCACCTGTGGAATTCGCCCGTGGTGCTGGTGCTTTTCATCGGCCTCATGAGCGCGGAATGGCTGCTGCGGCGGCGGAACCAGTTGGTATAAGCGGAGCACGCGATGACTGAAGCCTACATGCAACTGGTGGATCGGCTCGGCCATATCAAATCGAACTGGTGCCTGCGCAGGCTCGTCGAGGGCGAGGTCGTCGCGCTGACGGTCGCCGCCGCGGTGCTGCTGCTGATGACGGGCGTCGATCATGCCCTGGCGATGGGGACGCTCGGACGCGTCACGGCGGCCGTTGTGCTCTACGGCACAATGGCGGCGATGTTGTGGCACGCGGTCGGCCCGCTGCGGATCAGTCACACCGATGATTACTTCGCGTCCATGATCGAGCTCCGCTCGCCGAGCGCGAAAAACAGAATCATCAATGCCCTTCAGCTCGGCCGAACGCCGCAGCCAGCGGTCGCGCGGCTCATCGAGGCGATCGTCAGCCAGGGCGCGGAAGCGATGGACGCGATCGACGCCTCGGCGGTCGTCGGTTCGCCGCTGCTCAAGCGTGCCGCGGCGGGGCTGGGATGCGTCGCAGCGATCGGTCTGCTCTACGCGGCACTGTCGGGCCCGGCGATGGCGGCGAGCACGATGCGCGTCTTGCTGCCTTTCGCGTCGATCTCGCCGTTCACGTACACGACACTCAAGGTCACGCCCGATCAGCCGCAGCGGCTGCTCGAAGGTTCACCGCTGACGATCACCGCGGTGGCGAGCCAGCGGAACGGCGAGCGCGGCCCGGATCACGCGACGCTCCAGTGGTCCGATGCGATGGGCCGATCACGCCGGCTGGAGATGAAGACCGCGGCCGACGGCTCGTTCAGTTACACGTTCCCGGCGGTCGATGCGAGCATGAGCCTGATCGTGCTCTGCGGCGATGCGGCGAGCGCGAAGCTGCCGATCACCGTCGATCCGCGGCCGCGCATCGATGCGATGAGCGTGACGTATCACCTGCCGGCGTACACCGCCGCGGAGGATGAGACGATCAAGGATTTTGACGGTCACATCCAGGCGTTGGCGGGCACGGTCGCGAATCTGACGGTGAAGACGAACAAAGACCTGCAGACGCTCGCGCTGAGTCTCAAGGGCGCCGCGCCGCTGGAGATGAAGGCCGGCGTTAATACGCGGACGTGGAGTATCGCGCTGCCGATCACGGCGGCGGGCTCGTATCACTTGAAGATGCTCGATGTGCAGGGGTATGAAGTGGATGCGCCGGCGACGTACACGATTGCGCTGCTGCGTGATGAGCCGCCGGGGATCGCGATCACGCATCCGGGGCGGGATTTGAGCATTCCGCCCGAGGCATCGATCACGTTCGAGATCGCGGCGCAGGACCGCTACGGTCTCGGCCCGGTGCGGCTGCTCGGCAAGAAGGTCGAGAATGCGGCCCCGAAAGTGCTCGCCGAGTGGGCGAACGATGGCGCGAAGCCGCCGCGGCAGGTGACTCTCGCGCTGACCCGCAGCGTGAAGGAGCTGGGCCTGCAGCCCGGCGATCACCTGCAGTACTGGGCCACCGCCGAGGACCGCAATCCCGGCACCGCTGAAGCGCCGGGGCCCGGACGCGCACAGACGCGTGTGTTCCATCTCATCGTGCTCAACGCAGCGCAGGCCCAGCAGGTGCTCGGCCAGCAGCTCGGCGATTTCGCGACGGCGATCCGCGAGGTGATCAAGCTCCAGCGCCAGAATCGCGGCGAGACGGCGACGATGCTCGCCGCCACCGGGCTCGTCGATCGGCAGGGCCTGATCATCCGGCGGACGCAGCTTGTCGCGGATGTGATGCAGAAGTCCGCGTTCCCCGGGCAGACGATCATCGACGAGCTGCGTGATCTCGCTGCGGACCCGATGGCGAAGGTGCTCTCGGATCTCGAGGGGTACCGTGACTCGACGCAGCACGAGACGGGCAAGCAGCTCGCCGCTGCATCGCTGCCGCTGCAGGACAAGATCGTCGAGCGGCTCGAAGCGATCCTGCTGCGGCTCGATCGTGACGATCTGGTCGCCCACAAGCTCAAGAAGATGGAGCAGGATAACGCTCCCGCCGCGAAGCAGGTCACCGCGAAGTTGCAGCAACTCTCAAAGGATCTCGACAAGTTCCTGACCGATATGAAGGACATCGACGAGAAGTACGAGAAGATGCCCAAGCGGAAGTCTGATGAGACGAGCGCCGAGGAGCTCAAGGCCCTGGCGGACATCGAACATCGGCTGGACCGGTGGAAGGAGTGGACGAAGGGTACGGTCGATGAGCTGGCGAAACTGCCCGAGGGGTTCTCGAAGGATTCGAGCCTGGCCGACACGATGAAGCCGATCTTCGAGGAGATCGAGAAAAAGAAGAAGCCCCCGACGCAGGAGATCGCGACTCCCGCCGAGGAGAACGGCAAGGCGACGGCGACGAAGATCGCCGAGGATCTGGAGCTGTGGCTCGCCGACAAGGGCGACTCGACGAAGTGGGTGATGGAAGATCACCCGGAGGGCAAGACGGCGGCGTCGATCCCGGAGCTGCCCGAGAAGCTGCAGGACCTCGTGGGCGATCTCATCGAGGAGCTCGAGGAATTCGACAAGGACGCGGACGACAAGACTTCGACATCGAGTTTCGCCGGTCAGGCGGGGTGGGACGTGACGGATGGCCCGATGAGCAGCTTCGGCGCGAATGGCAAGACCGGCAATCAGCTTCCCAACGACTCGGAGCTGACGGGGCGATCCGGCGCGGGGCGTCGGGGCAAGGCGTCGGGCCAGATGGTGGGCGATTCGAATCCGGCGCTGGATGGTCGGCCGACGCCGGCGCGCACGACGAATGAAAAATATGAAGCGGGCGATGTGAAGAGCAAAAAGCAGCTCGATCCGCGCGGGGCCACGGGCGGCGGGAAAAAGACCGGCGAGGGCGAGCGCGGCCTGCAGGGCGGGACGCCGCCCGATTTCACGCGTGAACACGAGCGGCTCGATGCGCTTCACAAAACCATGCGCGAGAAGATGCAGGAAATCGCCCACATGACGCAGGCGAACGGCAAGAGCTCGCAGCACGTCGATCGGGCGCTGGAGCTGATGACCAGCGCCGAGCAGGACGCGAAGGATCACCGCTACGACGATGCCACGCGCAAGCGCAAGACGGCAATCGGCGAGCTCCGCGCGGACCAGTCGCACATCGATCAGGCGGTCGAGCTCTCGCTCCGCAAGGCGCCGAACCTCCCGGCGGATATGCGCAAGCAGATCAGCGCCGCATCGGGCCAGGCGCTGCCAGAGGGATACGAGGACCTCGTCGGCGAATACTACAAGGCGCTTTCGACGGCGGGTAACCCCACGCCCGCGGGTTCACCGAAATGAACGTGACGCGGAATGTCGTCGTCGCTGCGATCGTGATGCTGCTTGCCACCCCTTGTTTTGCACAGGCTTGGCACGCGGCGGGCTGGTCGCACCGCGCGGTGATCCTGGTCGAACCGGCGGGCGAGGAGGGCGGAGATGTGGGATGGGTGCGGATCCATCACGATGGGTTGGCGGCGAAGAATGCGGATGATTTGCGTGTGTTCGACGAGGCGGGGAAGTCGGTGCCGTATGAGGTGACGTTTCACGATCCGGCCCGTGTGTCGATGCTCAGCTTCCGCGCGGCCGGCAACGGGGCGGGGCGTTACTTCGTCTATTTCGGAAAGGGTGGAGCTGCGCGTGATCCGATGCGGACGCTCGACACGCCGCTGGGCCAGGGGCCGCCGAAGCCGGGGCCTGGCGCCGGTGGATGGATCCCGCGCACGGGCATCGTGCTCGCGACGCATCGCCGGCCGGAAGAAGCCGAGAATCCGCGCAGCGTTTCCGAAATGCTCGCGCTCGTCGCCGCCTCGCCGGAACCCGACGGCGCGAGCTACCGCACCGGCATCAGCGACGGCCTGAATCCGTTCGGCAATAGCGACTACTACATCAGCATCTATCGCGGTTGGATCCATGTGCCCGCGCCGGGCACGTACAGCTTCTGCACCGCGAGCAACGAGGCTAGCTTCAGCTTTCTCGACGGCAAGGATCTGGTGCACTGGCCCGGAAGACACACGGAGGATCGCGGTCGGCGGGGCCAGTACAACGCGACCGTCACGCTGACCGAGGGGCCGCATTATGTGGAGTATCTGCACGAAGAGGTGCAGTTGTATCAGATGGCGTTCTTGGGCTGGAAAGCGCCGGGGGACAAGATATTCGGCGGCATCCCGATCGCGTCGTTTCCAAGGCCTCGCCCCGCGACGGTGCAGTGTTACGAAACTGCGCCGGGGCAGCGCACGGTCGTGCTCCATCCGCAACTGGTGGACAACGTCTGGCCGAAGCACCGCAGCTTCGGGCAGTTCACACGCTACCGCTTCACCGCCGACGGCGGGGTGGAGGCGCAGGATTGGAACGGCTGGACATTCAAGTGGGATTTCGGCGACGGCATCACAGGGACCGGCGCGAGTGCGGAGCACGTGTACCTGCAGAACGGCCGGTACAGCGTGTCGCTCGACGCGACCGGGCCGCAGGGGCAGCGTGTGAAACATGCGTGGCCGCTGGTCGTGTTTCCGATCGAGCATCTCGCGGGGCCTTACAAGGAATCACGGATCAGCGAATACGCGCCGATCGTCAAGACGTACGACGCCGCGCAGCTTTCTTCATCGCTGCTGGGCGAATATGTGCGTTTCACAGCAGAATCGGGCGACAGCGCCGCGGCGCAGCGCATGAGCGATCTGCTGCTCAAGCGTCCCGATGCGGACAAGAGGGCGCAGGCCGAGGCGCACCTGATCATCATCGGCGATGCGGGGCTTTCGACGGCGGCGTGGGACGGGACGGTGACTCCGGAGCAGGCGCCGCGTTTCGCGGAGCATCTGCGAGCCGCGATCGGGCTCATCGATTCTCCATCGACGAAGCTCGTGAATTATGCGCGTCTGATCCGCGTGCTTGGCATTGATCGCAGCGATCTGGCGGCGGCGGAGGCGGCGTACGCCGAGGCGCAGCCGATCATCGTCAACTCGAAGAAGCCGCGGGCGTCGGCGGAGGCGCTGCACGAGGTTCACGTGGCGATAGGCGATGCGTATCTGTGGAGCCGGCGGCTCGACAAGGCGGCGCTGGGTTACGGGCTGGCGGAACAGCTGGCCGAGTCGCCGCTGCCGCCGGCGGTGCGTGCGGCCAAGAGCGGGGCGTATCCGGAGGATCTGCAGCAGCACGTCGCCAAGCGACAATTCGGTCAGGCGCGTTTGATCCTGCAAGAATGGCTCGATGAACTGCCCTCCGATCAGATGCACGGAGATGTGCTTTTCTGGCTCGGCAAGGTGCGGCAGTTCGATGGCCAGTCCGCGACGGCGATCCGGCCGCTCAAGCTCGCGATCGATCTGGCGGAGGGCGCGGAGTACGAGGCGGAGGCACGCTGGCTTCTCGCGCAGGCGCTCAAGCAGAGCGGCGATGTCGCGGGATCGAATGCGGCGCTCAAGGCGCTGATCGCATCGGGCCTCAAGGGCCCGTACCGTCAGCAGGCGGCGGCGGCGCTCCAGGAGAAATGAAATGAAACGCACGATTGCAATGCTCGTTATGACGTGCTGCTGCTCGGTCGCGAGTGCGCAGGACAAGGGATTCAAACCGCTGAAGATCCCCGTTTCGCCCGCCGGGGACATCACCGTTGAATCGCCGCCCGAGGGCGCGGTGAACCTGATTCCCAACGGCGACTTTGAAAAGGCGAACGACACGGGCGACGGCCCGGCGCACTGGCAGAAGCCCGACAATCTCGTGTTCCACTGGGAGACCGACGCCGACCCGAAGCGCGGCCGCTACATCGGCATCGACACGGATGTGAAGCAGAGCCAGGCTTATGCGTGGTGGATCAAGCTGTTTGTCAAAGGCGCGGCGAACAAGGAGGCGCCGGCGAAGGAGCCGACCGTTGAGCCGAAGTACGACACGATCGGAGGCAACGACGGCGGGTTTTACGCCTCGGAGTTGATCCCGATCAAGAAGGGCGGGGCGTACAAGGTGTACGTCGATGCGAAGGGGCCGCGGGCGAAGGTCTTCGTCCGCGGTTATGACGAGAAGGTTGCGTTGAGCTTTGGCGATGAGCAGCCTGCGGTGCAGCAGCTTTTCCGCGGGCCGCGCGGCGAGCCGGAGTACACGAAGGACGGCAAGCCGGTGCGCTACCGGCTGCGCTATGCGTATCAGCGCTGGTTCGCGGTCGGCGGTTCGGACGACTGGAAGACGTACACGCACCACGATCCGTGTCACCCCAACGGGCGCGAGCTGACGGAGGATGTGCGCTGGATCCGCATTCAGATTTATCCGTACTGGCCCGCGGCGAAGTATTGCTTTGACAATGTGCGCGTGATCGAGGTGCCGCCGTCGAAGGATCACGGCAAGCCCGAGAGCGACGCCGCGGATGTCGAAGAGGGCAAGGTGGTGAAGTGAATTGTATTGGGTGCCACGGCCAGCGAGTCTTCGAGTCGGCTGGACTTCCCCACTCTCGACGGGCGCGGGGCGCGGCATAATGCCACACCCACAGGAGCCCGTCATGATCCGCAAGCACTACAGCAAAGAGTTCAAGGC
>JAYVTU010000015.1:0-5414 GCA_043788485.1 Planctomycetota bacterium
GAGCACTGGTCTGCGGAGGAACCGCCGACCAGTGGCACCCGATGCTGCACTCGCTCGTAAAAGGACGCCATCATGCCTCGCATTCTCCGCATGATCCTCTGTTTCGCGATCGCTTCGCTGCTCATCCCCGCCAGCCGCGCCGCCGCCGCGGATCGTCCGCCCAACATCGTCATTATCTTCATCGACGACATGGGCTACGGCGACATCGGCCCGTTCGGCGCCAAGGGTTACACCACGCCCAACCTCGACAAGATGGCCGCCGAGGGCACGAAGTTCACCAGCTTCTACGCCGCACAGGCCGTCTGCTCCGCGTCGCGCACCGGCCTGCTCACCGGCTGCTACCCCAACCGGGTCGGCATCATCGGCGCGCTCGGCCCGCACAGCAACCACGGAATCTCCGACAAGGAAACCACCATCGCCCAGATGCTCAAGCCCCTCGGCTATGCCACCGCCATCTACGGCAAGTGGCACCTGGGCGACTCGCAAAAATTCCTCCCGCTCCAGCACGGCTTCGACGAATACTTCGGCCTGCCCTACTCCAACGACATGTGGCCCCACCGCCCCGGAGCCGCCAGAGACTACCCCCCGCTCCCGCTCATCGACGGCAACAAGGTCGTCATCGCCGATGTCACCGACAAAGAGCAGAATCAGCTCACCACCTGGTACACCGAGCACGCCGTCAGCTTCATCGAGAGGAACAAGGACAAGCCCTTCTTCCTCTACGTGCCCCACTCGATGTGCCACGTCCCGCTCCACGTCTCCGACAAATTCAAAGGCAAGACCGAGCGCGGCCTCTTCGGCGATGTCATTGAGGAACTCGACTGGTCCGTCGGCGAGATCCTCGACGCGATCAAGAAGTACGGCCTCGACGACAACACGCTCGTCGTCTTCTGCTCCGACAACGGCCCGTGGCTCGTCTACGGCGACCACGCCGGTAGCGCCGGCCCGCTCCGCGAGGGCAAGGGCACAAGCTGGGACGGCGGCGTCCGCGAGCCGACGCTGATGCGCTGGCCCGGCAAGATCCCCGCCGGCGCGACCTGCGACGAGCCGTGCATGACGATCGACCTCCTGCCCACCATCGCCAAGCTCACCGGCGCGACGCTGCCCAAGAACAAGATCGACGGCCTGGACATCTCGCCGCTGATGACCGGGGAAAAGGACGCAAAATCGCCGCACGAGGTGCTCTACTTCTACTACCACCAGAACGACCTCGAATCACTGCGCAGCGGCAAGTGGAAGCTCGAAATGCCCCGCAGCTATCGCTCGCTCAACGGCAAGCCGGGCGGCACCGGCGGCAGGCCTGGAAACTATGTGGAGCTCACGACACCGCTGGCCCTCTACGACCTGAGCACCGATATCGGCGAGAAGAAAAACGTCGCCGCCGAGAACCCCGAAGTCGTCAAAAAGCTGCAGGACTACGTCGAAGCCGCCCGCGCCGACCTGGGCGACAGCCTGACCCACCGCCAGGGCGCCGGCCGCCGCGAACCCGGAAGACTGTGAACAATTTGCGTTGATGCAATTTCAGAACGTCACACTCTTGATCGTCGAGTCCGCCAGCAGGTGGCGTGTGAACTTCTCGTGGTAATCTTCGCGGCCCTCGACCTCGAAGACGCAGATCATCTCCGTTTCCGAAGCCTTGCGCTGCTGGCGGTGATTCACTTCCATCTTGCATGCGGCGACCATCGCCGCCAGCTCGTCGATGCGATCCACATCGTTGGCGCAGACGATCTGGTAGACGCGCAGCTCGTATTTCCGGCTCAGGTGCGGCTCGACGAGCGGGAACCAGCGCAGCACCATCAGTGAGATGACCGTCGTGACCGCGACCAGTTCGTAGTACCCCGCGCCGACGCCCATGCCCAGCGCCGCCGAGAGCCAGACGGTCGATGCGGTGGTGAGCCCGAAGACGCGGCCGTTGTTCCGCACGATCGAACCGGCGCCCAGGAAGCCGACGCCGACGACGATGTTCGAGGCGATACGGGCGGCCTCGTTGGGCCCGCCGAGTTTGGAGGAGAACATCGTGAACAGCGCCGAGCCGAGGCAGATGAGCGTCATCGTACGGAGACCTGCGGCCTTGTCGCGAAACTCGCGCTCAGCGCCGATCAACGCCCCGACCAGCACGGCGACCAGGATCCGGATGATGTCCTCGTTCAACTTATCCATCAGAGATTTGTGCCCCAGTCACGACGCAAACAATTCTAACAGCCGCTCCGGGGCCACGATAGCGTAAAAGAAATCCCGGAATTCACGCCTCCCCGCGCCCCCTTTTACTCTGCGCCGCTTCCGCTATAATCCACCCCCCTCAAAAAGGCGAGAATTCTCATGGCTACCGTCGGAAAAATCTCCCAAGTCATCGGCTCCACCTTCGACGCCACGTTCGAAGAGGGACACCTGCCCGACATCTACAACGCGATCGAGGTCACCATCCCGATCGACGGCCAGAATCGCCGACTCGTCGGCGAGGTCCAGCAGCACCTGGGCGGCGGACGCGTCCGCGCTGTCGCACTCGGTTCGACCGACGGCCTGAAGCGCGGCATGAGCGCCACCGACACCGGCGACTCCGTCCGGGTCCCCGTCGGTGAGCCCGTCCTCGGACGCGTGTTCAACCTCCTCGGCGAGCCCATCGACAAGAAGGGTCCCGTCGCCGCCACCAAGACCTCGCCCATCCACCGCGCCCCGCCGCAGTTCGTCGACCTCAACCCCCGCACGCAGATCCTCGAGACCGGCATCAAGGTCGTCGATCTCCTCTGCCCCTTCGTCCGCGGCGGCAAGATCGGCCTCTTCGGCGGTGCAGGCGTCGGCAAGACCGTCGTCATCCAGGAAATGATCGCACGTATCGCCCGTGAGCACGGCGGGTTCTCCGTCTTCGCAGGCGTCGGCGAACGCACCCGCGAAGGCAACGACCTCTGGCTCGAAATGTCCGAAGCCAAGTTCAAGGACGCCCAAGGCGTCGAACGCTCCGTCCTCGACCGCGTCGCCATGGTGTTCGGCCAGATGAACGAGCCCCCGGGCGCCCGTCTCCGCGTCGCGCTGGCCGGCCTCACCATGTGCGAAGAATTCCGCGACGCCTCCGGCAAAGAGACGCTCCTCTTCGTCGACAACATCTTCCGTTTCACCCAGGCCGGCTCGGAAGTCTCCGCGCTGCTGGGCCGCATGCCCTCCGCCGTCGGATATCAGCCGACGCTCTCCACCGAAATGGGCGAGCTCCAGGAGCGCATCACCTCCACCGAAAAGGGCGCGATCACGTCCGTGCAGGCCATCTACGTCCCCGCCGACGACCTGACCGACCCCGCCCCCGCCACCGCGTTCAGCCACCTCGACGCCTTCGTCGTGCTCTCCCGCTCCATCGCCGAGAAGGGCATTTACCCCGCCGTCGATCCGCTCTCCTCGACGTCCACCATCCTCGACCCCGGCATCATCGGTGCCGAGCACTACGCCGTGTCGCGCCGCGTTCAGCAGATCCTCCAGCGTTACAAGGACCTGCAGGACATCATCGCCATCCTCGGCGTCGACGAACTCTCCGAAGAAGACAAGCGCATCGTCGGCCGCGCCCGCAAGATCGAACGCTTCCTCTCACAGCCCTTCTTCGTCGCCGAACAGTTCACCGGCTTCCCGGGCATCTACGTCTCGCTCAAGGAAACCATCGCGAGCTTCAAACGCCTCTGCGACGGCGAAGGCGACGATCTCCCCGAAGGCGCCTTCATGTACGTCGGCACCCTCGACGACGCCCGCAAGAAAGCCGAGAAAATGGCCAAGGGCTAAATCCCCCGCCATCCTCAAACGCATCGCTAAAAGCCCACGGACTTTCGTCCGTGGATTTTTTTCGCGCCTACTTACGCGCACATCAGCGAAAAACCACTCCAAATCCGGCTCCAAAATCTCCCACCACGCTCCCAAAAGCACTTATGCCCTTGCACCCCGGCTCGGCGAAACGACCATGCGCACAAAAATGTCGCCGAGGCGACTCCGAATAAAATCTTCGCAACCCCCGCATCCACCGTGCATGAGTTGCCCTCCATGCCTTTTCTCCACCCCTACCTATTTGCTGCCTCAAATCGCCATAACTCAAATTCCATTTTGCACCCCACCCACCACCCCGCCGTCCCTTCCAACTCACTAAAATCCCCCACCATGTGCGGCCGCTTCACACAAAGCACCTCCAGCCACGAACTCGCACGGCGATTCGCCGTCAGCCTCTTCACGCTCATCCCGCGCTACAACATCGCGCCGACGCAGCGATGCAACGTCATCGTCGCCGACTCCGCCCCCGGCCGCCGCGCCGTCCGCGAAATGCACTGGGGCCTCATCCCGTCGTGGACCGACGATCCGGCGATCGGGAGCCGCATGATCAACGCCCGCGCTGAAACGCTCGCCGAAAAGCCCGCATTCCGCGAAGCCCTCCGCAAGCGCCGCTGCATCGTCCCCGCCGATGGCTTCTACGAGTGGCGCAAAAATCCCGACCGAACCAAAACCCCGCTTCACATCCATCTCGCCAATCACGAGCCCTTCGCACTCGCAGGCCTCTACGAAACCTGGACCGATCGCGCCACCGGCGAAGTCATCCCCTCTTTCACCATCATCACCGTCGCTGCCAACACGCTCATCCGCCCCATCCACGAACGCATGCCCGCCATCCTCGGCCCCGATGCCGAGTCCGCCTGGCTCTCGCTCGACATCACCGACCCCGCCGCTCTTCTCCCGCTCCTCGCCCCCTACCCCGCCGATGCGATGGCGATGCACGCCGTCTCGCGCAAGGTCAACAAACCCGAGTTCGACGCCGCCGACTGCATCGAACCCGTCGATGACGAACCGACCACGCTGTTCTGAATTTTTCCGCCACCCCCGCCCCGGGTGCCACGGCCAGCGCAGTCCGCGGAGTCGGCCGTGTGCCTTGGCAAAAAGCGTAAAGAACACGGCCGACTCGAAGACTCGCTGGCCGTGCCACCCGCCTCTCGAATCACAACTCCGGCGGCAGCACCGCGACAATCTCCGCAAATTCATCCCGCCCGATCTTGTATCCCAGATCACGAAGAAACGACCGCACCTGCTCCGCCCGCGGCGTCGGCGACAGGAAAATATCCTCGATCGTCGCACGCGGATTCACCCCATGATCCCCGGCGAGCCCGCGCGGATCGGGATGCGACACAATGCGTTCGATCAGGTCCGACACGTCGATTGTCATGGCAGCGCTCCTGGATGGGCCGCGCGCGTGGCCGCACCGTGCAGCCACAACGCCCGCGCTGACGGTACGACCGTCCAAGCCGCCAGGTTCGCGCTCCCCGCCCCGGGTGCCACGGCCAGCGCAGGCTTTGCGGAGTCTGGACTTCCCCACTCTCGACGGGCGCGGGGATACGTTACGCGGCGGATTGTTCGAACGCCACCGGGCTGACGTAGCCCAGGGCGGAGTGCAGGCGCTG
>JAYVTU010000016.1:0-5636 GCA_043788485.1 Planctomycetota bacterium
TCCTCGACTAAGATTCAAGCATTCAGTTCGCTGATAATACGCCAATGGATTCGTGAGTCTTGGGCGTGAAGTTTTCTTGTTCGCTGCGCTCACCCACCCCGCTAACGCGCGGGGTGGGCCACCCGCCGCTTGCTGACGCACGCAGCACTCAGCACTCGGCACTCGGCACTTACTTTTCAATTCGACTGCTTCGCGCTGCCTGATTTGCCTCGGCGGGCGGTGTAAGTCAGGACTTTGTCGCTGCGGTAGAGCGTGTTGTTGAGCAGCACTAGGACGACGGTGCTGACGGTGCGCGGGAGCAGCACGTCGTCGTTGGTGAAGCCGGCGGCGGCGAGTTTGACCTTGAAATTGCCGTTGAACGTGAAGCTGAAGCCCGCGCCGCCGATGCCGTTCTTCAATTGCAGACTGGTGCTGCCGCGGGAGGAGCCTTTGACGTTCACACCGACTTTTGCCGCGATGCCGCTGACGTAGAGCACGGCTTGCTGGCCCGAAGGGTTGAAGCCGCCGGGCAAGGGCAGCGAGCCTTTGACCTGGATCGAATCCGCTCCTCCCTTGAAGTTCAATTTGACTTTCATGCTGACGATGTTGAGCACGCCGAAGCTGCCCTTGCCGTTGATGAAGCCGTTGGAGTTGGGATTGAACGGGTCGGTGCCGAGGAACAATTCCAGATCGTCGGGGAAGCCGTCGCCGTCGCTGTCGTCGCTGACGGTAATCACGAGCGTGCGCGTGTCTGTGCCGGCGTCGTTGGTGGCGGTCAGCGTGACGTTGTACACGCCCGCGAGCGTGGCCTGGCCGCTGATCGTGTTGTTGCTGAAGAACAATCCCGGCGGGAGGTTGGTGGCGGTGAAGGTGATGACCGGCTGGCCCGTGGCGGTGATGACATAAGTGAAAGGCAGCGTCAGGCTGGCGGCGGCGCTCAAGGGACTGGTGATGAGCGGCGGCCGCGTCGAGATGGTGATGCTCAATTTTTGAGTATCGGCACCGGCTTTGTTTGTAGCGGAGATCGTGACGACGGTGGTGCCTGCTGCAATGGGAACGCCGGAGATCAGGCCGCTGCTTGAGTCCACCGAAAGCCCCAGCGGCAGGCCCGTGGCGGCGAAGGCAATCGGGGCGGTGCCTGTGGCGGTGATGTTGTAGGCGAATGGCGCGCCGATGCCGCCGGTGGCCGTCAGCAGGCTGGTGATGACCGGTGGCGAAGCCGCGATGTTAATGGTCAAAGTCTTGCCGGGGGCCGCGCCGAAAGTATTGCTGGCGCCGATGGCCACGGCGGTGGAACCGACGGCCGTCGGCGTGCCTTTGATTTCGCCGGTGGCGGGATTCAACGCGAGGCCCGCGGGCAATGGCGTGGCGCTGAAGACGATGATCGGACTGCCGCTGGCGGTCAGGAAGAAGCTGAACGCTTTGCCGTCCTGGCCGTTGACTGAAAGCGCGTTGGTCAGCGTCGGAGGCGTGATGGCGATGTTAATCACAAGCACCTTGACGTCCTTGCCGTAGGGATTTGTGGCGATCAGGGTGATGGGCACTTGTCCGACCGGCCCGGCGGGCACGCCTGAAATCGTGTTGGTGGTGGACGAGAAGACCAGTCCGGCCGCGGAGGCGAGATTGCCGACCTGGAAGCTGATCGCCGGTGTGCCGGAGGCCGTGATCGTGTAGCTGAAGGCGATGCCGGGCGCGGCCTGCACCAGCAGCGCGCCGGTGATCGTCGGCGGCGACGGGTTGATCGTGAAAGTGATGATCTGCGAACCGGTGCCGCCGGCGTTGAGGCCGGTGATGGTCACGGGATAAGTGCCGGGGGCCGTGGGTGTGCCGGAGACGATGCCCGTGTTGGGATCGATGCTGAGGCCGGCCGGCAAAGTCGTCGAAGTGAACGTGATCGGAATCGCGCCGGTCACGGTGGGCGTGAACGTCAGTGGAACGCCGTCGAAGCCGGTGACGACGGCGGCTGAAATCACGGGCGGCGCCGGAAGGATCGTGATCACGACTTGCTTGGTGTCCGTGCCCGCCGGATTGGTGGCGTTGACGACTGTGTTGTAAACGCCGGGAGTGGTGGGCGTGCCGACGATTTTGTTGGTCGAGACGGACAATCCGGGCGGCCCGGCGGCGATGGAGTAAACGATGGTCGGCGAGCCTGTGGCGGTGATCGCATAGGAGAACGGCACGCCGGTCGCGCCGGAGGCCACGAGCGGGCTGGTGATGACCGGCGGGGCGGCGTTGATCTGGATGACGAGCGTTTGGGTGTCCGTGCCGCCTTTGTTCTGCGCGGAGATCGTGACGTTGTTGAGTCCGATGGCGGAGGAATTCGGAGTGCCGGAAATCACGTTGCTGGAGAAGCTCAATCCGGGCGGCAGGTTGACGGCGTTGTAGGTAATCACTTGAGTGCCGGTGGCGGCGATAGTGTAGCTGAAGGGCGAGCCGTCGATGCCGTTGGCGAAGAGGCTGCTGGTGATGATCGGCGAAGCCTGATTGATCGTCAGGAGCAACGTCTTGGAGTTCCCGCCGACCGTGTTGGCGGCCAGCAGGTAAACGGAGACTGGGCCGCCGTTGGTGACGGCCGCGGGCGTCGGGGTGCCGGTGATGGCAAAGCCGGAGGCGATGCTGCCGGTGAGCGCTAAGCCTTGTGGCAATGTCGCGGCCGGCAAGGGAAGCTGCACCGGATTGGGCACGGCGGTGATGATCGTGGAGACCGAAATCGGCGACGTGCCGGAAGTCATGATGGGATAATTAAAGGGCGTTCCGACTGTGGCGGTGGCGGTCAGGACTGTGTTGGCAATTGTCGCGGGCGCGGAGGCGATGTTCAGTACCAGCGCGAAAGTGACGGGGGCGACGCCGCCGGGATTGGCGGGACCGCCGGGGAAAGTGGGGTTGGTCGCGGGATTGTACGCGGTGATTAACACCGGCGTCACGCCGCCTGAAGGCTTGCCGAAAATCGTCGTGTTGTTGATCTGGCTTAAGCCCATGGGCAGATTGGAGGCCACGAAGACAATCGGGGCCGAGCCTGTCGCCGCGATGGTGTAGCTGAAAGTCGCGCCGTCGTTGCCCAGGGCCGAAGTGGGACTGGTGAAGACTGGAATACTGGGGCTGGAAATGGTGAAGACCACCGTCGCGCTGCCGGTGCCGATGAGGTTTGTGGCGGAGATCGTGGCGCTGAAAGGACTGCCGACGATAGTCGTGGGCGTGCCGCTGACCAAGCCGCTGACAGGATCGATCGTCAGGCCCGGCGGCAGGCCAACCGCGCCGTAGGACGTGGGCGAGCCGTTGGCTTGAGTCTGATACGTGAAGGGAATGTTGACGTAGCCTTGAGCTGTGCTGGCGCTCAGGATGACGGGAATCTGCTGCGCGATGATGGTCAACGCGAGCGTCGCCGACGCTCCGGCTCCGCCGGCGTTGCTGGCTCCAATGGTCACACTGATGGGCGAGCCGGGCGGCGTGACGACCGCCGTCGAGCCGGTGATCTTTCCGGTCAGGGGATCGAGCGTCAGGCCCGCGGGCTGTCCCGAGGCGCTGAAAGAAGTCGGGTGGTTGGCGGCTTGGATGTCGTATTCAAACGGCGTGTTGGCGATGGCCGTAGCGCTCAGCGGACTGGTGATGACGGGCACTGCCGGGTTGACGATGGTCAGCGTGAACGGCTTGGAGCCTGTGCCGGCGCTATTGGTCGCTTGCAGCGTCAGGGCATTGACGCTGGCGGCTGAGGGAATTCCGGAGATCACGCCAGTGACGTTGTTGAGCGTGAGTCCCGCTGGCAGCGGCAATGGCAGCACACCATAGGAGAGCGGGTTATTGACTGCGGTGATCGTGTAGCTGAACGGTTCGTTGACGATTGCCGTGGCAATGCCCGCGCTGGTGATGCCGGGAACCAGCGGCGGAACGATTGAAAGTTTCCAAAGTGCGGTGGTCGTCCCGCCGCCATTGGTGGCGCTTAAAGTGACGTTGAAGAATCCCAGCGACCCGGCGGTGCCGGTGATCTTGCCGGTGGCTTTGTCGATCACCAGTCCCGGCGGCAAGCCGGACGCGTCGTATTGCGACGGGTTGTTGGTCGCGGTGATGGCGTACAGCGGCACGACGGACGTATATAGCAGATTGTAAACGCCCTGCGTGATCGAGGCGCTGGTGATGACTGGCAGCGGCGGCAGGACGTTGATCACGAGAATTTGAGTATCGACGCCGCTGGCGTTGGTGGCGGTGATGGTCACGTTGGTGGTGCTGGGAACGGTCGGCGTGCCGCTGATGAGGCCAGTGTTGACGTCGAGGCCCAGTCCCTGCGGCAGGTTCGTCGCGCCGTACACGCCGGGATCGTTGATCGCGGTAATCTGATAACGGAAGATGGTGTTGACGTTCGCGAAAGCGACGAGCGAACTGGTGATCGTCGGCGGCAGGGTGCTGATGGTAATGTACAGCAGTTGCGCGCCTGTGCCGCTGGCGTTGGTGGCGGTGAGCACGACTTGGAAGCTGCCTGTGGAAGTGGGCACGCCGGAGATGGTGCCGTCGGCGGTGTTGACGAACAATCCCGGCGGCAATCCCGCGGCGTTGAAGCTGGTGGGCGCGTTGGTGGCCTGGATTTGATAGGAAAGATTGAGGCCCTTGGTGCCCAGCAGTGAAGACGCGCTGATAATCAGCGGGCTGGAATCGCCGATCTTGCACAGGATCACATCGCGGTTATCGACGAAAATTTTGGTGCTGGATTCGCCGGGGAAATACTCGGTGCCGCCAGCATGAGCGCCTGACGAAATCGCTGAAGTGACGGTATGCGGCGCGGGGAAATCTTCGCCAGGGAGCGGGAACTTGGGAGCGATGTCCGAATACGCGCCAAAAGTATAGAAGAAACTGCCTTCGGTGGACCCGGTGATATAAGCGTTGCCGGCGTTGTCGGTGGCCAATCCGTTCAGCGCCACATTGGTGTTGCGGATGTCGCCGATCAGCGCGGGTTTATTCAGCGTCAAAGTGCCATCCTGCACGGAGTCGGCATGATACAGGTTGTCGAAAGCTTCGAACTGGAAGAGATGCGTGCCGGAGCCGAGGTAAGTGGAGTAAACCAGCGGCGTGCCGGTGGGATTGAACTTGGCGAGAAAGCCTTCGGAGACGGCCGGGCGCGCCGGAATGGTGACGCTCAAGCCCGTGACGGTCTTGGGCTGCGTGATGGGGCGCGCGTAGGAAGGCTCGCCGGTCGCCACTGGTGAAGCAAGAGGCAACAGCGGCTGATTGTGCAGCGCGGCGGGCTGGATCGTGTTTGTGCCGGGATAAATCGGGAAGGCGCTGGTGACCGAACTGGTGGTGCCGATCACATACACGGCACCGCGGCTGTCCACGCGAATTTTCACGCCGGATTCATCCAGTTCTCCGCCGAAGTACGTGGAGTAAACCAACGATCCGCCGAATTTGTCGATCTTGGTCACGAAGGCGTCCGACGTGCCGTTGAGCGTGGTCTGGACGGGCAGCACAGTCTGCGAAACGGTCGGGAAATTGGCCGAACTCGTGGTCCCGACAATGTACGCATTGCCCTGGTTGTCCACGGCGATGCCGTTGCCGGTGTCGCTGCCGCTGCCGCCGAGATAGGTCGAGTAAACCAGCAGCGTGCCGTCTGAATTGATCTTGGTTACAAAGGCGTCCTGACCGCCGCCGTTCTGCACCTGCAACGGGGA